>NZ_JBSIBP030000010.1:0-168535 GCF_053613295.3 Aquimarina ulvae
CAGGAAGCGGAAGCAGCCAGATTAGCTGAGGAAGCCGAAGCAGCAAGATTGGCAGAAGAAGAGAGATTACGTCAGGAAGCGGAAGCAGCCAGATTAGCTGAGGAAGCCGAAGCAGCAAGATTGGCAGAAGAAGAGAGATTACGTCAGGAGGCGGAAGCAGCCAGATTAGCTGAGGAAGCCGAGGCGGCAAGATTAGCAGAAGAAGAGAGATTACGTCAGGAAGCCGAAGCAGTAGAAGAAAGTAGTGAAGACCTTGATCAGATACAGAGGGAACTGGATAATAGCAGTAGAATTACCGATAAATTAATTGCATCAAGAGATTCTTTGTTAACTTCTTCACAGAACTTGGATAAAAGAGAGTTTAATAAACTCTTAGAGTCTTTAGTGAATATGAGTAATGAAGCTGAGGAAGTAAAAAATGATAGTGATCCTACGAGTTCAAAAAGATTAACTTCTAAAAACAGATTTATAAAGTTTGCAGAAGCAACAAGACCTGAAGCTAAATACGCAACTAAATTTATCCCTGGATACCCTGAAGGATATTATTTAATTGGGAATGTATTTAGAGGAGGAACATACGCAGATAGCTTTACGAATAAGTTGAAGGATTTAGGCTTTAATGATGCTCAAATAATCTTAAACCCAGAAAATCAGTTCCAATATGTATCAATTCAATACTATGCTGATAAAACGGAAGCTGCTGAGAACTATTTAAATAATTTAGGAAACAAATACTTTGGTGATATGTGGATATTACATATAGCTAAGAGTAGAGTGGAATCCTTAAAGCGATTAGTACAAGAATCCAGATTAATAAAGGATACTGTAAAGGATGATACCGTTTTGACCGAAAGCTTATCGTATATAGGAGGTCACAACATAGAAAATGGTTACTATTTGATTACCAATATCTTTAAAAGAGAGAATTATTTTGAAAGAGGAATGGAAAGACTTAAGTCAGAAGGATTAGAACCTAAGTTTTTCAGGAATCCTAAGGATAATTACATATATGTCTATTTAGATAGATTCGACACATTAGACCAAGCAAAGCAAAGCCTGTTCTCTAATGTTAATAATACATATGATGGTGATCTTTATATTTTAAAAATACAGTAGTAAGCACCCCAAAAAAATGTTAGAATGAATAACGCAACTCAAATAAAGCAGCTTATGAAAACAATATCCCCAAAAAAAGCTGTACTGTTAATAATGTTAATTGTTATCGGTACCATAAGCAATATAAGTGCACAGGAATTAGTTCCTTTTACACCAAGAGAAACTCGTGATAATATTAGAGGTAATATCCTAATGACAGGTAACGATATTGTTGGTGTATTAGAAAGAAATGGTGTAGACTATGATCCGAACGCTCCTTTCGATCTTTTTACTGGTAACAATGGTCCTTATACGACAGCATTTATTGATGTGGATAATGATAACTCTACGTTTAGCTCTAGTGAAGCAGATTTAAGAATATATAACAATCAGACCAGAGAATCTTGTAGTTCGATTGTCTATGCTGGGTTGTATTGGTCTGCCAACTACTATATGGCTAGAACTAATAATGTTAATGATTTCAATGATGACGAAATAGGATCAAATAGTGATACAAATACTGTTCTAATTATTAATAATGGAAGACTAGCCCAAGAATATACAGTTAGAAATTCAGAATTTGATAATGATAACTCAGACATAAAATTTAGTCCGGTAACATCATATATGGTGGTTGCTCAACCAGTAAGTGGATGTGGTATTACCAATGGAGCACAATTAGCCGGCAATATCGCGGTGATTAGTAATACTGGTAGTTGTTCGATAAGAGAAAAAGTGGTAAATGCTCAGAACGCTGGAGCTGTCGGGGTTGTGATTGTACATAATAATGGTCTTTTACCGAGAATGACAGGTAATGGTCCTGCCATCAATATTCCATCGGTTTCTATAGGGAACAATGATATCAGTAATGCTAATGTTAATAATGGAGATTTAATACCTTTATTGCAGGCAGAAACCAATGTAGTATTGGGTACGTTATCTACAGAAGATGATGATCAAGAAACAGGACTGCCTCTTACGGATCCAAGAAAAGACGGACCTGCTGATTTTAGAAATATAAAGTTTAAAGTTCCAGGTGGTTCTTATATAGATGTAACGGCCAGCAGCGTTGTTTGGGATGGATATAGAAACACGTCAACGAACAACAGTAACAGGGCTAATGATGAAGTGCAATATGTTTGTTATTCTGAGGTAACGAGTTTAATTGATCAAGATAATCCATTTGGAACCTACACGTTGGCAGATATGAATGCTACCAATGGACAAACAGATGGTAGTGATGGTGCTTGTGGCGGATGGTTTTTGGTAGTGATATATGAAGACCCTCTAGAAAGTGCTAAGTATATAGCTACCTCTGATGGTTATGTTCAGATTTTTAATGGAGGCGCGCCAGAAGACTATACCTTTTCTGGATTTACTACGTTACAAGGTAATCAACCTGTAGATGTGCGTTTTGGTTCTGCGGGACTAGAAGGTGATAGAGGTCTTAGAGGTGATGCTTTACAAGTATTAAATACAGCCAATAATTATACAGCATTGGGTCAAGGTAACAATGCTAATAATGATGTTAATCCTACAAATAACTTTTTTGCAAGTACAATTTCTTTTGATCATCAGCATATAACAGATCGGAATCCGGATTCTGAAAACACCATGGGGTTTGATGCGGATCTCTTTGATCTGAACAATGACAATAATTTATTAATAGGTAATAATCAAACCGACGCCACCTTTAGATTGTTTACCGAAGGTGATAGATATAGCGTGTTTTTTAATGCATTTTCTGTTACAATTATAGAACCGGAACTAAGAATTATAAAGCGAATATATGATACTGATGGTACTACAGAGATTACAGGAGGAAATGTAGAACTGGGAGATCAACTATTTTATGATTTGGAAATTGAAAATGTTGGTAATGAGGATTTAGTTGATGGTACAATAGTTATTACAGATATTTTGCCTCCCAACACCAATTTGCTCAGTGTCGAAACTGCTACCTTACCACCAGGCGTTACTTTTACGGAAGTATCACCAGGAGTAATCGAATTTTATATTCCTGCTAGTTTGGTAGAAACGCCTAATGATGGAACACCGGGAGATGCTCCCATATTCATAAGATTTAGAGCAGAACTAGTTAGTACATGTGAGGATCTGCGGGATGCTTGTTCGGATATTATACAAAATACTGCGACTGCTACATATACTGGAGCAGTATCCGGTACGCTTGGTAGTACCTTAAGTAGTAATGAGTTAGGTGTTTGTGGTAATACAGATGGAGAAGCTTCGAATGTTTTAGTAAATGTTCCAGCTTGTCAATTAGATGTTACTTTTTGTAATGATGAGCTATTATTAGTAGCTGGTACTGGCTATAATCAATATACGTGGTCAGGTCCTGGGATTGCTACACCTGTAGTAACAACCGTTAACTTTTTTAACGTACCAAATCCTCAATCTGGTACTTATACTGTACTTAAGGAAGATACTGATGGTGTCGATCCTTCGTGTATGTCACTTACAGAAGAGTTTACGGTAGAAGACTTTAGAGACATTACAAACCCTGTGTTGGATTATGTTAATGGAACGACCGTAGTGACAGAGGATTGTAGTGGACTTCCTATTCCACAAATTTTGTTATGTGGAGACCAGTCATTATTATTAGAAACAAATTTTGATCCGTCTAGCTTAGACGATATTTCCTGGCAACGGCTAAGTCCATCAGGATCTTGTGTATTAGACCCTAATGACCCTTGTTCTTTATTAGATGGTAATTGTACAGATGCTAATTGGGTAGAAGTTACCGGTGGTGACACTCCAGATTATACAGTTTCAGAAGCAGGTGATTATAGAATTCTTGCAGAGTTTGATGGTGGATGTATTATACCATTTTATTTCAGTGTATTTAAGAATGATTATCAGCCTCAGTTAACCATGAATCCTATTGAGTGTGGCAACGATGGTAGTGTAACAGTAACTAATGTTCCTAACAATTTTGCCTTTAGCTTAACTCCAGGAGGACCATACACAAATACGACGGGTATTTTTGCGATTTCTACTCCAGGTGATGTTACGGTATATGCCATTGATACAACGTTTCCTGGTTGTGAATATACCGCAACTATTAATGTGCCTTCTATTGATCCTACGTTTAGCGTTACATCATCAGACCCTAGTTGTATTAATGACGATAATGGTACTGGATTTGGTAGTATTGTAATAGCTGTAACAGCAGGTTCGCCAGAATACGAATATACTATAGACGGTCCAACCTTAACAAACCCTATTGTTATACCAAATAGCAGCGCAAATAATGGAAACTATACACAAAATAATCTTCCTCCAGGAACATATTCTGTAGAGGTTATCTCTAACAGACCGGCACCAGAATGTATTTTTAGTACTTCGGTAACTATAAACCCTGCTATTCCTTTTGAGGCAGAAGCAGTTTTATTAGCCCCCGAAACTTGTGATACAGGTGCATTAGTACAAATTAATGTTACAAGTGGATCCGGTAGTTATTTATATGCTGACAGTGGCGGTAATTTTCAGTCGAATAATGTTTTCGAAATTCCAATTCCTGCAGATCCTACTGCAACATATACATTCTTTGTAAGCGACCAAAATGTACCTGTTGGTGAACCTGCTTGTGTGATTGAAGTAAGCATAGATAATATTAATCCATATGAGCCTATAGTAATTGATGCCGTTACACCAACGGATCCAGTGTGTCCCGGTGATGCTGGACAGATACGAGTAGAGGTTTCTCCACAAGTTACAGGAAGAGATTATCTATATGAACTATTGACTACGGCTACTTGTGCTGTAACAGATACTACCTATACAGTGGTTGGTCAAATTAATAGCCCTCTTAGGGATGTAACCTTTACAAATGTTACAGATTTTGATTGTTACAAAATCAGAGTATCTCATAACAACACCACACCTCCAGGAACGACTCCAGCAACTATTTGTCCAGTCATTCAAGGGGACTATGCGATCAACTCAGAAGATGCCATAGATGCAACTGTTACCTTAGAAAAGGAATTATCGTGTGAAGTGGGTAATGAAGATGCCATTATAAGAATAACATCTGTTACAGGAGGTTCCGGCAGTTATGCGTGGAGTTTTAGCCCAACAGGTGGTTTTACTAATATCACTACTTTCCCAGTGGATATAGCAGTCGCTACAGCGGGAGGTTATACGGTTTATATAGCGAATCAGAATACAGGAAATACGTGTCCTATTTCCAGAGATGTTACAGTAGCACCTTTAGCTACGGTTAATGATTTAAACATTGTAGAAAATTCTACAGACTGTAGTGCACAAACTTTAGAAGTAACAGTAAGTGCAGTTCCTGTAGGCCCAACGTATACATATAGTGTAGTTCCCGCACCAGTTTCAGGTGATGCAACTACTGGAGTGTTTGTTCTAGACAGAGGAACTAGTTATACATTTACTGCAGTACGATCAGACAATCAATGTTCTTATAGTGAGGGTTTCATAAGAGATATACTTCCTGAAATCGATATTACGAGTGCTGTCGAAGCAAGCCCAGTAATATGTAATGGTGATAATGATGGTTCCCTTAACTTTACAGTTACTAATACTACTGATTTTGATTGGGTAGTAACGGACGCTGGAGGAGCTACGGTTGGATCTGGTTCTGAAACAGGTACTGATCCAACAACAGTTACAGTAAACAATTTACCTGCTGGTGATTATGACATAACTGTTACCGATACTAGTATTACAACTACCTCTGCGTGTGGTGATACTGCTTCTGTTACAATAACTGAACCCTCTGCTTTAACTTTTACAACCACAGCAACAGAAACAGATTGTAGTGCCAATACAGGAACCATTACGGTAACTGCCACTGGTGGAAGAGGAAATTATCAATACAGATTAGTTGATAGCGGTGGTAATGTGATCGTAGATTATCCTAATACCAGCAATATATTTACAGGATTAGCGGTAGATACATATACTGTCTTTGTTAGAGATGGAAATGATCCTGCTACAGCTTGTGAAGTGAATGCTACTGAAGATATTATAGAGTCGGCTTCACCAACTATTGCGTTAGCAACAGGAGGAGATCCTTGTTTTGATGGTACTGATCAAGCAACACAATGGATTACAATTACCCCAGGAATTAACCCTCCTTTAGGGCCATTTGAATATATATTAGATAGAGGAGCGGGACCAGAAACCCCAGTCGCAGTCACTTTCTTGGGTGCGCCTGCAAATACTTTCGAAATAGACAATTTAGCCCCCGGTAATTACACAGTCTTTGTTAGAAACACAAATACACAGTGTACTACAGGTACATTGAATTTTACAATAAATCCTGAGATAACTATTACAACTAATCTTGATAAGGATATAGATTGTAACGGTGATGCTGTGATTTCATTTATCGCATCTGGTGGTAGTGGGACATACACGCAATATGACCTTTATACTACAGGAACACCACCGACATTGTCTCAGGCTAATATTACGTCAACACATAATATTGGAACACCAGGAGATTATCTAGTTCAGGTAACTGATGATCTTGGATGTTCTGCATTTTCTAACCCAGTAACAATAACCGCATATACAGCTGTTACGGCAACAGCAGCAGAAACAAATCCTGATTGCCCTGGCGATGATGGATCTATAACTGTTACAATAGGAACAGGAGATGGACCTTTTACCTACGACCTCAATGGAACAATTATTGGACCTACAGGCGATACAACAGTTACTTTTAATAACATACCAGTAGGAACCGGATATACAGTGGATGTTACTGATGGCACAGGTGTTTGTACCATAACTACCAATAGTGTTGATATTGTAGCGCCAGTTGCCCCTACAGGAACTGTTGCAATTACACAAGACTATAGCTGTGATGGTTCTGGATCAAGTACGACACCAATTTTAGGTGAAATTACAGCCACTATATCAAGTAATGGAGATGCAACTCCACCTTTAGAATATAGTATCGACGGAATTAATTGGCAAGCGTCTCCAGTGTTTACGGGATTAACTGATGGTACATACACAATACAGGTAAGAGGAGCAAATACTATTGCTTGTCCTGTTTCTTTAGCGCCGATTACTATTGATCCGTTGGTACAAGTTACAGATCTATCTTTTGCTGCCACACAAGTACAATGTCCAGCATTAGAGGCAGATGTCACTATTACACCTACATTAGACGGAACAAGTGCAGTTCAATATGAAATTACTGCTCCAATCACAGTAGGACCACAGGCTTCAAATGTATTTACAGGATTAACTTCCGGAACTACATATACATTTTTAGCAAGAACAGATTCTGATGGTTGTGTGTATACAGAAGATTTTACTGTACCAGTAATAGATTTCATCGCCGTAAATGGAACTGTAGTTTCAGAACCTTCGTGTAATGGAGCTACTGATGGGGAAATCTCATTTACAGTTTCTGGTATTGATTTAACATCGACTACGTATACATATAGGGTTAACAGCGGACCCATATCGGCTCCAACGAATGTAGCAACTACAAACCTTGGTAGTCTTGGTGCTGGCTCTTATGTGATCGAAGTTAGAGATGAAACTACATTATGTACTGCACCAGCGACAATTACATTAACAGATCCAGCGGTATTAACCGTGAATGCTGCAGTTACTACAGATCTAACATGTGTACAGAATGCAACTATTACAGTTACCGTAACAGGTGGTAATGGAGGATATCAGTATACATTAGTTGATAGTGGTGGTACGCCAGTAGCAGGACCACAAACGAGTAATGTATTTACCGTAGCAACTGCTGACACATATACTGTTAATGTTGTGGATGCAGAGTCTTGTACTGCAAGTGATACAGTTATTGTTGCTGATCCTACACCAATTGATGCAACCATAGATGCTGCTTCTGATTTCTGTTTGGACGATGGTGCAATTAGTTTTACAATTATTATAGATGGAACAAATACAGGTACTCCTGATTATATTTATAACGTAACTAGAAATGGTGTAGTGGTAATACCAGATACAAATGTTGGAGCGGCAACTACTTTTACTACCACACCAGACTTGACACAGCCGGGTGATTATGTAATCACAGTAACTGATAGTAATGGATGTTTCGTTGTATTACCAACTCAAACAATAGAACCGGCAGTAGAACTAGTTGCTACACAAGTTGCAGACATTACTTGTGACGCTTTAGGAAACCCTGTTGACGCTGAGTTCTCTTTTGTTGTAAACGGAGGATACACTCCTTATGATATTGATGTAATTTTTAATGGTGGTGCTCCTGTAAATCATATTACCAATGGCACTGCACCTTTTGCAAATTATGTGGCAACTTTGGGAGCTGGTACTTATGAGTTTGTAGTAACTGATGATAGAGGTTGTTCGTTTACAACATCACCTTTCACAGTTAGCAATCCTGTAGCTCCTACAATAACTTCACCTAATGTGAATGTGGATTGTGATGGTGAATTAGGAACGGCGATAATAACTGTAACAGGTACAGAAACACCATACGAAATTGATTTCCAAAATACAGGAACGTTTGTAACGATAACGGGAACGCAAATTTCTTTTGCGAATCTTGCAGAAGGATCCTATGCTTATACAGTGAGAAGCAGCAGAGGTTGTTTGTATACTGGTACAGTTGATATAATCGCTCCGGATCCAATTACCGAAGTTAATAGAGTTGAAACTCCTGTAACTTGTGGTGGATCAGCAACAGTGACCGACTTGGGGTCTATTGATTTAGAAATTGCAGGAGGAACTGCTAACTATACATACAATTTAGTTAGAGCCGAAGACTTATTCACTAGACCTTTTGTATTTGCAGCTACTGATGTAGCTACACCTAATCCAGTAACTACTGGTACTAACGTAAGTTTTGATGGTTTGGATTTTGGACAATATTATATAATAGTTGAAGATGCTAATGGTTGCGATCAAGAATTTGGTCCATTTAACATATTCTCACCACCAAATGATCTTTTGCAGAATATTACAGTTTCTGCTACCTGTCCGGGTGGAGTTACTTTCGAAATTGATGTACAAGGAGGTTCGGGTATTAACCCACCTGCTAATCCACCACCTGGATTTGATATAAGAATTGTTGGAGAACCATCTCCGGGTCTTGGAGACTTTGTACCTCTTGATGATAGTGTGGGTGGACCAACTGCGGTAGATGCTAATACTCCAATTAGAGATCACACTTATTCAGGACTTGATTTTAACAGAACTTATATCTTAGAGGTTAGGGACAATGCAACTAATTGTTTATATCAAGAAGTAGTTAATCCCGTTTCTCCACCTTCAGAACCAAATATTACTAATTTGACGGTTTCCGATGTTTCATGTAATGAAACTCCTGCAGTAAATGATGGTGAAATTAGTTTTGATATATCAGGATACGATCCTTCTGTAACTCAAGTTTCATGGGAAGTTTTTGATCAAATCACTAATGTAACATTAGGAGTGGCTTATACTGGTACTGCACCGGCAGCAAGCCCCGCGACTATTCCTGTTACTATTTCAAATTTCTCTCCTGGTCAATATTATGTTGTGGTCAGAGAAGATGATGGAACTTTATGCCCTACTAGAGCGGATTTCGTAATTGATATTCCAGATCCTTTGGATTCAGCTATTACAGCACAAACACCAGCAAATAGCTGTGGTACAAATGCTTTTGTAACATTACAGACTACGGGAGGAACTCCGTTCGGAATACCACCTACTGCAGATGGATATACGTATGAAGTAGTGGCTGATGGAGCAGGTGATCCAGGAACATATACATTGAACAGCAACGTCATTGACTTAGGCATTGTTGCTGGCGATTTTGATATTTGGGTGGCTGATGCTAATAATTGCAGTTTCGGACCTATTGATGTTATGGTTGTAGTAAACCCATTACCTACTGTTACAGCTGCGTTTATAGATGACTGTACTTATGATAACAGCAATATTATTGATGTGGATGGCACTGGTTTAGGAACACTTTTATATCAATTAGATGGTGGAACAGCTGTTGTCGGTAGTATTGATAATAACAATCATGAATTTACTGTTTCAACACCTGGTACGTATACAATCTCTATAACCGATGAATCTGGATGTACGGTTTCTACATCTGTTACTGTGTATGACGAACTAGTGATAGTAGCTGAATTCACTACCGCACCAACCTGTGAAAATGCAGATGGTGTGATTACAACTACAGTTAATTCTGGAGTAGTTCAAGGTACGTTAACCTATGTACTTCAGGATGGAACAGGAACTCCTACAGGAAATACAACAGGAGATGCTACAGGTATTTATACAGGAGTAGCAGCTGGAAATTACATAGTAGTTGCTACTGATGACGGTAGAGGTGTTGCACCAGGCTGTTCATTCTCTGCGCCAGTTAGTATAGATGCTCCAACACCACCAGTTCTGGTACCGGCGACCACGTTGGTTACGTGTGTGGGTGATACAGACGGAGTAATTACTGCAACATTAACAGCAGGATCGACAGATGCTGATCCAGCGGTAACCTATCAATATGAAATTATTGCTGGTCCGGCATTAAGACCTATTCAATCTAGTCCAGTTTTCACCGGATTAGGTATTGGTACTTATACGGTCGAAGTTACAGCTACCAAACCAAATGGTTCGTTGAGTGTAATTTGTACAGATACTGAAGATTATATTATTGCTAATCCAACCTTAGCAACGGCAACTATTACAAACACAGCATATACTTGTGCTGCCGATGGCACTACAGAAAACTTCCCAGTAATTACTATAGATACTTTTGCAGGAGGTTCGGGAGCACCATACAGAATTGAATATATTGATCCATCAGGTAATACTGTTGGACCGGTTGATGCTAATAGTATTGATATTGACGGTAATCCGGCAAATGGTATTCAGATCATAGCTAATGAAGCGGGAAATTATACATTTACTCTTTACGACAGCAATAATTGTCCTAATCCATTAGCACCATATAATATCCCAGCATTCCCAATCATGACGGATGCTGTTATAAATCAAGTTACTCCTATTGATTGTGCTACGAATACCGAAGAGGTAACAGTAACCGTTACAGGAGGAACTGGTCCATACGATTTTGTAGAAATTAACGGAGCCGTGCCACCACAAAATAATGTTGCTTCGGGTGGTGCTACCACAACGAGTGCTTCATTTTTCTTACCAGGTGTAGGAAACTATATTTTTAGAGTGACAGATCAGGCAACAGGTTGTACTATTGATACAGCACCGTATGAAGTGTTGCCGTATGATACTATTGAAGCTAATATTGTTGTAATCGCACCAGATATATTATGCTTTGGTGATGCTACAGGTAATATTGAGCTTACCGTAACGGGTCACACGGGACCTTATAATTATACGGTAACGAATACCACAACCGCAACGGTTACAGGGCCATTCGGTGCTGACACCACTGTTCAAAACCCAATTACAATAACAGGTCTGGAAGCTGGAAATATCCAGGTTTCAATTACAGATCCAGTTTCTACTTGTGATGATGATTCGAATGTGGTTACTATTACGCAGCCAACAGAGTTAACATTGGCTTTAGTTTCTAATGATAATGCATATTGTACTTCTGACGGTAGAGTAGTTGTAGAAGCAACAGGAGGAACAGCTCCTTATACATTTACTGCCGATGATGGTGTTAATCCGGTGTTTACAAACAATACTGGTGACTTCTCATTACCAGGTGGGCCTGCTCCAGGAATTACTTATACCATTACGGTTACGGATGCCAATAGTTGTACCTCAAATCCAGCTTCGCTGTCTGTAGATGTCATAGAAACGGCAGACCCTACATTAGATCCATTAACAGTTGATGATGTTTGTACACACGACGGTAGTTATGAAATCACTGCCACGGGAACAAGTAATGTTACTGGTGGTACTGGAGCATTGAGATTCCAGTTAGATGGTGGAACCATTGTTGATGCCAATAATGGATTAAATTCTCACATATTTACAGTATCTACACCAGGAACATATACAGTGACTGCGTATGATGAAAACGGTTGTCCAACTAATGTGGAATCAATCACGATTCTACCAGAGTTAATCGCTTCAGCAGATTTCACTGCAGATCCAACGTGTAGAGATTTTGATGGAACGATTACAGTGACAGTTACGGGTGGTTCTGATTTCGGTACCAACCCTGTTAACTTTACATTTGTGTTAACTGGAACAGACAGTGCAGGTAATCCTGTAAACATTTCTCAAAACGGTGCAACAGGAACTGAAAATGTGTTCACTAATATTTCAGCAGGAACATATACGGTTACAATTACTGATATAAATATTCCTGCAATAACAGCACCTTGTTCAATCACTATAGATGTACCTACATTACCGGTACCGGTAGACCCTATAATTACAGCTTCTGCAACAGCGGTTTCTTGTATTGGAGCTACTGATGGAGTAGTAACAGTTGTACTAACTAACCCTATCACTGACGACGCTCCTTATACTTATCAATTATTTGTAGATACAGGAGGAGGTGTTCCAGGAGCTCAAATAGGAGTTGATCAAATTGATAACCCTGTGTTTACTAATTTACCAACAGGAAATTATGTTGCTATAGTGACTTCGGATAGAGATTGTTCTGGTCAAGCTTTAGTAACAGTTCCTAATGCAACTCAGGTTGTGGCAACAGCTGCTCAAACAGCATATAGTTGTGCTGCAGATAACAGTGAGGTATTCCCTATAATTACAGTTACAATTCAGGATGGTACAGCACCATATACAGTAATTTATACAACACCTTCAGGAAATACGGTTACTGCAGTTGATGTAGTTGATGCGGATGCTACAGCTGCAGGTGTGCAATATGAGTTTGTTGCTGATGAAGAAGGTAATTATGTGATTACGGTTACAGATTTTAATGGCTGTAACACATCTCCGGTAACTATTACCGAATCAGTAGGACCATTCCCAGTAATGACCAACCCACTGGTTACGGTAAACACACCTATTAGTTGTGTTGTAGCAGAGGATGTATTGGTAACTGTAGAAGGAATTTCTACTGGATTATATGATTTTGTGGAAACTACAGGTACAGGATTATCCGTAACTGGCGTACCATTTGGAACAAATGATATCGGCGCAACACCACAAACAGAAACAGGTGCGTTATTTACATTACCTAATGTTGGCGTGTATATATTTGAAATTACAGATCAGACAACGGGTTGTACAATTACTGTAAGTCATGAGATTCAGCAATTTGATAATATCATCTCTACAGCTACACAGCAAACACCAGAAAGTTGTTTTGGTGATGCTGACGGTCAGGCAGTAGTTACTATCGAAGGATATGCAGGAGATCTAAGCTATCAAATTGTGGATATAGGTGTTACACCAGAGGTTGTTGTTTACACTTCTGTAACAAACTTAACTACTGACGGAGATGTAAATACGGCGGATACGTTTATCGTACCTCCAGCTCCTGATGGATTGACAACAGGTAATTATAGAATTGACTTTACAGAGTTAAACGCTCCACTATGTACAGATAGTGCTGTGTTTACGATTCTTGGTCCTGCTACTCCGGTAGATTTAATATTGACAGCAATAAACGACACAGAGTTTTGTGATCCGGCTGCTAATGGTGCGATTCAAGCAAGTGTTACAGGAGCGAGAGGAACCGTTACGTATCAAATTGCAAGGGCAAGTGCTCCGGCCACTATATTGGAAACAAATACCGATGGTTTGTTTGAAGGATTAACGGCGGATACTTATGAAGTAACAGTAATCGATAATAATGGATTATTTAGTTGTTCAGATACTGATACATTCGTGATCAATCCTCCCGCAGATGATGTAGTTGTAGCTTTAACACCTACAAATATTAGCTGTTTTGGAGCTGCTGACGGCAGTATTACAGTTAACGCTACGGGTACAGATGTACCATTTGTTTACACAATAACACCTAGTGGAGGAGTAGAAAGTGCAATACAAACATCAAATGTGTTTAATTTCCTAACAGCGAATACGTATATCATTAATGTATATGATATTTATGGTTGTGCAGGATCTAATACAATTGATATTACCGAACCAAATGAAGTAACGGTGGTTATCGATAATGCAACTGAAGTTACTTGTGCTATTGATACAGTCGATGTTACGGTGACGGGTAATGGAGATTTCCCAATTGAAAGCCACGTTCTTGTAAATGTAACTGATGACCTTAACCCTGTAGAAACTGTGTTCACGACGAATACTGCTACATTTACCTTTACAGGTTTAGCAGAAGGAGAGTATCAGTTTTATGTGATTGATGTTAATGGATGTAGATCTCAATTGTCTGCTCCTGTGCCTGTTGTGCCAATCGATCAAATTACATTTGATTTAGACCTAAGTGCAGCTAATGTAAATTGTACTGATGAAGCTTCAGGAATAGTGAACCTTGGGAACATTACAGGTGGAATAGGTGATTATAGATTCCAATTAACAAATAATACGACTGGTGTGGTATTGCCAGGCGCTGGATTATTCCAGGCAGAAAGTCAGTTTACAGACTTACCACCTGGTGATTATACATACCTAGTAGAATCAGATAGAGGATGTTCTACTCCAAGAAACTTTACTATAGTAAATCCTCCATTGTTTGAAGAAATTCCTCCAGAGGTAACAAATGTAGTTTGTTTTGGAGAGGACAATGGTTCGATTATAGTATTTGCAGCAGGAGGAACAGGATCATATTCATTTGCAATAAGTACGGATCCTGGCCAATTCTTTAATGATGAGTCAGACAATGTGCTTAATCAGCATACGTTTACGAATCTGGTTCCTGGAGTATATCAGGTGTTTGCACAGGACTCTAATGGTTGTGGTCAGGTATATGATGTAACTATAGGAGAACCAGAGCAGTTAATGGCTAATATTGTTGGAGCAGTAACCCCAGAAACTTGTTTTGGAGATAGTGATGGAGCAGTGACAATTGAAATCACAGGTGGTACTCCACCATATTCAACAAATATTACGAATAATGATTCGGATTTTGTAGAAGGGGTACTCACCTACATGGATCTTCCTGGAGGAACGACTACTATATTTGTAAGAGACGCTAATAATTGTAGAATTAATTTACCAGTAGACATTCCTGAAGGAGCGATTCTTAATGGTGTTATGATTCCAAGGGCAGACTGTCCTATTTATAACGCGGACGGCACTGTGAGTCAACCACCAGTATACTATATAGATTTTGTGTTAGGTGAGGATTCTGTAGATACAGATATCATTTATAACTTAGTTTCAACAGATGGAGGCGTGAGCCCGGGTGATAGCCTTTCGCCAACATTTATAGTACAACCAGGGGAATATCAAGGTACGATGACCTACACGCCTACAGGATGTGTATTTGATGCAGGGTTGATTACCATTGAGGTATATGATCCTTTGCTTCCACCTATAGCAATTATGACCAATAATCCTCAGGATCCAAATGAATATGAAATAAGAGTTGGAGGTACTGAACCATATAATAGTAATTACACATATTTTGTTGCGATTATTCCAGATGGTTTGACAATTAATGATTTAACCGATGCGGATTATAGAGAATTGGATACAAATGTTTTTTCTATTGATGAAACTGCAGAGTATGCACTAAGAGTAGTTGATAATAGTTTTAATGATTGTCCAATAACTGCATCACAGGAATTAACATATATTAATATTGTTATTCCAAACTACTTTACTCCGGATAGTGATGGTACAAACGATTACTGGTATCCAAGACAAGATAGTGCTAACCCTGGCAGTGATCCTTTCTTCTTTAGTGATATGGAAGTAAGAGTCTTTGATAGATACGGTAGATTATTAGCTGAGTTTGTTGGAGAGCAGCAAGGTTGGGACGGAATCTATCAGGGAAGTGAATTGCCATCAGGAGATTATTGGTTTACCATTATCCTGAATGATATTGATAACAGAGAGTTTACAGGTCACTTTACTTTATACAGATAATAAGTATGAGAACGTACACAAAACATATGATAATAGCTATAGTTGTATTAACAACTATAGCAAGCAAACGAAGTTATGGTCAGGAGTTTTTTGCACCGGTTCAAAACCAATACATTGCAGATAATCCATATTTAATTTCGAGTGCTTATGCCGGAATTGGTGATTGCTGGCAGGTTCGTGCTTCAGGATTCGAGCAATGGGTGGATATTGCTGATGCTCCCGGCACCCAGTCTATTTCGATAGATGGACGTATATCGGACCGCTCGGGTGTAGGCGCTATTCTATTTAATGATCAGAACGGATTTACAACGCAAAAGGGTGTTCAGCTATCCTTTGCGCATCACCTTACTTTAAACGAGTACACTAACCAATATTTATCTTTTGGTATTAGCTATAAGTTTACACAGTTTGGTATCGATACTTCAGAGTTTAATGATGGAGATCCTAATCAACCACCCAGTCAGTCATTAGAAAATATTACCGTAAATAATTCTAATTTTGATATTGGGGTATTGTATCGTTTAGGAAGATTCTTCTTAAGTGCGAATGCGGTAAACTTATTACGTAAGGAAATAGATGATTTCAACCCAACAGAGCCCGCTTCAATACAGAATTACTATGTGTATTCTGGCTACACTTTTTACGATCGTTTTAGTAATATTGAGATAGAACCATCTATGTTATATCAGAATTTTGCAGGAGATGGAAGAAGTACCGCAGATTTAAATATAAAAGTAAGAAAGTTACACAGAGGAGATTACTATTGGGCAGGTATAAGTCTTCGATCGTTGGTTGATCAAGATTTTAAGCCACTTTCTGTATCTCCCATGATTGGTATTAAGAAGTCTAACTTTTATGTAGCATATGGATATCAGGTAAATGTCAATGAAGTATTTGATGCCAGTAACGCTGCAGGATCCCATATGATTACTTTAGGCATAGACTTTGGTTGTCGACAAAGTAAATGTGGATGTACATATTAAACTTATAAGAAAAAGAGCACTATAATAGTGCTCTTTTTCTTATAAGTTTAAGGTATACAAGCCAAATATAGCTACTATAAAGTAACAAGTAATAGTCAATGCTCCTTGGTAATCTTTGGCAACTCGCTGTCCAAAAAGAAGCATAAGCAAAGTAACACAAGCAGAAAACATAGCACCAACTGCAAATCCTGTATGATTATCTGCTATTAAATGATAGATACCCATAATGCAGAATATAGCAGTGATGATTTCGATAATCAAGATTGTTCCTAAAAGGAGCGGGACTATATTGCCTAAAAATGTTGCAGAAAAATGATCCTTTAACCAACTTAGATTCCCTTTCCAATCAGTGAATTTATCAATACCAGATTGTAAAAAAGTAATTAATAAAAATAGTAAGATTGTAATCGGGACAAGATGAGTCATAAAATTATCCATAAAGTCGAATTTAGTTTTGAACGAATAACGATTTCTAAAAGTCGTAATAAAGAATAAGAATAAAAAACAGTAAGTATAAAAGCTTATAGAGCCTTTTTATGAAGTAATCGAGTCAGTTTGATAGACAAGTCGGTTAGAATAATTTTTGCATTACCATTACGCTCTATATGATAAATAGCATCCTGAATTTCATTACTGATATCTATGATGTTTGCACCGTGAATAAAAGGCGCAAAATTTTGCAACTCAAAACCATTGGTTTTCGGCTCTAAAAATACGAGATCTTCAGCACCGTAGTTTAATAATAAAGCTTGTCTGAAAAAATCAAGACAATAGTTTAGAAACTTCTTTTGTGTTTCTCTTCCAGAACCAGCTATAGATTCACTCCAATTGATTAAATCATTAACAGCCGATTTATTCCCTTTAGCTCTAAAAGCTGTTCGAATCCACTGTATGAACCAGTTTTCGAATTGCTCATCGCCACCATCGTGGTGTAATAAATGTAATGCCTTGCTATAATCACCATTGGCTTGGTGCGCAATCTTCAAAGCTTCTGCATCAGAAACACCTTCTGATGCTTTTATAGCATCTTTGATTACTTGTTCTCCTAAAGGTGGGAAATGCAAAACCTGACATCGAGATCGTATCGTTTGTATCAGTTGCTCTTCGTCCTCGGAAATCAAAATAAAAACGGTCTTCTCGGGTGGTTCTTCGATAAGTTTGAGCAGCTTGTTAGAAGCGGCCATGTTCATTTTATTAGCCATCCAGATAAGCATTACTTTATAACCACCTTCATAACTTTTTAAAGATAATTTTTTAACAACATCCAACGCTTCATCTACACCTATCTGCCCTTGCTTTTTCTCGATACCTAATAAAAGATACCAATCAAAAATACTTCCATAAGGATTCTCTTTTACAAAAGTTCGCCATTCTTCGGCAAAGTGATTGGCAGTTGGATGCTTTTTCACTTTATCATTCGTGGCAACAGGATATGCAAAATGTAAATCGGGATGTGCCAGATGATTGAATTTTGCATTACACGATTGAATGCCTCCGCTGTTCTCACCATCTTTATTTTGACATAAAATATACTGAGCATATGCTATAGCCATTGGTAAAGTACCACTACCATTAGGTCCCACAAAAAGTTGTGCGTGTGGAACACGACCACGTGCTACGCTGTTAGTCAAATAACTTTTGATATGTGTGAGCCCTAAAATTTCTGAAAAAAGCATAGCGCAAATATAATTTAATCATACATAAAATGAAGGGAGGAGTTTAGATATCTCAAGAATATGATTTTTTCATTGAAAACGACCTTTTTGCTAAAAATCGATAAAAGTGAAACTTTAACGTAAAAATTCAGCATTTTTTCCAATTGTTTTCGATGTTTTTGACGAAATAAAATTATTTTCGTTTGCGATAAATCAATCCAATCCGATGAAGACAATCAACGATTTCAATTTTGAAAATAAAAAAGCATTAATTCGAGTAGATTTTAATGTTCCATTAGACGAAAATTTTAAGGTTACTGATGATACCAGAATCCAGGCGGCGAAACCAACAATTATCAAAGTACTAGAAGATGGAGGAAGCGCTGTTTTAATGTCTCATTTAGGTCGTCCGAAGGGCGTTCAGGATGAATTTTCATTGAATCACATTATAGAAAAAGTAGCAGATGTAATTGGGGTACAAATAAAATTTGTAACTGATTGTGTTGGTCAAGAGGCAGAAGAAGCTGTGGCACAATTAAACCCAGGTGAAGTATTATTATTAGAAAATCTAAGATTCCATAAAGAAGAAACTGCAGGAGATAGTGATTTTGCAGAGCAATTATCCAAACTTGGGGACATCTATATAAACGATGCTTTTGGTACAGCACATAGAGCACACGCATCTACGACAATCGTAGCAAAGTTCTTTCCTGAAAACAAATGTTTTGGAAGCTTATTAGCAAAAGAAATTGAAAGTATTGATAAAGTTCTAAGCAGTGGAGAAAAACCTGTTACAGCCGTTTTAGGAGGATCTAAAGTATCTTCTAAAATTACGATTATAGAAAATATTTTAGATAAAGTAGACCACCTGATCATAGGAGGAGGAATGACATATACCTTTATTAAAGCACAAGGAGGTCAAATAGGCGATTCTATATGCGAGGATGATAAGCAAGAATTAGCTCTAGAGATTTTAAAGAAGGCAAAAGAAAAAGGAGTACAAATTCATCTACCTGTAGATGTAATAGGGGCGGACGCTTTTGATAATAACGCTAATACAAAAGCAATGAGTGTAGATGCGATCCCTGACGGATGGCAGGGTTTAGATGCCGGACCCGAAACCTTAAAGAGTTTTCGTGAAGTGATATTGAATTCCAAAACTATACTTTGGAACGGACCTCTTGGAGTTTTTGAGATGGAAAACTTTGCAAACGGAACCATAACATTAGGACACGCTATCGCAGAAGCAACAGAAAAAGGAGCATTCTCACTTGTAGGAGGTGGAGATTCGGTAGCAGCAGTAAAACAGTTTGGATTTGGAGACAAGGTAAGCTACGTCTCTACGGGTGGAGGAGCGATGTTAGAAAGTTTGGAAGGAAAAACGCTTCCAGGTATTGCTGCTATTGAAAATTAATTATTTAAGATGATGTGTTATTAACAAAAGATGTAATTTTCTGTAAGAAAAACCTTAATAAATACAAAAGTTATTAAAAATCAGTCATTTAGACTGATTTTTTTATGTTTTTAACTTATTGATTTTTTGGATTTTAGAAAAAAAATGCGATTTTCGCAACGGTGTTGTTGATAACTTGTAGAAGCATCGTACGAATCACCCTAAAATATCCGTTAGTTTGAGAAATGATAAAGAATATCCGAAAATGATTAAAAATTGTTGGTTCTGTCTTAGTTTTGTTTTCTGTCTGGCTACATTGCAAGCTCAGGATACTATCCCGTTACCCGTAAGCCAAAAAACGAAAACTTCCAGAACATTAGTGCTGGATAAACAAGTAACATTACAAAAAGATACCGTTCAGGTAATTGATACAACCAAGATCGTTAATACCGTCAGTGAATTAAGAACAACAACCTTTACAAAGACAAGTGCGAAGGATAGTGTGATGTATGCCGTGCAAGATTATCCAAAAATGGCAGAATTAGATGCGATCTGGAAACAAGAATTATATAATTCAGGTCTTTTTGATACCATTCATAAATCAGTTACAGAATTAGAATACGAACCGGTTGAGTATGTCGACCTTCCTACAGATACGCTAAAGGCAAGATTAGCAGAGCTCAATGCACGCACACCATTTAATGTAGAATATAACCCTTCATTAGAAAGTGTAATTAAAAATTATCTCAAGAATCGCCACGAGCACTTAGAAAGACTAATGGCCTTAAGTGAGTTTTACTTTCCGCTGTTTGAACAAGAACTTGACAACCAAAATATTCCATTAGAAATAAAGTATTTGGCAATCGTAGAATCTGCATTAAAACCAAGAGCTAAATCCAGAGTAGGAGCTACGGGTTTATGGCAGTTTATGTTTGGAACCGGAAAAATGTTTGGATTAGAAGTAAGTTCTTATGTAGACGAACGTATGGATCCTATTATGGCTACGCAGGCAGCTTGCAAATATCTAGCAAGTTTATACCGTGTATTTGGCGATTGGGATCTGGCGCTGGCATCATATAACTCAGGACCAGGAAACGTGACTAAAGCAATCAGACGCAGTGGAGGATACACCAATTATTGGAATATACGTCAAAACCTACCAAGAGAGACCGCAGGATATTTACCTGCATTTTTAGCAACGATGTACATATTTGAATATGCAGAAGAACATGGGTTTAAACCCAGAAGACCAGAATTTGCATATTTCGAAACAGATACGATAAAAGTAAAACAGATGATCACCTTGGATCAAGTTTCTGAAGTAATGGATATAAATATGGAAGAATTACAGTTTTTAAACCCTTCGTATAAACTAGACATTATTCCCTTTATTAAAGATGAAAATTATGTGTTGCGCCTGCCACTCGATCAGGTGGGTAAATTTGTAACCAACGAAAATCAAATATATGCATTGGCGCAGGAAGAATTTAATAAAAGAGAAAAACCACTCCCAAAGTTTTTCGAAGCAAATGATAAAATTCGTTATCGTGTGCGAAGCGGAGATTTCTTAGGTAAAATAGCAAGAAGATACGGAGTACGTGTAAGTCAGATAAAAAGGTGGAACGGGTTGCGAAGCAATAACCTCAGGATCGGACAACGATTAACTATCTATCCACGTCGTCCGGTTGTTAACAGAACGCCAAAGAAAAAAGCAACCCAAAAAGCTGTAGCAAGTACCAACGTAGGAAGTTCGGAAACATACACGGTAAAATCAGGTGATACCTTATGGAGCATTTCACAAAAGTTTAAGGGAGTCTCTATTGAAAACTTAAGAAGTTGGAATAATATAAGCGGTAGCGGAATCAAACCTGGTATGAAGTTGAAATTGTCAAAGTCATAGTTGGTTATATATTTGTAAGAAATAGTTGGGTATTCTAACTTTATGAGTTCTTATAGCTGGCTCTATTTTATACAGTAATTTACATTTGGAACGGTTTATGATGTCAAAATCAGTATTATATCGGTTATCTGCATATAATTATTTTTGATATTAGTTCATCCCAAGTATATTTGTATTATGAAAAAACTAACACTAGCCATTATTACTATTCTATGCACCATTAGTTGTGCCGAGAAAAAAAAAGATACCTCCGAAAAAATAAACGGTTCTCTTGCTCAATCTGTTGGTAAAATAAATGAACTAGCGGTTGTGGTGGAGAACGATTTATGGAAAAGTAGTTTAGGTGATACCATACGTAAATATTTTGGAGCAGAGGTTCCAGGTTTACCGCAAGAAGAACCATTATTTTCTATGAGACAATTACCTCCAGAAGCTTTTACTGGTATTTCCAGAAGAAATAGGTTGTTCCTAAAAATCCAAATAGGCAATGAGCCCAAAGTATATGTAGCCAATAATAAATATGCCACACCACAATTAGGATATGTAATCACAGGAACAAATAATGATGATATTGTTAGTTTGATTCAAGAAAGGTCTCAAGGGATGATTGCCAAATATAAAAAGGTGGAAACTAGAGAAAAGCAATTCAGAATTAAAAAATCAGTAGAATACATCCCTCAATTACAAGAAAAAATGGGAATCACTCTCAAAATTCCTTCGGCATATAGGATTGCCAAAGAAGAGGATAAATTCTTTTGGTTGCGTAAGGATATTAAAAATGGTGATACCAACCTGATGATTTATGAACTTCCTTTAGGTACCATACCCAAAGATTCTAATACCATTGCTAAGATTATTCAGGTAAGAGATTCCATAGGCGTATTAAAAATACCAACAAACTCTGGAAAGTTTATGACAGAAGAGGCTTATGCACCATATTTATTCGAAACTTCATTCAACAATAAATTTGCATTCGAAACCAAAGGAACTTGGGAAATCAAAGATCGATATATGGCAGGCCCTTTTGTAAACTATGTGATTGATGACCTTGAAAACAACAGACAATTGGTTATAGAAGGCTTCGTATTAGCTCCTTCTGTTAGAAAAAGAAATTACATGTTCGAACTCGAAGCAATTATTAAGACGATTAAATTCGATTAATACGACTTCCTATACAATAAATCTAAAACTTGCAAATTAGTTTCCGCTCCTTTTAGAGAAGATTGAGGACAGCCTTTATAGCCTTTACCCTAGTGTACATTACTAATTCCGTATAAAAAACATTTTGGATTATTTTTTATAATGTCATCGAAGTAAAGTGTACCGAAAACAAGTTTGTTAGTAGGTATCAATTCCTAATATAGTTTGATTTTAGAGCAGCTTTATAATATATTTAGCCGTTCAAAAATCTTACCAATGAATATTGTTTCTTTTATTGCGAAACACGTTGCTGTTTCAGAAAAACAAATCACTAAAACTATTGAGCTTTTAGAGGATGGAGCTACAATTCCATTTATATCCAGATATCGCAAGGAAATGACCGGCAATCTCGATGAGGTGGAAATTGGAGAGATCGTTAAATACAAAACAGCTTTTGAAGCGTTACAAAAAAGAAAAGAAAGTGTTCTTGCTAGCATTAAAGAACAAGAAGCATTGACACCAGAATTACAAAAACGTATAGAGGCATCTCAAACCCTCTCTGAAGTAGAAGATTTATACCTACCCTATAAGAAAAAGCGTAAGACTAGGGCTACGGTTGCTAAGGAACTAGGATTGGAACCCTTGGCAAAAGTCATCAAGCAACAGCGAGAGGAAGAAATTCTGTTCGTTGCCTCTCAATACCTTACTGATACCATTAGTAATGAAGAGTTGGCGCTACAGGGAGCCAGAGATATAATAGCAGAATGGATCAATGAAGATGAAAAGATTAGAAATAGATTACGTAGACTATACCAACGTAGAGCTACCATTTCGTCTACCGTTATAAAATCCAAAAAAGACGAAGAAGAAGCTCAGAAGTACCAACAATATTTTGAATGGGAAGAACCGTTACATAAATGTCCATCACATCGATTATTAGCTATTCTTAGAGCCGAAAATGAGAAGATCGTACGAGTAAAAATCACCGTTCCAGAAAATGATGCCTTAGACATTATAGATGATGTTATGATCCAATCAAACGTAGAAGCCTGTACAGATCAAATGTTTTTAGCAATCGCAGACGCATACAAAAGATTGTTAGCACCGGCAATTTCTACAGAAATACTTAATCATACAAAAGAGAAAGCTGATGATGATGCAATAAAAGTATTTGCTCAAAATCTCAAACAATTACTGTTAGCCTCACCTTTAGGACAGAAACGTATTCTGGCATTGGATCCTGGATTTAAATCAGGCTGTAAGGTAGTGTGCCTTGACAAGCAAGGCGATTTACTTCATAACGAAAACATATATCCACATCCGCCGCAACGTGAAACAACCAATGCGATAAAAAAAATCAAATCTTTGGTGAATGCCTATAAAATTGAAGCTATTGCCATAGGAAACGGAACTGCCGCCAGAGAAACAGAAGAATTAATTAAAAAAATTCCGTTTGAAGGTTCAATTCAGGTATTTATGGTCAATGAAAGTGGCGCATCTGTATACTCAGCTTCCAAAATTGCCAGAGCAGAATTTCCGAATTATGATGTAACCGTTAGAGGAGCGGTATCTATTGGTAGACGATTAGCAGATCCACTAGCAGAATTAGTAAAAATTGACCCTAAAGCAATTGGAGTTGGTCAATATCAACACGACGTGGATCAAACTAAATTAAAAATTGAACTCGATACCGTTGTGATGAGTTGTGTAAACAGTGTAGGAATTAATGTAAACACAGCCAGCGCCCCATTATTAAGTTATGTATCCGGAATCGGAGAGAAACTTGCAGAAAACATCGTGAACTATAGATCAGAAAATGGAGCCTTAAAATCTAGAGAAGAACTAAAAAAAGTACCTCGGTTAGGCGGGAAAGCGTATGAGCAAGCAGCAGCATTTTTGAGAATCTCTGAGCCTAAAAATCCACTTGATAATTCTGCAGTACATCCAGAACGATATAAATTGGTATCCAAAATGTCCAAAAATGTGGGTGTACCTATCGACGAATTGATAGGAAATAGAAATGCCATTACTAAAATAAAATTAAATGAATATATCTCTGAGGATGTGGGTTTACCAACTTTGACCGATATTGTTAAAGAACTAGAAAAACCTGGAGTTGACCCAAGAAAGAAAGCGACTGTTTTTGAGTTCGACCCCAATGTAAAAACAATTAATGACCTAAAAGCAGGAATGAAATTGCCAGGGATTGTTAATAACATTACCAATTTTGGATGTTTTGTAGATATTGGTATTAAAGAAAGTGGGTTAATACATATCTCAAAACTGGCCCATGAGTATATTAGTGATGTAAACACCATAGTTCAGTTAAATCAACATTTGATAGTTACTGTAATAAGTGTGGATTTACCAAGAAAGAGAATTCAGTTGTCTCTGATCGATTAAAAACAAAAAACCCACTTGCTTGATAGCAAATGGGTTTTCTCTTTTTTATAAAAGTTGAAAATTACTTTTTCTCATCTATTTTGTTAGGATCCTCGTCTTCTTTTGAGGCATCTTTAAATTCTTTAATCCCACTTCCTAAACCTCTCATCAGTTCTGGAATTTTTTTACCTCCAAATAAAAGTAAAACCGCAGCAACAATCATTGCGATTTGCCAAGGGCCTATCATTCCTAAAAATACACTTAATGACATCATGATCTTAAAATTAGATTACAAAGTTAACAAGATTTAGGTAAAAAAGGCATTTTTAAAGTGCTAAATACCGCTTTTAAGAGAATATTCACACCTTCCAGTAAAACTATTCACCCTAAAATAACGTTTTATACTAGTCGCACTTTGAGTTTATAGTAAAAGAAAATCAGCTATTTTTTGCTTATATGAAGAAGAAAAATTTAGCATAGCCATAGCTACGGTCAATTTTTATCCTGAAGTATAGGCGAAAAAGAGTATTTTATGGTGGTAAACTCAAAGTGTAAATAGTATTATTGTAAAATTTAGCGTTTTTATCCGTAAACAGAATATGTATATTTGCGATATAAACACAATTGCCCTGATAGTAGATCGATCTATGGCTAAAAAGAAAAAAGAACAAAAAAGAATTACTAAAAAACTGCTTAATAAGTATCGTTTGGTTATTCTCAATGAAGATACTTTTGAAGAACGCATATCCTTTAAACTAACAAGGCTTAATGTATTTGTGTTGGTAATGATTACCTCAATTGTATTGATTTCATGTACTACAGTCCTTATTGCTTTTACACCATTAAGAGAATATATTCCAGGATACTCTTCGACATCACTAAACCAAAAGGCAACCAGGTTAGTTTCTACCGCGGATTCGTTAGAAACCGTACTAGGCATTAATCAGAAATACTATAGTTCTATCAAAAAAGTACTAACGGGTGATGTAAAAACAGTAGAATTTGATATTGACTCTGCAGTACAATCACAAAAATTAAATCCAGAAGAAGTAGATCTAAGTCCGTCAGAACAAGATATACAACTTAGAGAAGAAGTTTCTAGAGAAGATAAATACAGTTTATTTGAAAGTGAAAAGTCCAGTACCGATTTTTCCTTGTTTCCACCAGTAAAAGGAAGCGTAACAGACACCTATAATGTTAACAAAAAACACTACGCTATTGATATCGCAGTGCCAAAAGATACACCTATCAAAGCTGCTGCAGCGGGGACAGTAATTTTTGCAGAATGGACTTCAGAAACAGGTCACGTAATTATATTAGAACATGGAAATAGTCTATTAACTGTGTATAAGCACAATACCTCTCTTACAAAACAACAAGGAGAGTTGGTGAAAGCGGGTGAGGTAATAGCTACCGCAGGATCCACAGGAGAACTTTCAACAGGACCACACTTACATTTCGAATTGTGGAGAGATGGGTATCCTACAGATCCGTCAAAGTTTATTGATTTTGAATAACAACATACAATGTCTATTAAAGCATTAGGGGCAAAGATTTTTGCAAAGCATATCCGTAAAAAGATAAATAAATGGGCTAACAACCCCGTAAAAACCCAGAAAAGAGTTTTTAACGAGTTAATAGTATCTGCACAGAACACATCTTTCGGTAAAGAGCACCATTTTAAAAAAGTAAAAACCCACGCCGATTTTGTAAAAAATGTACCTATTCGAGATTATGAACAATTGCGAACCTATGTGGATCGGGTGGTAAAAGGAGAAAATGACGTTCTATGGCCGGGAAAACCAATTTATTTTGCTAAAACATCTGGAACTACAAGTGGTGTAAAATACATCCCTTTGACCAGAGACTCTATGCCGACGCACGTAAATGCTGCACGAAATGCTATCTTATGTTACATTGCAGAAAGCGGAAACGCAAGATTTGTGAATGGTAAAATGATATTCCTTCAAGGAAGCCCCGAGCTCATAGAAAAAAACGGAATTAACCTAGGGAGACTTTCAGGTATTGTAGCGCACTATGTACCTAAATATCTTCAAAAAAACAGACTGCCGAGTTGGGAAACAAATTGTATTGATGATTGGGAAACAAAAGTGGACGCTATAGTCGAAGAGACTGTAAACGAAAATATGACGATCATTAGTGGAATTCCACCTTGGGTCCAGATGTATTTTGAAAAACTTCAAAAAAAGACAGGAAAACCAATTGGAGAGCTTTTTAAAAATTTTGAATTATTTATTTACGGAGGTGTAAATTATGAACCTTATAAAGCTACATTCGAAAAGTTAATAGGAAGAAAAGTTGCCAGTATTGAGCTGTATCCTGCCTCTGAAGGCTTTTTTGCGTTTCAGGATAAACAAAATGAAAAGGGAATGCTGTTACAGCTGGATTCAGGAATGTTTTATGAGTTTGTAAAAGCAGAAGAATTTTTTGAAGAAAACCCTAAGCGACTAATGATTGGAGATGTTGAGGTGGGGGTAAATTATGTGATGCTGATTTCCTCTAATGCGGGATTATGGGCTTATAATATTGGAGATACTGTAATGTTTACTAGTACCTCTCCTTATAGATTGGTAGTGTCTGGTAGAATCAAGCATTTTATCTCTGCTTTTGGAGAACACGTGATAGGTAAAGAAGTAGAGCAAGCGATAAAAGAAGCTGCAGAAGCAACAGGAATAATGATCAAAGAGTTTACCGTGGCACCGCAGATTAGCCCTAAAGACTCAGAACTGCCTTACCACGAATGGTTTGTGGAATTTCAAGAAGTTCCAGAAGATATAGAAGAATTTGCATTGCAAATAGACCATTCTTTACGAAAACAAAACTCATATTACGATGATTTGATTGTGGGTAATATACTAAGAACGTTAAAGGTCAGAACCGTTCCAATAAATGGATTTAATGACTATATGAAATCAATTGGAAAATTAGGAGGACAAAATAAACTACCGAGGCTTTCTAATGACAGAAATATTGTCGATTCCTTAGCAATCAGTATAGATAAATAAATTATATCTTTGTTCGGAAAAATTTTATGGTACATCTAAAACTACAAGGAAGAACCCGAGCACAAGAAAGTTCAAGCGCTATTGAGCGCATGTACATTACCATGCGGCACTTGTTCAATAGAGGGTTTTATAAGCCGATGGGGGTTTCTGGAGACACCCTACGGGAAGGACTTCTTACACTACGTCCTGAGATTTATGGCTCTGTAGCAGAAGAAAAAGTAGAATTAGATGGGTTGTTGTATGTAATTGATCGACTACCTATTGGAATTGAAGAATGTCGTTATATTAACCTTACTAGTGAAGAAGGCTATAAAAATTCGCATTTTAAGGCAATTGTCCCTCCTAAAAGGAGAAGAAACTGCTACAGGATTGATGAAGAGCAGATGAATATTGAGATTACACGGGGACGATCGGAAATATATGATATTCTTACCCACCTTACTTTTTTGTTTATTGAATCTCATAAAATAATGAATCGCGTGGTGATTAATGAGGAAGGAAATGTTACACGGGACTGGGATAAACTAGAAAATGCAGTGTCCTCTAAAAAAGAACTAACCAAAGCTGAGAGAGAAGTCGCTCTTACGCATACAGCAAATATATTAGGAAGAACTTTTCATGAGGTTTCTTCTATTTACGAAAACTTTTCTTATCCAGAAAATAAAGAGCGGTTCTTACATATTATCTATTGGTTGGGTAAATTGGCAATCGACGAGTTTGTAAACGGGAACAAAAGAATTGTAACCTTTAGCCCAGTGCTAAGAGAGCGTTTAGGACACCATATTCACGGAGAACGATGGGCAAATACGATTAAAAGTAAGCTGGAAGATCTCAACCTTCTGGATCGACCAATACATATTATAAGTGCGAATATGCATAGTGTAATGAATACACTGTACACGCCAATTGCATTGAAGACAGAACTAAAAAACAAGACTACTTTTGACGTTTATGAATTGCTTAGCGAAAGCAAAAATGATAAGCTAAGAGCTAAAGTAGAAAAACTGGCCTTGCAGAAAGGAATGACCTATATCGCCGATCAGAGCGGAACAAATATTAATGTACAAATTTTTGACACCTCTAAATACACTGAAGGCGGATATGCATCCTTACTATCAGAGGTTAAAAATGAAGAAAAACCTGTTATTATCGTAATGGACTATGCTTTTGGAGAACAAGCGTATGAAACCATGGACGAATTGCTTAAGCCATATGTAAAAGTGAATGATCAAAAGTATCTTAATGTTAAATCGGTTTCTCTAATGGGAAAAGCTGGTATTCTTGAAGGAGGAAAGGGCGACATTATGATACCTTCTGCCCACGTTTTTGAAGGAACAGCAGATAACTACCCTTTTGATAACGGATTAAAGAAAGAACATTTAGAAGGAAATGGGATCGATATTTATGATGGATCCATGATCACCGTATTAGGAACGTCATTACAAAACAGGGACATCCTAAAATTCTTTCACGATTCTACCTGGAATGTAATCGGATTGGAGATGGAAGGGGCTCACTATCAAAAAGCGATACAGTCCGCATCAAAACTTCGTGGTAGTATTAGCGCTGATGTCAAAGTAAATTACGCCTACTATGCATCGGATAACCCATTAGAAACAGGAAGCACATTGGCATCTGGAGGACTAGGTACAACAGGAGTAAAACCAACATACTTGATTACGGAGAAGATTTTAGAACAGATATTTAAAGAAGCATCGATAAAATGAATCAAGAAAAAATAAGTCCAGAAAATGATGATGAAATAATTGATATTAAACCACTTTTTAATGCTATTAAAGGAGTTTTTAAAGGTTTGTTAAAAGCCTTAGTTGCAATTGTTTTATTTTATAAAAGAAACCTTATTCTGTTTCTTGTTTTGGGGATATTAGGCGCTATTGGAGGATATTTTCTAGATAAAAAATTGGAGATAACCAAAACGTTTTCACAAGAAATAATACTAGAACCTAAATATGGAACAAACAACTATATTTATGATTTTGTAGAAGGTTTGGAAAAGAACCTAAAAAACGGGGCTTTTTTAAGAAAACTGCAAATAGATTCTGTGCAGGTGTCCAACATCAAGAAGATAGAATTAGAACCGGTGATTCAGGCAACAGATGTATTGGACGGATTGCATTTAAAATATGGAGATCAGGATTTTTTTCATCATATTATAGATGAATACGATGAGGAAACACTGGAAGATGAAAAATATAGAAATTTTTATAAATACCATAGGCTTCAATTGTATTTCAATAGTGAATCTTCTGATGAGAAAGCTGTTTCAAAAGCGTTACTATCTTATATCCAGTCTAATGAACATTATAGCAAACAGCTATCATTAAAGCTTAAACAAACCAAATATAATCTAGAAAAGAATAGAGAAACGCTGGTTTATGTAGAAGAATATTTAGATAAATTGAATAAGAGCCAAAGCAATCAAGAGAAGGAAATAATCGTTTATGCAGAAGAATCAGAAATCCCTACTATTTCTTCCTTACTAAAAAGAAAAGATGATTTATTAAATGTAATTAATCAACAAGAAAAAATATTAACGTTAGACAAAGAGCTTTTTGAAGTGATTGAATACGGAAACATTATTTCTCAATCGGTTAGGATACATAAAAGGTTTATAATATTATTACCGTTGATTCTTTTTGCATTAACTTCATTGATTTTTTTGTTTATAAACATTTCTCGTAAAATAAATAGTTTTATTAAAGATTAAATGTCGAAAAAAACAGTTTTAATAACAGGAGGAGCAGGATTTATAGGTTCAAATTACTTGAATTTTAAATCCAAATTTCAGGATATAAAACTGATTAATCTTGATAAACTTACCTATGCTGCAAATTTAGACAATATTCAAATAGCTAATAATTGTGATTACACCTTCATTAAAGAAGATATTTGTGATGTAACTTTAGTTCAAAAAATATTTTCCGAATATAAAATAGATGAGGTAGTTCATTTTGCTGCAGAGTCTCATGTGGATAATTCAATAAGCAACCCCGGAGCTTTTATTAATACTAATATCGTTGGTACGTTTAATTTATTACAGACGGCGTATCATAGTTGGATGGATGCTCCAAATATTTTTAAAAAGGGAAAAGAGAAGTCTAGATTCCTTCATGTCTCCACAGATGAAGTTTATGGAACTTTAGGAAAAACAGGTTTGTTTACTGAAGAAACACCCTACGCTCCTAATAGTCCATATAGCGCTTCGAAAGCTTCTTCTGATATGTTGGTGAGAAGTTATTTTCACACCTATGGTTTGCCGGTTGTAACGACTAATTGTTCTAATAATTATGGACCGCAACAACATGATGAAAAACTAATCCCCACCATTATAAGAAAGGCGGTTAGAGAGGAAAACATTCCTATTTATGGAGATGGAAAAAACATAAGAGATTGGTTATACGTTTCGGACCACTGTAAAGGAATTGATCTAGTTTTAGAAAAGGGAAGACTAGGTGAAACCTATAATATTGGAGGTAAAAACGAAAGAGAGAATATATATATAGCTAAAGTTATATGTAGAATTCTGGACAAGGTTAAACCATTGAAGGATGAAAAATCATATCTGGATTTGATTACATTTGTAAAAGATAGACCAGGTCATGATTTTAGGTATGCTATCAATGCTTCTAAAATAGAAAATGAATTGGGATGGAAAGCTGAAGAAAATTTTGAAACAGGAATTGAAAAAACAATAGATTGGTATTTAGAGAAGTACAAATGAAACGAATTTTTCGAATAAATACGAATGGCTGAAAAAATATTATTTAAAGAAGAAAGCTATAAAATTGTTGGAATATGTATGAAAATTCATAGGAAATTAGGTGCTGGTTTTTTGGAAGCAGTTTATCAGGAAGTTTTGGCTGAAGAGTTTTTAAATGAAAAAATACCGTTTCAAAGAGAGGTTAAGCTTGAAATATATTATGGCGAAAAAAATTAAAAAAGTATTATCGTGCGGATTTTTTGTGTTATGATAATATCATTTTAGAAATTAAATCATTAACGCAGGTTCCTGAAACAGGTATTTATCAGCTAAAAAATTATTTGAAAGCAACTAAAAAAGAATTAGGGATTTTAGTAAACTTTGGAAAGCCTTCTCTAGAGTATAAAAGAATTATAAATTTGACAAATAACGAAAGTAAATTCGACTGAATTAGTGAAATTCGGCAAATTCGTAAAAAAATGAAAGGAATCATATTAGCAGGAGGATCAGGAACACGTTTGCATCCGCTTACCTTAGCGATAAGCAAGCAATTAATGCCGGTGTATGATAAACCTATGATTTATTATCCCCTTTCTACATTAATATCCGCAGGGATTAGAGAAATTTTAATCATTTCGACTCCACAGGATGTACCTTTATTCGAAAAATTACTTGGTGATGGTAAGAAGTATGGTTGTGCTTTTGAGTATGCAGTTCAGAAGGAACCGAATGGACTGGCAGAAGCCTTTATAATTGGAGAACAATTTATTGGAAAGGACAAAGTTGCGCTGATTTTAGGTGATAATATCTTTTATGGATCTGGCTTAGAGGAGTTATTAGAAAGTAATAACGACCCAGATGGCGGAATTATATATGCTTATCATGTTCAGGATCCTGAGAGATATGGGGTTGTAGATTTTGACAATGACGGAAAAGCGATATCAATAGAAGAAAAACCAAAATTCCCGAAGTCCAATTACGCGGTTCCTGGAATTTATTTTTATGACAATGACGTTGTCAAGATTGCAAAAAACAGCAAACCAAGTGATAGGGGTGAGTTAGAAATTACAGATGTCAATAACGCATATTTAGAAAAAGGAAAGCTAAAAGTAAGTATTTTAGATAAAGGTACAGCTTGGTTAGATACAGGAACATTTAACTCCTTAATGCAAGCCTCGCAATTTGTGCAGGTTATTGAAGAAAGACAAGGGTTGAAGATAGGCTCCATCGAAGAAATAGCATATAAAAAAGGTTTCATCACCAAGACACAACTTGAAGCACTAGCTAAACCTTTGATTAAAAGTGGGTATGGCGAATATTTATTACAATTGATATAATAGAAATGATTTCAAATCCAACACCAAAAGAGTTACTAATTTTTGAACAACATGTTTAATTTTTGCCTCCCATTAGGGATGGGGTAAAGCAAAAAAAATTAATTAAGAATAGAAATAAAACATATAGTTTGGAAGTAGAAAAAACAAATATCGACGGCTGTATTATATTGAAACCAAGAATATTCAAAGACGAAAGAGGTTCTTTTTTTGAAAGTTTTAATCAACAAAAATTTCAGGAAGTAACAGGATTGAATGTAGAATTTGTTCAGGATAATCAGTCCACCTCTTCAAGAGGGGTGTTAAGAGGATTACACTATCAAACTGGCAAATATGCGCAAGCAAAATTAGTAAGAGTACTACAAGGAGAAGTATTAGATGTTGCAGTTGACTTGAGAAAGCATTCTAAAACGTATGGAAAACATATTTCAGTGGTGTTAAATGACCAAAATAACTTTCAGCTATTCGTTCCCAGAGGGTTTGCCCATGGATTTGTGGCGTTAAGTGAAAAGGCAGTTTTTGCCTATAAATGTGATAATTATTATCACAAAAATTCAGAATCGGGAATCATTTATAATGACCCGGATTTGGCAATCAACTGGAAGATTAGTTCTTCCGAAATTCAATTATCTGAAAAAGATAAAGATTTACGTAATTTCGCATATTTAAATTAATAGCACAAAGTTCTTTTTATTTTTAGAAAACACAGTACCTTTGCGGCACTTTTAAAAGATCAATAATAACTGATTATGAGTAATAAAGAAAACACTTCTGAAGAAATTGACCTTGGTCAATTATTCAAGATAATTGGGGATGGAATCAACAAATTGTTTCGATTTATAGGAAATATTTTCAAAGGGATATTTCACGCTGTTATTTTATTTCTTCAGTTTATTCGTGTCCATTTTTTTAAGTTTGTGATTGCTGGAATAATAGGATTTACATTAGGTTTGATTTTAGACTATATAGCAGAACCGATTTACAAATCGTCGATGATTGTAGAGCCTAATTTTAACAGTGCTCAACAACTATATAATAATATTGAATTCTATAATGAACTTACTGAAGAAGAAGAATACAATACACTCGCCTCAGCTTTAAAAATATCAGATCAAGAAGCGGCTAATATAACGGAGTTATATATCGAAGCTTTTAGTGACGATAATCAGAAGTTAAAACAATTTAGTGATTTTGTTAGAACATTAGATAGTACCTCTAGGGCAAATCTTAGTTATAGGGATTATCTAAAAAACTTTAATAATATTAATGCTAGATTTCATATAGTTACAATAGAAGCTTTAGATCCTAGTGTAGCTAAAAAATGCCAAAATGCAATTGTGCGTTCTATTGCTAACAATGAGTATTTTAGGGTTCAAAAAAGCACGAATGATCTAAATTTAAAAATAGATGATTCTATAGTGCGCAAACAATTAGCAGAAGTAGATTCTTTAAAGGAGTTTTATCAAAAATTAAAGCTATTAGACGTTCAAAGGCCTAATGAATCTTCTGGGACTAGTATAAGCTTAAGCTCAGAAAACAATCAGCTAGATCAATCAGAGATAACTTTATTAAATCAAGCAAAGTCCTTAAGTAAGGAAATTTTGGAAAATAATAGAATAAAGGCAAACTCTAAGGAAATTATAAATGTGTTATCCGATTTTCCAAATCGAGCAGCATTAGTCAACAGCTTTTTTACTCAGAAAAAAGTACTCCTACCAATTCTCTTAATAGGGTTAACATTTTTAGTACTTGTATTACTGTCTTTAAATCGTTTTTTAAAAAATTACGACAAAAGGAGTTGAATTGTAATCGATCATTAGACTTATGAAAAAGACAAAGGTTTTAATAACAGGGTCTAATGGTCAACTTGCCCAGTGTATCAAATCTTTTGAAGATGATTTTAGTGTCTTGGATATTTTCTTTGCTACAAAAGCTGAAATCGATATCACAAATAAAAAATCTGTAAAGGAGTTTTTACATCATAAAAAATATGATTATATAATTAACACTGCTGCCTATACGAATGTAGAACAGTCAGAAAAAGACCCTGAGAAAGCGTTTTTGATAAATGCAGAAGGAGTGAAAAATTTGGCACAGGTGTGCAGAGAAGAAAAAATAGTTCTTATACACATATCAACGGACTATGTTTTTGATGGTGATAATAGTATTCCTTACAAGGAGAAAGATAAACCTAACCCTATTAACAAGTATGGAAAGTCAAAATTAAAAGGAGAATACTATATCCGAGAGATACTTACGAAGTATTTTATTGTAAGAACTTCTTGGCTCTATTCTGAAAATGGTAAAAATTTTTATAAGACCATTCTGGAAAAGTCGAATACACAAACAGATTTCACTATTACAACTACAGAAAGCGGTACTCCTACAAACGCCAATGACCTTGCTAATTTTCTACTTAAAATTATAAATTCTAAAAGTGAAAACTATGGGATTTATCATTTTAGTAACTTAGGAAGTGGCACTTGGTATGATTTTGCAAGAGAAATTTTTGAAATTTCAGGGAAACTGGAGAGAATTAAGCTTAAAAAAACAGATAATTACCCTACTTTTGCAAAACGTCCAAAATACAGCGTGTTAAGTAAAGGAAAAATTAAGAAAAACTTCGATATAAAGATTGATGACTGGAGGAAATCTTTGAAAAAACTAATGACTATTTAGAAAAATGTTATATCCTTTAAAATTCCGACCCATTTTGAAAGAAAAAATTTGGGGAGGAAACAAACTACAAAGTTTTTTGAATAAACCTACAACTAAAGGAAATGTGGGAGAAAGTTGGGAAATTTCGACAGTTGAGAATAATATCTCAGTAGTTTCTAATAGGGAACTAGCCGGAAAAAGTTTGACAGAATTAATTAAAAGATATAAAGAAGAACTTGTCGGTAAAAGAATATATGATGAGTTTGGAAATCACTTTCCTCTGTTACTAAAGTTTATCGATGCCAAAGAAGATTTATCCGTTCAATTACATCCTAATGATACATTAGCAAAAAACAGACATAACTCTTTTGGAAAAACCGAAATGTGGTATGTTGTACAGGCTGATAAAAATGCCAAACTGATTGTCGACTTTAACAAAAAGACGACCAAAAAAGAATACCAAAATTATCTCGAAAAAGGCAACATAGAGGAGCTTCTAAATTTCGAAAATATTTCTAAAGGAGATAGTTATTTTATAAATGCAGGAAAGATACACGCTATCGGGGCAGGGTCTTTAATAGCCGAGATTCAGCAAACTTCCGATATTACCTATAGAGTGTATGATTGGGGTCGACTAGATGATCAAGGTAATGCAAGAGAACTCCATACTGATTTGGCATTAGATGCATTAGGTTTTGATTCAAAAAAAGACTTTAAACTCAATTACCAAAGGAAAATAAATAAAGTAAATAATTTAATACAGGGAACTTACTTTACTACCAACTATTTAAGGATTCAAGGCAAATTAGAGAGAAATTATCATGACATTGATTCATTTGTAGTTTTTATGTGTGTAGGTGGTTCGTTGACTATAAAAACAAAAGAAACATTCGAAGAGATAAAACTTGGAGAAACTATATTGATACCATACTTTGTAAGAGATGTTGTAATATTGGCAAGCGATGCAGAGTTGTTGGAAATTTATTCATAAATAAAATTGATAAATGAAAAAAGCATTTATAACCGGAATTACAGGGCAAGATGGAGCTTACTTAAGCGAGTTTTTATTAAAAAAGGGTTATGAGGTTCATGGGATGAAAAGAAGATCCTCTCTTTTTAATACAGATAGAATAGATCACTTGTATCAAGACCCTCATGTGGAAAACAGAAACTTCCATCTTCACTATGGAGATATGACGGATAGTACTAACTTAATACGGTTAATTCAAGAAATTCAACCAGATGAAATATACAACTTGGCTGCGATGAGTCACGTTCATGTTTCGTTTCAAACTCCAGAATACACTGCCAATGCGGACGCAACGGGAACGTTGAGGCTGCTCGAAGCTATTAGAATCTTAGGCCTGGAGAGCAAAACGAGAATTTATCAAGCATCCACGTCAGAGTTATACGGAAAAGTCCAAGAAGTTCCTCAATCAGAAACAACACCCTTTTACCCTAGAAGCCCATATGCCGTTGCAAAAATGTATGCATATTGGATAACAGTTAATTATCGTGAAGCCTATGGAATGTATGCTTGTAACGGAATATTATTTAATCACGAATCCCCTATTAGAGGTGAAACTTTTGTTACTCGAAAAATTACACGAGCAGCATCTAGAATTGCATTGGGACTACAAGATAAATTCTATTTAGGAAATCTTGATGCGCAGAGAGACTGGGGCCATGCAAAGGATTATGTTAGAATGATGTGGATGATTCTTCAGGCGGATGAAGCAGAAGATTGGGTAATTGCGACAGGAAAAACAACACCGGTAAGGGATTTTGTAAAAATGAGCTTCGCTGAGGCTGGGATCGAATTAGAATTCGAAGGAGAAGGCGTAAATGAAAAAGGGTTTATAAAGGCATGTAATAATCCAGATTATCAATTACCAATTGGTAAAGAAGTTTTGAATGTCGATCCTAAATATTTCAGACCAACAGAAGTCGATTTGTTAATTGGAGACGCTTCTAAAGCAAAGAATAAACTAGGTTGGATTCCAGAATATGAATTAAAATACCTAATAAAGGATATGATGAAAAGTGATTTGAGATTGATGAAAAAAGATCAATATTTGCAAAACGGTGGATATACAACCTTGAACTATTTTGAATAAAAATGCAAAAAGATTCCAAAATTTATGTTGCAGGTCACAGAGGGTTGGTTGGTAGTGCAATCTTAAAAAACCTTAAACAAAAAGGGTATACCAATTTTGTTTTAAAAACCCATAACGAACTTGACCTTACAGATACAACTCAGGTAGCGTCCTTTTTTGAAAAAGAAAATCCAGCATATGTGTTTTTAGCTGCCGCTAAGGTCGGAGGAATAGTCGCCAATAATAAATATCGAGCAGATTTTATTTATCAGAACCTTATGATTCAAAATAATGTGATTCATCACAGTTATGTCAATAACGTTAAGAAATTACTGTTTTTAGGAAGTACCTGCATATATCCAAGAAATTGTCCACAGCCAATGAAAGAGGAGTATTTGCTTACAGATACGTTAGAATATACTAATGAGCCTTATGCTATTGCTAAAATTGCCGGTATTAAAATGTGCGAAAGTTATAATTTACAGTACAACACTAATTTCATATCAGTAATGCCTACTAATTTATATGGCCCTAATGATAATTTTGATTTAGAGAAATCACACGTCCTACCGGCATTAATAAGGAAAATGCATTTAGCCAAATTGCTAGCAGAATCTAAATACGAGCAAGTGGCAAAAGATTTAGGGAAAAAAAATATCGAAGAGGCAATAGAGTATTTGAAAAATTTTGGTGTCTCTGACAATACTGTTGAAATATGGGGTAGTGGTAATCCTATGAGAGAGTTTCTATGGAGCGAGGATATGGCTGATGCTTGTGTTTATATTATGGAGAACAGAAACTTTAAAGACACTTATGATGGTAATTCTAAAGAAATTCGAAACACACATATTAATATTGGAACGGGTAAGGATATATCGATTAGGGAACTTGCAGAATTAATCAGAGATATTGTTGGGTTTAAAGGTGGTTTGGTTTTTAACAAAGAAAAGCCAGAAGGCACCTTAAAAAAATTAACGGATGTTACAAAATTGAATTCCTTAGGTTGGAAACATAGAATTGAATTAGAAGATGGAATTAACAGGATATACAAATGGTATGAAGAGAATAGAATTACTTAACACTGCAATTCGTGCCGCAATTCTGGCAGGAGAAGAGATATTAAAAATATATCAAGAAGATTTTAAAGTTGAAGTCAAAGAGGATAAATCTCCGCTAACTGAAGCTGATAAGAGATCGAATGATACTATTAACCAAATCTTGAAGCCTCTAGACCTTCCTCTGGTTAGCGAGGAAAATAAAGAAATTGCCTATGCACAGCGTAAAGATTGGGATGTTTGTTGGATCGTTGATCCTTTAGATGGCACCAAAGAATTTATTAAAAGAAATGGAGAGTTTACAGTAAATATTGCTTTGATAGAAAAGGGCGAACCGAAGCTTGGAGTTATTTATGTTCCAGTGACCAAAGAATTGTATTATGCAGATGTAACAAGCAAAAAAGCCTTTAAATCAATTGTCAACTACAAAGACCTAAGTTCTTATAAGTTTTTCGAAGATGTTGATCTAATTAATTGGAAAGAAAACAATAAGGATCTTATCAAGGTAGTAGGAAGCAGATCTCATATGAATCAAGATACCTTAGATTTTGTTGAATCATTAAAAGAAAAATACGAAAAGGTTGATATTGTTTCAAAAGGAAGTTCTTTAAAATTTTGTCTAGTAGCAGAAGGTAAAGCCGATGTTTATCCAAGGTTTGCTCCAACAATGGAATGGGATACCGCAGCTGGACAAGCTATTTGTGAGGCAACAGGTTTAAAGGTTTTAGATATGAAAACAAAAAAAACAATGACATATAACAGAGAAAATATGTTAAACAACTATTTTCTTGTTACTAAATAATGAAAAATCAATCGTACAAGAGGCACCTTGCAAAAACATTTACATGGAGGTTTGTTGGCACAGTTGACACGATAGTTTTATCTTGGATTATATCAGGTAATCCAATGTCCGGTTTAAAAATTGGTTTTGCAGAGGTTATTACTAAAATGGTGCTGTATTATGTACACGAAAGACTGTGGTTTAAATATAAAATACCAAATAGTAAAAAAAGGCATTTAGTAAAAACTATCACCTGGAGGTTTGTTGGCACTCTTGATACAATGTTAATAGCTTGGCTTATTACAGGTAATGCAATGGTTGGTTTACAAATTGGGATGTCAGAAGTTGTAACCAAAATGATTTTATATTATATGCATGAGAGACTTTGGTATAAAATAGATTATGGTATAAAGAAATATAGAAGAGCTAAAAAATGGAAAAGAACATCATAAAGCACGATTATAAAGTTTCTAGAAAAGAAAGAACCTTATTAAACAAACATAATTCTTTTTTAGTTTTTTTTACTGGATTATCAGGATCTGGTAAATCAACTATTGCCTGTGCCTTGGAGCAGAAACTTTACAAAGATAATGTAAGAACCTATGTTTTAGATGGAGATAATGTAAGAAGAGGAATTAACAAAGATCTTAATTTTACTCCAGAAGATCGTTCTGAAAATAATAGACGTATTGGGGAAATATCTAAGCTATTTATTGATGCAGGAATTGTAGTATTGGCTGCATTTGTGGCTCCATACAAAAAAGACAGGAATATTATTAAAACAACTGTAAATCCTATTAACTTTGTAGAAATTTTCGTTAATACGAGTATTGAAGAATGTGAACGAAGAGATGTAAAAGGATTATATGCAAAAGCAAGAAAAGGAGAAATAAAAAACATGACAGGAATTTCTGCTCCATATGAGTTGCCAGAAAACCCTGATATAGAAGTAACCGATCTTAATTCTATTGAAGAATCTGTAGAATTGATCTATGAAAAAATTAAGAATAAACTAGAACTCAAAAAACAATGAGTAAATACTATTTAAATTATCTGGATGAATTAGAATCTGAAGCAATTTTTATTTTGAGAGAAGTATGGGCACAATTCCAAAATCCAGTTATACTTTTTTCAGGAGGCAAAGACTCTATTCTAGTTACTCATCTGGCTAGAAAAGCATTTTACCCGGCTAAAATTCCGTTTGCCCTTATGCATGTTGATACAGGGCACAATTTTCCAGAAACGATTAAGTTTAGAGATGACCTTATTAACAACCTAGGTGTGCAATTAATTGTTGGATCGGTTCAAAAATCTATAAACCAAGGCAGGGTAACAGAAGAGAAAGGGAAAAATGCAACAAGAAATGCCTTACAAATCACAACATTACTGGATGCTATAGAGGATAATAAAGTAGATTGCGCTATAGGAGGAGGAAGGAGAGACGAAGAAAAAGCAAGAGCCAAAGAACGTTTCTTTTCACATAGAGATGAATTTGGTCAATGGGATCCCAAAAATCAAAGACCAGAATTATGGAATATTTTTAATGGGAAACATTTTGAAGGAGAGCATTTTAGAACTTTTCCCATAAGTAATTGGACCGAAATGGATGTTTGGAATTATATATTAAGAGAAAATATAGATATACCATCTTTATATTTTGCGCACGAAAGAGAAGTTATTTGGAGGAATGGCTCTTGGATACCCAATTCAGAATTTTTGGTTCTTGATGAAAACGAAGAAGTAATTTCAAAAAAAATACGTTTTAGAACTCTTGGGGATATAACTATTACCGGTGGTATAGAATCAGATGCAGACACATTGGAAAAAATAGTAGAAGAAGTAGCAGCGATGAGACATACGGAAAGAGGAAACAGAGCTGACGACAAACGTTCTGAAACCGCTATGGAAGATAGAAAGAAACAAGGTTATTTTTAAGAAAAAGCAATGGAAATAGACAATAATCAGTTACTTAGATTTACTACCGCAGGTAGTGTAGACGACGGTAAAAGTACCTTAATTGGACGATTGCTATATGATTCAAAATCTATCTTTGAAGATCAACTCGAAGCGATTGAAACAACAAGTAAAAAGAAGGGACACGAGGGGGTAGATTTGGCTCTTTTTACAGATGGATTACGTGACGAGCGAGAGCAAGGCATTACTATTGATGTAGCATATCGTTATTTTACGACACCAAAACGTAAGTTTATCATTGCAGACACTCCCGGTCATATTCAGTATACCCGTAATATGGTCACTGGCGCATCTACAGCTAATGCGGCAATTATCTTGGTAGATGCCCGTCACGGAGTTATAGAACAAACCAGAAGACATGCTTTTATCGCTTCATTATTACAGATCCCACACATTATAGTTTGTATCAATAAGATGGACTTGATAGAGTATAAAGAAGACATATATAATGATGTGATTCAACAATTTGAGGAGTTTTCATCAAAACTTTTGGTAAAAGACATACGTTTTATTCCTATTAGCGCTTTATTAGGAGATAATGTTGTAAACCGTTCAAAAAACATGGATTGGTATCAGGGTGCACCTTTATTACATACACTGGAAACAATGCATATAAGCAGTGATATAAATAAAGTAGACGCACGCTTCCCTGTACAAACAGTTTTAAGGCCTCAAAGTGAAGAATTTAGAGATTATAGAGGATATGCTGGAAGAGTAGCCAGTGGGATTTTCAGACCTGGCGATGAAGTAACTGTAATGCCTTCAGGTTTTACCTCTACAATTAAGACCATAAATACTTTTAATAATAAAATAAAAGAAGCATTTGCGCCAATGTCCATTTCTATGACATTAGAAGACGATATTGATATAAGTAGAGGTGATATGATTGTAAGGTCCAATAATCAACCCGAGGCATCTCAAGATATTGAAGTGATGTTATGTTGGCTGCATAACGACCCTCCAAAGCCAAGAGGCAAATATTCTATTAAACACACTACCAATGATCAAAAGGCTATTATTAAGGATGTTGTGTATAAAATAGACATAAACACACTAGAAAGAAAAGAGAACGATAAAAACCTATGTATGAATGACATTTCTAAGGTGAAAATACGAACTACAAAACCTTTGATGATTGATTCTTATAGAGAAAATAGAGCGACCGGAAGTATTATATTGGTTGATGATGCAACAAATGAAACTGTAGCTGCCGGAATGGTGGTCTAGGTTATAATGATTTTTATAATACAAGTATTTCAATTTATAAAATTATGAAAACAGAAATATTAGATTGTACTTTGAGAGACGGTGGGTATTACACCAAATGGGATTTTGACGATATACTAGTAGAAGAATATGCTAAATCCATGGAGGCTTTGCCTATAAAATACGTAGAGATTGGTTATCGAAGTACTCCGTTAGAGGGTTATCTTGGGGAATATTTCTATTGTCCAGAGTATGTTTTAAAGAATTTGAAAGCTTTAATGCCAAGTAAAGAATTGGTTATTATTCTAAATGAAAAGGATATCCGTGATACACATATTTTAGAAGGGTTATTAGATCCTTGTATAAATTACGTTTCCATGGTTAGAATAGCAGTAGATCCTAAAAGCATTGGACGAGCCTTGAAATTAGCTAAGGCTGTCAAAAAAATAGGATTTAAAGTGGCTTTTAATGTCATGTATATGTCTAATTGGGAAAAAGACACCGGTTTTTTAAACAATTTGAAAGGTATAGAAGAGATCGTAGATTATTTTTACATGGTAGATTCTTTTGGAGGTGTTATGCCAGAGGATGTTAAAAAAATAGTCGCACTTGTTCGTTCTAAAACAAAAGTTCCTTTAGGGTTTCATGGACATAACAATTTAGAAATGGCATTGATTAATACAATTACGGCAGTCGAATCAGGTTGTGACATAATTGATGCCACAATTACTGGTATGGGAAGAGGAGCGGGTAATTTAAAAACTGAGCTTTTATTAACATACCTTGAGAGTAAAAAAGGATTAACATTTACGCACCATATCTTAAGTAAAGTAGTCGGTAAATTCGAAGAGCTTAGAAAACAGTATCAATGGGGTACAAGCTTTCCTTATATGTTTTCTGGTGCTAAATCCTTACCACAAAAACAGGTAATGGAATGGATTGGCCTGAATAGATACCCGCTAGGAAGTATTATTAATGCATTACATAACCAAAAACAAGAGGTTAGAGATAATCTGAAATTGCCAGAGCTCAAGAAAACTAATAAGTATACTAAAGCAGTTATTCTAGGAGGAGGAAAGTCCGCAAAAGAACATAAAAAAGCTATTGAGAAATTTTTAGAAAACAACGAGCATAGTATCTGTTTAGTTCATGCCGGAGTTCGTAATGCTAAAGAGTATTTGGAAATAGAAGGGGATCAATATTATGGGTTAGTAGGCTTTGAAAGCGATAAATTATTGGATGAGACAAAGAGTTTCTCTAATGTTAAGCATATGTGCGTATATCCACCTTTTCCGCGAAGAATGGGGACATCTATCCCTGAAGAAATGAGAGCTTTTTCTCAAGAGTTGCAATCAATAACTTTTACCGATGTAACAACGGATTCTCCAATGGCAATCGCTATCCAAGTTGCACTTGACCTTGGCGTAAACGAAATTTATTTGATTGGTTTTGATGGTTACGATGTAAATTTAAATCAAAATCAGTTTGTTATTGCTCAAGAAAATCAAAAGGTGATAGATGATGCGGTTAACATTTCAGGTGTTAATGTGCGATCTTTTACTCCAACCAAATATAAGAGTTTAGAGGTTTTATCTATTTATAGTTTTTTATAATCAAGATGACAATATTTCTCCCTTGTAGATTAGGAAGTCAAAGGATTCCTCAGAAAAATACAAAAGATTTTGCTGGGGTCAAAGGTGGTTTATTAAAAATAAAACTCAATACACTTCTTCAGGTCTCAGGAATCGATACTATAGTGGTGTCAACCAATGATCCTGAAGTAATTGCTGTGTCTAAATCTTTTAAAAATAAAAAGATAAGTATAGACATAAGGCCTGATCATCTAGCAACATCTTCTACAAGTACAGATGATGTAGTTAAGTATGTGCCATCTATAATAGAAGATAACCATATATTATGGACTCACGTAACCTCTCCATTTATATCTGTCTCTACTTTTGAAAAGGCTATTGGTAAATATTTGAGCACAAATAATTTTGATAGCTTGATGACTGTCAATAAGGTTCAAACCTTTTTATGGGATAAAGAAAAGCCAATTAACTATGATAGGTCCGTTGAAAAATGGCCACGCACACAAACTTTACCAGAATTTTTTGAAATAAATAGTGGTTTTTTTATCAGCTCAAGACAAAATTATTTAAAGTATGGAGATAGGATAGGTGCAAAACCATACTTATATGTAACAGAAGGTTATGAATCTTTAGATGTGGATTGGCCAGAAGATTTTCAACTAGCAGAAATGATTTACAAACAAAAACTTCTTTGATGACACAACAGATTGGAACTATATTATGGGATTTTGACGGTGTTATTTTGGATTCAATGCAAGTAAGAGATTGGGGATTCAAAGAAATATTTAAAAATTATCCAGAGGACTTAGTTAAAGAATTAATAATCTACCATAGAATTAATGGAGGACTATCTAGATATGTGAAGATTCGGTATTTTTATGAAAAAATACTAAGAAAGACAATTACTGAAGATAAGATTTTTGATTACGCCAATCAATTTTCGATTTTAATGAAAAAAAGACTTGTAAATCCTGATAATCTGATAACAGATTCTGTTGATTTTATTAAAGCTAATTTTCAAAAATATAATTTTCATATAGTTTCTGGCTCAGATCAGAAAGAGCTTCGGTTTTTGTGCAAAGAATTAGGTATTGATTCCTATTTCATTTCTATTCACGGTTCTCCAACACCCAAAACACAATTAGTTTCTAAACTTATAGAGCAATATCATTATAAAAAGTATACTATTTGTTTAATAGGTGATTCAATGAACGATTATGAAGCGGCTAATGTAAATCGTATAGCTTTTTACGGCTATAATAATATTGATCTAAAATCAATAGGAGATAGTTATATTTCTTCTTTCAATCATTTATGAAAAGAAAAATAAACAAATTTTTATTCTTTGCTTTAGCGCTATTTCCAATATTAGATTTCGCAATAATAAATATTATTACTGTCTTATTTTTTATTACAGCTCCCTTTGAACTAAAGTCGTTATCAAAAGATAAAAGTAAGAAAGTTTGTTTTATTGTATTCATATTTATCCTCACACTAATACCATTAATTGAATCGAATTTTGACTGTTCCATCACACAATGGCTTAGAAAAGTGTTGCCTTTATATATTTCATCACTTGTATTCATATTTTCTTCACCTTTTATTACAAAAAAGGAAAATAAAACATTCGAAAGCATTTTTTTAGTTGGAACGATTCTATACATATTTAAATTTATTTCAATCGTTTCTACACAGGTTTTTAAAGGAAACTTAAAAATTATTTTTGAAAAACAATTTGTGTTCTTTTCAGATATTATGACGCTCTTAAGGCCTGAGATAGATCAATTAGATTCATATTATCATAAGCCGTATTTGTCTTTAATTATGCTATTAGCGTTGTTTTTTGCAACAAAGAAATTGCTAGAAGATAAAAGACATAAAATACTTAATTTTTCTCTAGTTGTATTCTTTTTGTTCGCCCTAGTATACCCAATGTCTCTCCCTAATATTGCTATAGTATTTGTTTATCTAATATGTCTTGCGTATTTATTATATAAAAAAAAGAAAATCGTCATAGCTGGTTTGCTATTAGCGTTCGTAACAGGGTTAGTAACAATAGTTCTTCAGAAAAGCTTTAAGCACAAAAACCTTAATTTAACAGAGGATATTGTCTTTGTTTTAGGTGTTTTACAAGGGAAAAACGAAGATCGAAAAGAAAGTAAATATAATCCAAGGAAAATAATTTATACGGCCTTATTAAGCAAATCAAACGAAGTACCGTTATTGGGTTTTGGATATTGTGAAGGAAAAAAAACGGTTACAAATATTGTCGAAGAAAGAATTTATGAAAACGATCTAAATACTTTAAGAAATAACCTTCTTACTGATACTGAAGACCTACAGAGTTATTTATGGAAAAAAAAAGGCGCTTTTGTAGAAAAACAGGACAGTACATTTTCAATATACTCTAAACCTAATAATTGCCTATCACATACGCTATACCAAACGGTTAATGATTTACAGGATAATGAGTTCTATACGTTTTCGGTAAGTATTAAATCAGACCAAAGTGATGTAATAGTTCGACTAGGTAAAATAAATACCCAAATGGTTGTGTTTGACACGAATGATAAAATTCTATCTCAGGTTGGAAAAGATGTTTTGAGTAAAGAAATTAAAAGAGAAGAAGACGGATACTATAGAATATCAATAACAACAAAAGTTGAAAGTTCAAAAAGTATTGCTTTAGTAGGCTTTGCAGGGGATAATAATACCTATAATCATTGCTCAAAGAATAATCATTTATATATAAAATCGCCGCAATTGGAAATTGGATCACACCAAACGCGGTATAATAAAGGACTTTCAAAAAATGAAAAAAACCTTGTAGATGTAAAGATTAATGCCCATAATACATTTTTACAGAAGTACTTTACTGGAGGTGTCGTCGGACTGTTAGCTATAATTTTGTTCTACGGATGGTTTTTATATTTAGGGATTGTCAATGGAAATAAAATGTTATCCCTATATTTTTTAGTAGTGATATTTAATTCGCTTTTTGAACATATCCTATATAGACAAATGGGAATTACTATTGTTATTATAGTATCAATTTTGTTGATTTTTAAAAAGAAAGAATGAGAGTTAATAAAGTAGCTGAGTTAACGGGAAAGCTTTTAAATAATAAAGGAATAAAAAATTTATCAATGAAGGCATTGGTGAAGGGAGTTTTTTTTCTTTTTAACTTATATATTATCAATACTTTTCCTATCCCTGAGGTTGCGAGTTTTTCGATTTTTTATACAACAGCAAGGTTTTTGTCCTTTTTTGGAGTTGATAGTATGCATATAACTCGTTTTTCAGAAATTCGGGATGTTCATCTAACCGGTAAAGACGACACAAACGTTGTGGACAAAATTAAGACACACCTATTTGTCTCTCATTTACTTTTGTTGGTACTAAGTTTTTTTATTTTTGATGATGTAGAAATAATTATTTCAGCCAATATCGTTGCCTTTGTTTTTTCTGCTATTAGGTTGTTTGCAGATTTTTCAAGAGTAAATAACACAATTTGGATGTCAATAATAATTGAAGACCTATTGTTTACTTTGGGTTTTATATTCTTAAGCGTTGTTTTCTTATCCTTTTTTGATAATATTATATATTCTATCACTTTAGCAGCAGGCATATGCGGTTCCATTGCTATAGGATATGCTCTTTTCCATTTTGAAAAAAATCTTCGAGTTAATTTCTTTTCTCTCGGAAAGTTTGACTTTAGCATTTCAAGATTTTGGTTTTTCAATAAGTTTACTTTATTGAAGGGGATTACTGTATTTGTATTGTATTTGTCCAGGCAGTTTGGTGATTATTACTATGGAGAAAAGATGGTTGCAGAAACACATTTATTGATAATCTTTATTAATGTCTTTACGCTAGTATCAAATTCAATTATCGGTGCCTTTCAAAATGAAATAGTATTACGTGCAGAAGATCATCTCGATAGAAGGGTTTTTCTAAAAGCATTTAAAAAGCTTACGATACCTATCTTATATTTTGTTTTCTTGTTAGGAATACTTTTAATTGTTTTTTCTAAGGAAATATTATTAATCATTGCGCCAAACTACGCATATTTAGAAATTCAATTTATCTGTATGATAATTTTAGTGTTTTTGTACTTTGTTGTTAATCCAATCTTTTATTTCTTTTACATGAATAAAAGAGTAAATAACCTTAAAAGTGTAATAGTTTTAGGATATTTGCTCTTGATTATTGTTGTGCTTTCGGGAATGGTATTAGAAAATTATTGGATTTGGTTCTTCTCTATAATATCCATTATAGTCATTATTCCAATAATGGTGTCAATTAACAACCTAAAACATCTAAAAAAATAATGGATATTTTTTATGTGTTTTTCTTAAGGTTAATATCCTACATCGATGGGAATCAAAAGATTATTGCCTCTTTTGTTTTGTTTTTATTCATTGCAATACACATTTTAAAGCTAAATAGGTGGAAGATTACTCTTCAAAAGGATAATTTATTACCTTTAGGTATTTTTCTTTATATAATCATCCATACCCTAATTTTTTCTTCGTTAACATTACAAATTGTTGGTATTCTTTTTTCTTATTTGTTGTGGTATTTTTTTTTTAAAACCAAATTCGAAAATCAATCAATATATGTTGCTATAAGGTTTTTAGCTTATAATCTGATTATTTATAACTTAATTAATTTTATTTGGTACAAAGTAGCGTATGCTCATTTAAAGACAGGAATTAATAAAACGTTAAGCTTGTTTAATATCGTTGCTTACAGAGTCAATTTTCCAATGGCTAGTGGATTAACAATAAATTCTATTCAGATAGCTATTACGTCCTTATTGATATTATATCTCATTAAAAACACATCGCAATTTTTGACCAAAATCTTTTTAACTATACTATATATTTGGTGTATTTATCTTTTGGTTATTCTGGATTCGAGATCTCCTCTTTTAATTTCTTTAATTTTGGGTGTAATTATAGGCATGGGTATAAGGACGATTATAAGGTTGCTTACTCGTTATTGGGTTGTATTAGCACTATCCGCTATTTTTTTTGTTAATATCTTTTATAATACGGACATCTTTGAAAGTTTCAAAAGACCAGGTGAACTAAGGGAAGGGTTTTTTAAAAGACCAAAAATATGGGGGATTGCATTGAGTAATACATTCAATGATTTGAGATTTTTAACAGGTTATGGCTTAAATAATTTTGGCAACTATATATCACGGCAGAATGTAAATTTACGAACAACACATAACATTTTTCTTCAGATTTTTTACGATTTTGGAATTCCTGGTATTATAATACTAGGATATTTTTTACGAAAAACAATGATCATACTTTTGAAAAAGGAAGATTTGAATCTTATGGTAATATTTGTCTCCTTTTTTTTGTTTGGCTGTTTGGAATCTGTTCCAAGTTATTATACTTTTACCCCTACGTTGATATTTATTCCAATAATCATCATTATATATTACAATAAAGAGAATGAGGCTGTTTGATAAGGTTGTTAAATTAAGCAAACCATTGAGAGATTTTTTTGACAAAGTAATCTTTTTGGTTCTAAACAGATATAATAACTGGCCTTTATTAGAGTCTTTGAAAAACAAACCTGTACTTATTGTAGGTAATGGACCTAGTCTTAATAAAACTGATTTTGATGCTTTTGAAAATCACGTAAGTATTGGTATGAATAAAATCAATTTGCTTTATGAAAAAACAACTTGGCGTCCTGATATTATCGTTTGCGTAAATGGAAGTATCTTATGGCAAAACAGAAGCTTTTTTAATAAAACAAACACTATTTTATTTGTTCCTCCTCGTGCAATATATTTAGGAATAAGAAAAAGGAAAAATATTTTTGTGTTGAACTTCCACAAGAATGATGATTTTTCGGATAATATAAAGCAAACAATTGCCAATGGAGTTACAGTTTCATACCCTTGTTTTCAGATAAGTAATTTTTTAAACCCATTAGAAATTGCTATTGTAGGAATTGATCATAGCTATAAGTTTAAGGGAAAAAGTCAGGTATATAAGAAACACGAAGGAGAAGACGAGAACCATTTTTCTAAAGACTATTTTAAAAATCAAATATGGGGTACTCCCAATTTAGAGCATAGCGAGGTTCAATATAGTATAGCGAAAAGCTTTTTTGATAAAAAAGATGTGCAAGTAGTTGACTATACGGTTGGTGGAAAGTTGGATATTTTTGAAAAAGGCATGATAAATAAACAAGAGATTTAATTCTATATTTGAGCTTGTTTTAGACGTAATACCAACTAGAATATGACCTCTGTTCAACTAATACTGTAGCATAATTTAATTTGAAATGAATAAAGTTATCAAAGAAAAATTAAGAAATTCTTGGCTTAGGGCAGTCGGGTTTTACCTGTTAGATAGTTTTAATTATTGTAAATATAAGTTTTTGGGAAAAGACTTGGTTTTAGTCTATCAGATGGGTAAAGTTGCGTCATCTTCAATATATTCTAGCCTTAAAGAAAAAAACAAAATTGTCTATCATATACATCGATTAAACGAGAAATACATTAAAGAAGTACATAAATCCTCTTTGGAAAAGACAGGATCAATAGAGCCAAAAGTAGTGGATCAAAGAGGAATTAGGCTACATAACCTTTTTATAAAAAATAATGAGCAACCTGTTTATATTATTTCATTAGTAAGAAATCCTATCGAAAGAAATATATCAGCATTTTTTCAAAACAAGGATTATTACACAAAACAAAATGCCTATTCTGATACAGACTCATTAATTGAATTATTTTATGATTTATATGATCATGATACTCCTTTAATGTGGTTTGATAAGGAATTTAAACCATGTCTGAATGTAGATATATATGAACACGCTTTTCCGACTGAGAAAAAATATAAAATTATAACATCAAATAATTTTAATATACTGCTAATGAGAGTAGATTTGGAAGACAGTGTAAAGGAACGTATTATCAGTAATTTCTTAGGGATTGAAAATTTCAAATTGCAAAATAAAAATGTTGGAACTTTAAAAGGCTATAATAAGGAGTATAAAGAATTTAAGAAAGAAATAAACCTGAATGAAGCCTATATAAATAGCATGTTAAACTCTAAATTTACGAATCATTTTTACTCAAAAGGTGAAATTGGCGAATTTAGGAAGAAATGGATGGAAAAATAATGATGAAATAACTTAATCAGTGCAGTGTAATTGCCCATTTTCTCACATCTTTTGTTCAAATCTATGATTGCCAATAACCTCTATATTTATTAACGGTCTATTATAGAGTCGGAGGCTAGAAACCCCTCCTTTCATTTTTATTAGCCCTTGTTTAAAATTACCAATTTTAATAGAACCGAAGTTAAAATCGTCAATATTAGCATTGAAATGAGTCCAACCGGGTTCACGGATATTTCTTCCATTGTTGACTATACCATCTATAACAAATTGTATAAAATCTGGACCACTATCAACAATTTCTCAAACGGATTGCTTTATACCAGAGGCTTTTATAATACCTGGATCAGAGATAAACGAGTCAGTAATTTTACCATCATTTACACTAATTTTTATTACTCTAAAATAATCTGTTTCTAATTTGATCAGCCTCCCATTTTTATCTTTTATAGATAACAATTTTTGTCCCAAAGATAAAGTTGTTATTACCAGACTAAAATCTATTGTAAAACCATCAACATACGAACTCTTGGATGCTGCTGGTATCTTTAGCTCACTATTTTTAGATATTTCATCACTATTCCATTGTGCAACTAAACTTTTTTTAATAACTGTTTATATTTCAAACCGATATCATAACGTTTTTAAAAACTCATTAGGAATTTTCCGCTTTTTTCAACAGCTTCACTTATCCACGCTGGGTTTCTCGAACTGAAATCCTGTGTACCATTATTGTGGTACCAAAGCAAAAACTTTCCGTTTTTACATTTCCATATTCTGGCACAAGCCCTGTGGTTTTTAAGTTAAGTCGCATTGTTGTAGATTGGCGGTAGTGGTAGTGTCCAAGTTTTCGCATCATTATTTGAATAAGTTTCAGCAGGATGTCCAGAAGCAGTTCCTTACATACAATATAGAGTTCTATTATTTAATTGTACAATATTAAGCTCTGAGTTTATAATGCCTAGTTTAGGATTTTTTATTCCTGTATCCGTTTCGGGCAGTAATTCGAAAATTAATTTTTGAGGATTTTTTTTGTATATTAATATCTTTACAATAAAGTAACCAGCCTTCACTATATTCAAGCAAATGTTTTCCAATTTTTGTAATTGCTACCATCATGCCTCCTTTAAAATTAATTGGTTTTCCTACACTCCAAAAAATTTTCACCGTTCCATTCCATTGATTGCTTAAATCAATAAGTTTATTAGGAATAATTATTCTATATCGATTAGACTACGTTTTTCCTATATCATCGCTTATAGAGCTTACAGTATGTTGCCCTTTACTTCCTTCGTTTCTTTGGTTTGTTGTAAATACACATAACCATTTAGCATCTTCGAGAATGATAATATAGGGTTGGTCACAATATCCATTAGAATATATGGGATTACCATTAATTGCATTTCTCCAATCTTGATTTTGCCCTAATATAGGATTTAATGCAAAAAATGACAGTGTTAATGACATCAGGAATTTTCTAAGAATTTCGTGCATGTTGATTATGTATGATTGTAAGTAAGCGAGTTATTTTACAGAAATAGCCTGATTAAATCATCTAAAAACGATAACATAAAAAGGAATTTAGTCAGAAAGCTATATTTTATAATAAATTCATAATAAGTTAATAAAATCTTAATTAGCTATCAAAATTAATGCCTGAAAGAATTTTGCCATCATATAAAGGTATTATATTTGTAGCTACATTAATAAAAAAGTACTCTTAAAGGAAATTAAAGTTGTCTAAAAAAACAGTAACCTTAATAGGTATAAACTTTTATCCAGAGGATACAGCAATAGGTTTGTATTCTACTGAAATGGTAAGGTATTTAATAGAAAAAGGATATAAGGTAAATGTAATCACGGGTTTTCCTTATTATCCTCAGTGGGAGATTAAAGACGCTTACAAAAAAAAGAATTCATTTTATAAAGAAGATGTAGATGGAATAAAGATATTTAGATATAAGCAGTACGTTCCAGCTAAGCCTAACTTTCTAAAACGAATTATTCATTTATTAGATTTTACCTTGGGCTCATTCTTTAATTTGTTTAAAATTAAAGAAACTGATATTGTAATTTCTGTAGTACCCTTTACTACTTCAATCTTATTAGGTTGGGTCTTGAAAAAAAGGCTCAATGCGAAGTTATGGGTTCATGTGCAGGATTTTGAGTTTGACGCTGCGTTGCAGTCAGGAGTTGCAAGTTCTAAAAGAGGAATTAAAGCTTTTATATTCAAGTTACTTTTTGGAATAGAAAAATGGTTGTTTTCAAAAGCTAACGTTGCAAGTACCATAAGTAATACAATGCTTACAAGATTAGAAGAAAAGACCAATACAGAACGTTTTTTTTTCCCTAACTGGGTAGATGCTAATACCATAAATCCAGTAAATTTTCAAAAACATGCTTATTTACAATCAGATAAATTTAAGATTCTTTATTCAGGAAATATAGGAGATAAGCAAGACTGGGATTTTTTCTTGAAATTTGTAAAAGAATTAGATGATGAAATGATAGAAGTTATTGTTGTTGGTGATGGAGCAAATAAAGATTGGTTGTTGCGCAAAATCGAAAAATATGATTTTATTAAATACTACCCACCAGTACCGTATAAAGAATTGTCTGATTTGCTGTGTAGTGCTGATTTACATCTGCTTTTTCAAAAAGAAAATGTTATTGATACCGTAATGCCCTCGAAGTTACTAGGAATGATGGCTAGTGCAAAACCTTCACTAGTAACCGGAAATAGCCAATCCGAAGTTAAAAGTGTTTTAGAAGAATCGCAAGGCGGATATTATTTGTCCGAAAATAACACAAAAAAAGCTGTCCAAATAGTTCACGGTTTGATTGACAATAAAAACACTTCTTATGAGGTCGGATTAAAAGCCAGAAACTACATTGCGAATAGGTTTGGTAAGGACCAAATTCTTAAAGCTTTGTACGATAAGTTAGAAAAAATTTAGAATTATTTTAGCTTTGTACGATAAGTTAGAAAAAAACCGTATTTAATCGCAAATACAATCTTATATTTTTATTAATGAATTCAAAAAAAAGAGGCTATTCAAGTTTTATCAAACCAATTTTTTTATTGGTAGATATAGTGATTTTAAATTCACTTCTTTTTTTATTGGATATTAAATCAGCACCCAACTTACTATTTCCTGTTTATATATCCGCTATCTGGATTATTCTATCAATGACTACTAGATTTTATGATACCAAAAGATTTTCCAAGGCAATTCAAACCTTAGCCAGTTTAGTAAGACAATTTATAATTTTTGCTTTAATCCTATATGCTTTTATAGGGTTTTTCAAACAACCAGAGATTAGTAGGCTTGATTTAGCAAGGTATTTTTTCACTTCTTTTCTTGCCGTTGCGTTTGCTAAATACCTGTTGTTATTTCTTTTGAATAAATATAGAAAGATATTAGGAGGTAATTTTAGAAATGTTGTGGTGATTGGAGACAATCAAAAAACAAATCAACTCATTGAAACATTTAAAGAAAGAAGTGATTTTGGATATAAAATTCAACGGAAATTTTGTGTAAAAAAAGAAAAATTTAATTTAGAAAGCTGTTTTACTTATATAGCAGATAACAATATCGATGAAATATATTGCTCTATTGCTGAACTTACTAATAAACAACTTCGTGAAATAGTTAATTTTACGGATAATAACCTTAAAGTACTAAAGTTTATACCGGACAATAAAGATATTTTTACTAAAAAGCTAAGTTTTGATTATTATGGGTATATTCCTGTACTTTCCTTTAGAGAAATTCCCTTGGATGATCCAATTAATAAATTTATAAAAAGAAGTTTTGATATTTTGCTGTCATTGGGAGTTTTAATTTTTATTCTTTCCTGGCTTACGCCACTAGTTTTTTTATTGATACAAATAGAGTCCAAAGGCCCTGTGTTTTTCATGCAAAAAAGAAACGGGCTTGATTACAGAGAATTTTATTGCTATAAATATAGATCTATGAAACCAGACACCAGTGGTAAACAAACCACAAAGGGAGATGCTAGAGTTACCAAGGTAGGTAAATTTATAAGAAAAACTAGTATAGACGAACTACCGCAATTTATAAATGTGCTAAAAGGCGACATGTCTGTGGTTGGTCCCAGACCTCATATGGTAAAACACAACGAAGACTTTGCGCAAAAGGTGGATAAATTTATGGTTCGACATTTTGTAAAGCCAGGAATATCAGGTTTGGCCCAAGTAAGCGGTTTTAGAGGTGAAATAGAAACCAATAAAGATATAGTGAATAGAGTAAAATATGATATTTTCTATATTGAAAACTGGTCAATTCTTTTAGATATAAAAATTATTTTTCTAACGGTACTAAATGCAATAAAAGGAGAAGAAAAGGCTTATTAAGTACTTTAATTTTTGAAACGCGCCCCGCTATATGAATCCCATATCCAAAGACCTAAAATATTTCTTTTCAGGCTCAGCTTTTCTTGGAGTAAGTAGTTTATATGGGTTAGTGATTCCAGTAATTATTATACCATACTTAATCAAAGTGGTTGGTCTGGGTAATTATGGATTGTCGGTTATAGCTTTTTCCACTACTTTTTTTTTATCATTGATCATTGATTACGGATATACAATTTCTGGAGTAAATAGCTTATCAAAAAGCAAAACAGACCCACAAAGAAATGCAATTGTTATAAAAGCAACATATACCAAAACTATTTTGTTTTTATGTATATGCTTGTTGTTCTTGTTATTAATGGTGACAATACCCTATCTTAAAAAACACACTTCATTATTTTTGTTGTCTTTAGTGATTCCTTTTTCCTCTATTTTAAACCTGAACTGGGCTTTGCAAGGGCTTCAATTGATCAAAGGACTAAGCTTTATAACCATACTAAACAAAACATTGTATCTAATAGGGATTTTTGTAGTGATTAAAAACCCTGAAGATTATATATACATTAATCTCATCTTTGGTTTAGGTATTCTGATTAGTGGAATTATTTCTCTTTTTTTAATTAAAAAGAAAATCAATTTAAGACGGGTAGGTTTTTCATATAACGAACTGATTACTGAAATTAAAGGAAGTGCGCATTATTTTGTATCAAATATTAGTGTGTATGTGTCTACTAATATATATCCTATCATACTTAGTTTTTTTACAACCAATGAAATTGTAGGGGTTTTTGCCGCTGTGGAAAAGCTATATAATGTAATGCGAGCACCTTTTTCTATTTATATCAACTTGATGCTTCCTAGAATTTCAGAAAGCATAGAGCAATACAAAAATCAGGCAGTTCGGCTTGTAAAGAAGACCTATTTTTTTGTGGTGTTGTTTATGCTAACTGCGATTTTTGTGGTATGGAATTTTCAACAACCAATAATGGAATATTTTGTAAAGGACTATATCGTATTATCAACACGTTTACTCCATTTGGCCTTACTAGCTCTGGTTATTGTAATTTTTAATTGTCCAGTCTATTTGTTGTTATTAGCATTAGACAAGAAAAAAGCAATTATGAGAACGTTTCTATTTATTCCATTGATCGGTATGTTAACGTGTACATATATGGCAAAGGTGTATAGCGCAGAGGGTGTTTTTTATACAATACTTTTTGTAGAACTACTGTATGTAATATCACTTCAATGGCTGTATTATCGAATAGTAAAAAATAAAAGGTAGACAAGCAATTCAATTTGTAGCATCGCGTTATCACGTATGTAATTTAAAAAACATATTTTTGACTTTAGTATTGTTTTATAAACCTTAATTTGGTCTAAGGTTAAAGAAATATAACTTGATTTGATAAAAGATACCTGTGAAGTTTGCCAAGGCAAACACTATAAAATATTGAATGTGCGAGAGATGATGTTTGGAACAAAACATGTATTTCAATACTTGTTATGTAAAAATTGTAACAGTCTAACGCTGCAAAATATTCCTGAAAATTTAGGGAATTATTACCCTGAAAATTATTATTCTTTTGCAGAGGAAAGCAGGAAAGGTTTGAAAGGCTGGATTAAAAACCAAACGGATGCGTACAGTTTAGGTCAGGGAAATATTTTAGGACTTATTTTGAGTGGTTTTTTTGTCATTGATTCAAATCTGAAAGCTATAAAACTATGTAATCCGGATAAAGAAAAAACAGCGATATTGGATATTGGATGTGGAGGAGGCGCATTACTAAAAAAACTTCAAAAATATGGATTTAAAAAATTAAATGGTATTGACCCTTACCTCGATCAAGATATTATTAGTGAGAGTATTTCTATTAAAAAGGTCTCCATAGATCAACTTCTTGAGGATAGAAAAAAATATGATGTTGTCATAATGAGTCACGTATTAGAACACTTGGATGACCCTAACCAACATTTACAAAAGGTTAAAAGCTTATTAGCTGATCACGGTAAATTGATTATTAGAGTACCTATCAGTTCTTCGGCTGCTTTTGAAAAGTACGCTAATCATTGGTTTCAAATCGATGCACCCAGACATTTATTTATTCCTTCTCTAAAAGGGATGTATTTACTTGGAGAGCAACAGAATTTAAAGGTTAAAAACAGTTTTTTTGATTCGATGTCAATTCAGTTTACGGCAAGTATTAATTATTCTAACGATATCTCATTAAAAGAACAGGAGAACCTCACCGTATTCGAAAGATTGTCACCAAAAAGACTATATTACTCATTATTGTCAAAAAAGCTAAATAAACAACAGAAAGGAGATCAGGCGACCTTTATTTTTATCAAAAAATAAGTTTTCAATATATCGATACTTTTGAAAAATAAATTTTATATAATTCTTGTAAATTTTAATGGTCTTCAAGACACGATAGAGTGTCTTGAATCTTTATATCATTTTGAAGACCAAAATTTTCATATCATAATAATAGACAATAGTAATTTATATAATGACTTTGATGATTTGAAGAATTGGGCTTCTGGTGAAAAACAATTCGAGATTAACACAACTTTCCCGCAATACGTGAAACCTTTGATTGGTAAATCACTGGATTATGTTTCACTGCAGGAAGAAGATTTGGAAAACAAGTTTTTTGAGCAAAAACTTCTTATTGTAAAAGCAAAAGAGAATAAAGGCTTTGCTGCAGCAAACAATATAGCGTTACATTACATCAAAAAATTTGGATCTTCAGACAACTATATTTGGTTGCTTAATAATGATACTATAGTAGCTCCTGATACTTTACACCAAATAAAAGAGAAATTAAAGAATATTTCAAAAAAAGAAATTGAAAACACTTTGTTAGGGACACCCTTACTAGAGTATGACCAACCCAGTAAAATTCAAACTATAGGAGGAAAGTACCACAAGTTTTCCGGTATAACATCGCACTTAGGAGAAGGTAGGTCACCCATCGATAATATTAAAATCAACAATTACAAAGTGGATTATCCTATTGGCGCATCTATGATTATTTCTATAGCGTTTATAAAAAAAGTTGGGTTATTGAACGAAGAATATTTTCTTTTTTTTGAAGAATTAGATTGGGCTGAAAGAGCAAAAAAAATTGGAGGAAAGGTTAGGGTTTTGGATGTCTTTGGAGTGTATCATAAACAAGGTAAATCCACATTATCAGTCGAAAAAAATAAAAAAACGGACTTTATTGATCTGACCTCCCTTCGGAACAGAATCTTATTTTCAAAAAGATATTATAAGAACTACCTTTGGTCTGTTAAATTTTTTATTTTGACGGTAACAATTTTTAGAAGATTCAAGTCGGGTAATTTTTACCGTATTCCAAAGATTATAAAATTAGTATTTACTACATAACATTTTGAAAAATAAAAATAAGATACTTAATTTTCTAATCCTGTTGTTTTTGACATTTTGCGTTCAATTTACAGATGTAAAAATTGGATTAATTAAAGTTTCTGAACTTTTATTGCTATGTTTAGCACCTTTGGTCTTTTCGAGAAGGATTCATAAATATGTAGTATATCTCTTAGTATTCTTTACCATAACTACACTAATATCAATAGTAACAACCTGTTTTACCGATTTTGAATATTTGGGGAAATCATTTCTTAAACAACCTTATTTGATCACTATTGGAAGATTCGTAGAATTAATAACTTGTTTGGTTTTGTGCAACTTTGTTGTGTTGTATTTTGAGATACTTAGAAGAAGAAAAACTTTTTATTATTATCTTTTAAAGTTTATTGACCTAAATATAGTTATTACAGCAATTTTTGCTGTGATTTATCTTTTAGTTTTAGTAGAATTTTTGAGTATTGAAGATACCCGATTAGTATATAATTATGATATCAGATTAAGAGGATATTTTGTAGAAGGTGGACCATTTGGATTAATGCTAAGCTTCATTTTTATGCTAACTAGCTTTTTTAAAAAATCAAAAAAGCGAGATGCAAAAAGGTTCTTTTTAATTATTGTCATATTGTTTATGGCACAGTCAAAATCTGGTTTTTTATGCACGGTGTTATGGATAGGGATCGAAAATTATGAATTTTTAAGAAAAAAGATAAAATCATTTGTGTATCCTTTGGTTGTTTTGGGAATCATTGGTTTCTACTTTTTGTTTATCAACATCGGAGGTATGTACGTTAGTGAAATAACCAAAATTGAGCAATCAGTAAAAATGAGGCCAAAAGACCCTAATCTTATTATGGGTAGGATCTCTGGGGTTTTCATTGTGCCAAAAATGATTATAGATTATCCAATATTTGGAATAGGAACCGGCAATTACCCACTACTTCGTAACAACAAAGAGTATAGGGGTGTATTTCCTCTACCTCCTGAAAAAATCAGAACAAAAGATGCACATGGTTTTGGAGGCTTAATTGATATATTGGTTGATAACGGGCTTTTGGGGCTGTTTTTCTTTTTTTTCATTATGTGGCATCGATATAAAACGTTAAGGCATCGTAAACACCTTAAACTACTATTACTTGGATTTCTAACCCTGTTTTCTTTTGGGGTACAAATATATTTCCTATACCCTTGGATACTATTTGGTCTATTGTTAACTAAAAAAGATAGATTAAATGAGATTAGTAATTGACGTTAGACTCATTCACAATTCGGGAATTGGTACTTATATTAAAAATACAATCCCATCCATTATAGACCATGTTGATGAGGTTGTTGTGTTGGGTGATCCTGAAACAATTCGAGAGTTTGATTGGAGTCATAAAGTAAAAGTGATTTCGTTTCGAGCCAATGTATATTCGTTTAAAGAACAATTACTTTATCCAATCCGAATTCCCATATGTGATGTGTTCTGGACACCTCATTTTAATGCACCATTATTACCGATAAAAGCTGCTAAAAGAATGGTAACGATCCATGACGTCAACCATTTATCGAATCCTGAATATTTTTCATATATCAAAAGGCTCTGGGCCAGAATACTTTATAAAAATGCTATAGAACAAAGTGATGAAATATGCACCGTTTCAGAATTTTCTAAATCAGAAATTCTTAAGTTTTTTTCTGTAGATTCTACTAAAATAAACATTGTTTATGGAGGGATAGATCAAAATTTTGCGAGTAAAACAACGGATAATTCTGACCTAGTGTTACCATTAAATTACTTTTTGTTCGTTGGTAATATTAAAGCGCACAAAAACCTTATAACGTTGTTAAAGGCATATAATCAACTCGAAGCTGAGCTAAAGAAAACATATAAACTAGTTATATTAGGAAGAAAAAAGGGTTTTATAACACAGGACACGGAGATTTTTAGTCACATAGAAGAGAACGGTTTAATTAAAAACATTCATTTTACAGGTTATGTTATTGACGATGAAGTATCCAAAGTATATAAAAATGCGACACTATTTGTTTTTCCATCTTTGTATGAAGGTTTTGGTTTGCCATTATTAGAAGCAATGGCTTGCGGGGTGCCGGTTTTAAGTTCTGATAAAGCAAGTTTACCAGAAGTAGGAGGGGATGCAGTACTATATTTTGATCCTAATGATCCTCTTAACTTAAAAGAACAAATAATTAGACTGCTATCAGATGATGAGCTAATGTCAGAACTGAAACAAAAAGGATTACAACAGATTAAAAAATTTGATTGGAAATTTTCTATAAAAAAGCACATAACGATTCTTAAAGGATTAGGATGAGTATAAAGGTTACATCATATTATGAGAAGTTGCATTTTTTTTTAATCTGTGCTTTATCATTGTTTCCAGTTACGCCAAGAGGTGTTCATAGTACTTTAATAATTACATTGACGACCCTTGCCATATTATATTTTATATTAGAGGGAAGAAAACTTTGGACTACTAAAAAAACGATATACTTACTGAGTTTAGGTTCCCTAAGCGTTATTTATATAGGTAGCTTATTTCATTTAGATAATTTTGACTCTGGAGTTAAGATGATTGTTCGTACCGCTCCAATTTTGCTTTTGCCTTTCTCATTCTTAACTCTTGAAACCCAATATTGGAATAAGCAAAAACTTAAGATCGTACTTTACATATATATAGCTGCTAATTTTCTATTACTATTATACCTGCACATCTCTTTTTTTGAAATATTCTACCATGCTAACATCACTTCCTGGGAAGTAAGAAATGTCATAGAGAAATCCATAGACGTTCATGGAACATACTTATCATTATGGATCGGTTTCGCGATTTTGAGTGTCTTATGGTTATTGTTTAAGGCTAAGAAAAGTAAAATTGTCAAAGGACTAAGGTTTTTGTTGATAATCTACTTTCTATATTGGTTGTATATTCTTGGGGCCAGAATGCCTTTTTTTGCTACCGCTATTGCCTTTATATGGTTACTTCTGTCATTGCTAAAGGTTTCTGAAAAACGTATTTTGGTGATATTCTCGTTATTGTGTTGTGCAGGGTTAGTGATTTTTTGGAAGCCAATTTCTGGCAAAATACAAGAGATAAAAAACTACGAAAATGCAATACCACCAGGAAAATATGAGAACACTAATCCACTAATATCTAATGAAAACATAAGAAGTGTTATTTACCATTGTGTTTCACAAAAAATCATTCAAAAACCGATATTTGGTTATGGTATTGGTACTATAAATAAAGAATTACAACGATGTTACGATACAGAATTTGGTTATACTGATCTTTTTACCAGGTTTCGTTTTAATACGCACAGTCAGTATCTCCAAGTCCTTTTAGCTTCAGGAATAGTAGGGCTTTTAATATATGTTTTGTCAATTTTTTTATGCGTTCGATGGTCTTTGATAAAGTTTTATATTCCATTCTTGGTGTTGGTTCTTCTTTGTTTTATGTTTGAGAACGTACTAAATAGACACGATGGGATTGTTTTTTTTAGCTTTTTTAATTCAATTTTGTTTTTCACAATAAATGAGAAAATAAAGGATTAAAAGTATTTAAGTTACAGCTAAAAGCCCAAATTCAACGAATAAACATAGAAGGTTTTTAAATTCGACAATAAATTATTAAAAAGAGTTACTTTTACGTTACTGAAAAATATGATGAAATAAGATCAGAAATTTTGAGTTAAAAGATTTCTAAATCCTTTGGGAATCTAACATTCAAAAGCCCTTAACCGATACATGATACATACAGTAAAAAAAGCCCTAATACATGATTGGTATACACAATATAGAGGCGGAGAGCGTTGTGTAGAAAGCTTTACTAATATTTGGAGTGATTTTGATCATTACACTTTAGTGAATACGTTGAATGATGCTGAGTGTGCTAACATCTTTAAAGGCAACAAAGTAACAACATCTTTTATTGAAAAATTACCTTTTGGTAAAACAAAATACCGGTCCTATTTACCATTTTTCCCTTTGGCTATCGAACAGTTTGATCTTCGAGATTACGAGTTGATTGTATCATCATCTTCTTGCGTTGCAAAAGGGGTGTTGACCCGTCAGGATCAATTGCATATTACCTATATGCACTCTCCAGTACGATACGCCTGGGATCTATACCACCAATATCTGACAGAAAGTGGCTTTCAAAAAGGCATTAAAGGAGTACTTGCTAAATATATTCTGCACCGCCTCAGGATTTGGGATGTAAGCACTGCTAATAGACCTGATTTCTACATAGCAAATTCTAAATATGTAGCGGGTCGAATAAAGAAAGTTTATAATAAAGAAGCTCAGGTAATTTATCCTCCAGTAGACACCAGTGCTTTCGAAGTTTCAGAAGAAATATCTGATTACTATGTTACCTGCTCTTCTATGGTACCTTATAAAAAAGTTGATTTAATTGTAAAAGCGTTTGCACAGATCAAAGCTAAGTTAATAGTCATAGGTGATGGACCAGACTACAAAAAGATTAAAAAACTTTGTTCTGATAACATTCTGTTAAAAGGATATTTGGATACAAAGGAAAAGAGTGAAATTTTAAAAAAAGCAAAGGCGTTTGTTTTTGCGGCAGAAGAGGATTTTGGAATTGCTCCACTAGAAGCACAAGCGTGCGGAGTTCCCGTAATCGCTTACGCGAAAGGAGGAGTTTTAGAAACGATTAAAGGAATTTTTGTTTCAGAAAGTGGGGTAATTGACAAAACAGGTGTTTTTTATAAGGAACAAACCATAGCATCACTCATTGAAGCAGTACATTTTTTTGAAAAAAATAAAAAATTTTTCAACAAACAAGTGATAAGAGAACATTCTAAGTCCTTTAGCAGAGAGAGGTTTGAAAAAGAAATTCAAGAAACAATAGAGCGATTATATTCTCAATGGAAAAGAGAAAATAATTCTTAACCATTATGCATACAGGAAAACATTCTAAATATATAAGACCTTTGTTATATGTAATAGACTTATTAATAGTCTCTTCATTATCCTATTTTTTTCTTGCTCAGGATGTAATTGATATCTGCTTTATAGTCACTTTTTGGATTATACTGTCGGTGCTTGTATCGGTCTATGCCGTATATCGTTTTACGAAGATGGTTAAAATTATTTCGCTGCTTTTTACACAAACAACGCTACTGGTACTGCTAGTTTTTGCATACTATTATTGTATTGAAAAGTTCATCCCAACTAAAAATATTATCCAGTTTTATATTGCTTTACTTCTAATAATTAATTTCTGGAGGATATTGCTGTTCGAAATATTTAAAAAATATAGGATAATAACAGGTAGCAACAATAAATATGTTGTCATAATTGGGGTAAACAAATCAACAATAAAGTTGGAACAATTTTTCAAATATTCTCCTGAGTATGGATATAGATTTAAAGGTTTTTTCAGTGATAAAGATATACCTAATAAAAAGGGTACGATAGAAGAAAGTTTTCATTTTATACTAGAAAAAAATATAAACGAAGTGTATTGCTCGGTAAAAGAACTTAGCAATGATCAAATAAAGAGATTTATTGACTTTTGTGAAACAAATTTAAAAATCTTAAAATTTATTGCAGATGATAAAGAGTTGTTTTCTAAAAATCTTCAATTGGATTATTATGATTTGTCACCTATTATCTCGTTACGCAAAATTCCGCTGGATGACACTCTAAAAGGAGGAATCAAAAGAATTTTCGATATTGTTTTTTCGCTTGCTGTTATCTGTTTTGTACTCTCATGGATGACGCCAATTTTAGCATTATTAATAAAGTTAGAAAGTAAGGGACCGGTTTTTTTTAGACAATATAGGTATGGTGCTGATTTTGATAAGTTTTTATGCTATAAGTTTCGTTCTATGACACCCAACAAAGAATCCGATCGAGTTCAAGCTTCAAAAAATGATTCAAGGACAACAAGAGTAGGTAGGTTTATAAGGAGAACAAGTATTGATGAGCTCCCACAGTTCTTTAACGTTTTATTTGGTGAGATGTCGGTTGTGGGACCAAGACCATTGCTAATGAGCCATACGGATGATTATAAAGACAAAATTAACCGTTTTATGATAAGACATAATGTCAAACCAGGGATAACGGGTCTGGCTCAAGTCAGTGGACACAGAGGAAATATTGAAAAGGATTCTGATATGCAAAATCGGGTGCGATATGATGTGTTTTATGTAGAAAACTGGTCTTTGATATTAGATGTTAAAATAATAATCAAAACCATTTTTAATATATCTCAGGGAGAAGAGAAGGCATACTAAATAGTTGTCAAATGCTACTTAAACGTTTTATTCTTCGCAAAAAGCTTGATAAATCATAAGAAAACGCGATTTTTGATTTTTATTTTATTCTAATTAATGGAAGAGGCCAAAAGAACCTGGTGAACATCCATAAAAAGATTCTTAGTGAATCTCGTTAATCGATAAAATATCATAAAATAAATAAATGAAGATATCAGTAATAGGCACGGGATATGTAGGATTGGTTACAGGAACGTGTTTAGCAGAGACAGGTAACGAGGTAATTTGTGTTGATATTGATGAACATAAAGTTCAGAAAATGCGAGATGGTGTGGTCCCTATCTATGAGCCACATTTAGATGTCTTGTTCGAGAGAAATATCAAAGCAAATAGATTGCAATTTTCAACTTCGCTAGAGGAAGGTGTAGATCACGGAGAAATTATTTTTTTGGCATTGCCAACACCAGAAGGCGAGGACGGATCAGCTGATCTCTCATACGTTCTTGGTGTTTCAGCAGAAATTGGTAAGCTTATATCTGATTATAAAGTAATTGTAGATAAAAGTACAGTTCCTGTGGGTACTGCTGAAAAAGTAAAAGCGGCTATTTCAGTATATGCTCAATGTGATTTTGATGTGGTATCAAACCCGGAATTTTTAAGAGAAGGGTTTGCAGTAGATGATTTTTTGAAGCCAGAACGTATTGTAGTTGGATCTTCTTCAGAAAGAGCTACTAAGCTTATGGAAAAACTTTATAAACCGTATGTTCGATCAGGTAATCCTATTATTATTATGGATGAAAAATCTGCAGAATTGACAAAGTATGCAGCAAATTCTTTCTTAGCTACCAAGATTACATTTATGAATGAAATCGCTAATTATTGTGAAAAGGTTGGGGCAGATGTGGACAAAGTAAGAATAGGAATGGGGACGGATTCTAGGATAGGAAAGCGCTTTTTATTTCCCGGTATTGGTTATGGTGGTTCTTGTTTTCCTAAGGATGTAAAGGCATTGCATAAATCCGGAAAAGAAGATCATTATGATTTTAAGATTTTAGAATCTGTTATCGAAGTAAATCAACGTCAAAAAGTAGCATTAATTTCAAAGATTAAAAATTATTTTAAAAATCATCTTAAAGGAAAAACTTTTGCAGTTTGGGGACTTGCTTTTAAGCCTGAAACCGATGATATTAGAGAAGCACCAGCTTTGGACATTATTGACAGCTTACTGAGCTATAAAGCAAAGATACAAGCATTTGATCCTGAAGCCATGGATAATGTTGCCAAAAAATATTCGAATACAATCACTTTTTCGAATTCTATGTATGAGGCTTTAGAAGGAGCAGATGCATTGATCATCTGTACAGAATGGAGTATTTTTAGGACACCAGATTTCAACAGAATAAAAAATGATCTTGTAAGCCCCGTTATTTTTGATGGACGAAACTTATATGATCTAAAGGAGGTAGAAAACGAAAGAATTACCTATTTTTCTATAGGAAGAAAGGATATAAAAGCTTAAAATGAAAAAAGTTCTAATTACAGGGGCAGCAGGTTTTTTGGGGTCACACCTGTGTGATCGATTTATTAAAGAAGGGTATCATGTTATAGGTATGGATAACCTTATAACAGGGGATCTAAAAAATATCGAACATTTGTTCAAATTGAAAAATTTTGAATTTTATAATCACGATGTTTCAAAATTTGTATACGTTCCTGGTAAATTAGATTATATATTACATTTTGCTTCCCCTGCAAGTCCAATAGATTACCTTAAAATTCCTATCCAAACCTTAAAAGTTGGATCCTTAGGTACTCATAATCTATTAGGGCTGGCAAAAGAAAAGAGTGCAAGGATATTAATAGCATCTACTAGCGAAGTTTATGGAGACCCTTTAGTTCATCCACAAACCGAGGACTACTACGGTAATGTCAATACTATTGGCCCTCGCGGAGTTTATGATGAAGCCAAAAGATTTCAGGAATCAATAACCATGGCCTATCACACATACCATAAAATAGAAACCAGAATTGTTCGTATTTTTAATACATATGGTCCAAGAATGCGATTGAATGATGGAAGAGTGGTCCCTGCTTTTATAGGGCAAGCGCTGCGAGGAGAAGATCTTACTGTTTTTGGTGATGGATCTCAAACACGTTCTTTTTGTTATGTTGATGACTTAATTGAAGGAATCTACAGATTGTTATTTAGTGACTATGTATATCCTGTAAACATCGGTAACCCTAATGAGATTACTATTGGAGAATTTGCAGAAGAAATCATAAAGTTAACCAGAACAGAGCAAAAAGTAATATATAAACCACTTCCGGTCAATGACCCTTTACAAAGGCAACCCGATATTACCAGAGCCAAAGAAATTTTAAAATGGCAACCCGAAATTGATAGATCAGAAGGAATGAAACGAACTGTAGAGTACTTCAAAAGCTTGTCTGATGAAGAGTTATATAGAAGCGAACACAAAGATTTTTCATCATATTCTTGATATAGAATGCACCATAAAAGAGGAGGATATTCGTACTTAATTAGACCAATACTCATCGTAATTGATCTACTCATTTTATTGACGTCTTCTTTTTATTTTCTGCAAGATATAGCCAATAATCAGTTGTATGTATTTTTATCATTCGTATGGTATATCGCTGCTTACTTACTTAATTTTTATGAGGTATATAGGTTTACCAGAGTGATCACTATTATTTCTCTTTTAATAAAACAAGGGCTGCTGATTTTAATACTTTTGTTTGCGTATTTCGGAATACTTAAAATAAGCTTCTTTTCGGTAAAAGACACATTTAACTTTGTTGCAACAACAATTGCTTTGGTAGGCGTAGTAAAGATTATTATATACTACGCCCTTAGAAGATATCGTTCATACTTAGGCGGAAACAATAGGAAAGTAATTATTATAGGAAATAATAAGAGCGCACAGCAACTTAAAACCTTTTTTGAGAAAAGAAAGGACTTAGGCTATAAAGTATTGGAAGTGTTTTCTGATAGTCTCCCTAACAAAATAGAAGATAGTTTTAAGTTTTTGAGGAAGCAAGAGGTAGATGAAATATACTGTTCCATAGATGAAATCTCTGATGAAATAGTGAATGAATACGTAAAATACGCTGATCAGAATTACAGTGTGCTTAAATTTATACCTAATTCTCAACGAATTTTTTCAAAAAGACTTAAAACTGACTATTATGAGTACCTACCCGTGCTTTCGATCCCCGAAGTATCTTTAAATAGTGCCACCAATAGAGCCATTAAAAGAGGTTTTGATATCGTTTTCTCTTTGTTAGTCATCATTTTTATTCTTTCTTGGCTAATTCCTGTACTATATATTCTTATAAAAATCGAGTCTAGAGGTCCGTTAATCTATAGCCACAGAAGAAATGGAATTAATTACAAAGAGTTTATTTGCTATAAATTTAGGTCCATGAGACATGAAAACTTCTCGGACCTGGTACAGGTTAAAAAAGATGACCACCGAGTTACTAAAATTGGACGTTTTATCAGAAGAACCAGTATCGATGAGTTGCCGCAATTTTTTAATGTGCTCTTTGGAGACATGTCCGTGGTAGGCCCAAGACCACATATGATTTTATATACAAAAGACTATGGAAAAAGAATTGATAAATATAATTTTGTATTTAGACACTCAGTAAAACCAGGTATAACAGGAATGGCTCAGATAAAAGGATATAGAGGAGAAATAGAAAGTGATGAAGATATTATAAATCGTATTAAATATGATATTTTTTATATAGAAAATTGGTCTTTATTATTGGATTTAAAAATCATATTTGATACAATTATTAACCTTATAAAAGGACAGGAAAAAGCGTATTAACAAATAGAGACTTCAAAAGCTAAGTGATTGAAAGTAGCAGATCAAATTAATCCAAGGCTTCTTTCTGAGTATGTATTCGAATGTATAACTTATATTTATTAAAGTAAAACTAGTGCTACCAGTACGTAAAAAAATAATAGAAATCTCAGAAATGTTTTATAAACATGATGGGGATTTGGCGCGCACTATTTTCTGGAATAGCCTATATATAGCTTTTTTATTATTACCATTAGGGATTAACCTACCAACTCCATTTTTTATTATCTCTATTCTACTAGGGTTGATTAATATTTTTAAATCTGGTAAAAAGTTTGATTCTGGTAATAAAATAGTTCTGTTATTTCCATTATACTTTGTAATGATGTTAATTAGCTTATTATATACCGAAAATATTTCTGATGGGTATGATCTAATACAACGCTCTTTATCTCTATTATTATTTCCGTTAATTTTTCTTTATGTAAAGGAAGATGCATCCACCGTTAGAAAATTGTTTGATTTCTTGCTTTTGGGATTGGTAATCTCATTTTTTCTTAACTTTTCAATAGCTATATACAATGTAATGGCTATTATAAAAGGTGGTTTTTCATTTGAAATTTCGATGGGAGACCTAAGTGTTTTTATAGATGCACTAACAAATGGTTGGAATTATTTCGTGGGCGACGAATTTTCCAAACTAATTAACCCTAGTTATCTTTCACTCTATATTTTATTAGTGTTAAGTTATTATCTAAAAAAAAGATTAGACACATCACTAAGAACTTTTTTGGTTGTTATACTATTTCTATACATATTTTTACTAGCCTCTATAGCTGCCTATTTGACATTAATAATAATGTCATTACTATTAATTTTTGATATTAAAAATAAAAGCAGAAAACATACAATGTTCATCATGTTTTTTTTGGGTCTTTTGATTTTCCTTAATAATCCTAGAGTCTTTGATTTTTATTCTAAAGTAAGAGCATTTGGAAATACCACAGAACACGCAAATTCCACCTCAGAAAGAGCAAGATTGTTATCGTGGAGTGCTAGCTTAGAACTTATCAAGGAAGCACCAATATTAGGATATGGAATCGGAGATGCTAATGATGTTTTGATCAAAAGGTATAAAAAATTAGGATACACATTTAATTTTGAAAACACCTACAATGCACATAATCAATTTCTTCAAACGTTCCTTCAAACCGGAGTACTGGGGTTTGGAGCCTTAGTTAGTATTTTTATTTTGCTAGCAGTTCGTATGAGAAGGAGTCCAAATGAGTTTTCTGTTTTTTTAATACTTTTTATTTCATTGATATTTGAATCAATGCTGGTGAGGTTTAATGGAATTGTATTTTTTTCTATAGTAATTCCACTTCTATTGAAAAAGAGGAGTATTTTGAGCAGTACAATTATACGCAATATCTAAATATCTCATCAAACATTAAAATAAACAAAATAGATGTCAAAATTATTAGTAAGAAAAGCGGTAAAGAATTATTTTTGAAAGCATAGAATTATACCAACTTAGTGTGTTTTGTAGCTATAATTATAAAAAAGTATCAATTCGAATGACTTTCGAAATATAATCTAAAAAAATTGTATAAATCATAGCTTTTTAAACTGGAAACTTTATTCTCGATATATCTTTTACTAGGGTAGAAGTAATCGAATTGTCGAGTTTTAATCAAAATATATAAATGCACAACGAGTTACATCATTAAACAACCGCCAAAAATGAATATTTTAGTATTAGGATCAGGAGGAAGAGAGCACACATTTACATATAAAATTGCACAAAGTAGTTTGTGCAAAAAATTATTTGTAGCACCCGGTAATGCAGGAACATCTGAGATTGCTACCAACGTAGCATTATCCGTAACAGATTTTGAAGCAATTAAGAAACTAGTCTTAAAAGAAGGAATAGAAATGGTTGTGGTTGGACCAGAAGATCCATTAGTAAAAGGAATTACCAACTTCTTTGCAGAAGATAATGATTTAAAAAAAGTTTCGGTTATTGGACCATCACAAGAAGGAGCTAGGTTAGAAGGTAGTAAAGAATATGCAAAAGAATTCTTATTTAGGCATAACATCCCAACGGCTGCGTACCAAAGCTTTACTGTGGACACTGTTAATCAGGGAAAACAATTTCTGGAAACGTTACAACCTCCATATGTGCTAAAAGCAGACGGGCTTGCTGCTGGTAAAGGAGTTCTCATCCTTAACGATATAAAAGAAGCTAAGGCAGAACTCGAAAATATGTTGACAAATAAAAAGTTCGGCGCAGCCAGTGAAAAAGTGGTGATCGAAGAGTTTTTGGATGGAATCGAATTAAGTGTATTTGTACTAACAGACGGTAAAAATTACATAACACTGCCTACTGCCAAAGACTACAAACGTATAGGAGAAGGTGATACGGGTCTTAATACAGGAGGAATGGGTGCGATCTCACCAGTTCCTTTTGCAGATGAGGTTTTTATGAGCAAGATCGAAGAACAAATTATCAAACCAACGGTTCAGGGTCTTGTAAAGGAAGAAATAGATTATAAAGGATTTATATTTATTGGATTGATTAAGGTCGGGGATGAACCAAAAGTGATAGAATATAATGTGCGTATGGGAGATCCAGAAACAGAGGCTGTTTTGCCAAGAGTAAAAACTGATTTAGTATCACTATTTATGCACGTATCTAATCAAACCTTAGATCAAATCAATATTGAGATTGACCCAAGAAGTGCTACCACGGTAATGACAGTTTCTGGTGGATATCCTGAAGCGTATGAAAAAGGAAAAGAAATTACAGGAATTAATCAGATTTCAGATTCAGTAGTTTTTCACGCAGGGACAAGTTTAGAGGAAAATAAAATAGTTACTAATGGAGGGCGGGTTATTGCCGTGACCTCATTTGATGAAGATTTTAGAAAGGCACTGGAAAAATCATATCAGAATATAGAGAAATTACATTTTGATAAAATGTATTACAGAAAAGACCTAGGATTTGATCTGTAATAAAAAGCTCATTGTTAATTTCAATGAGCTTTTTGTAGTGTATACTGTTAACCCGGATTATGTATTAGAACCTCGTAATGAAGCTTTGAGACCCATTAAATAATGGCTTTTTCTTGATTTTATCGTAGCACGGCTACGCTAAAATCAAGAAAAAGAAGTGAAACATCAGTATTTGAAGTAGCTCACAGATGTAATAGATTTTCTAATGCATAATCCAAGTTTAATAATCTAATTTAAAAAAGAGTGAGCTTTTGGATCTCTATCCTCTTCGTTGTTGTCATTAAACTTTTTCAACTCCTTCATCCAATAGAAAAAAGCCACAAAACCAATAATCATAAATAACCAATTTACAATATTAGCGGCTCCCCAACTTTCTAATTCTAAAGCTCTAAGACTGTCTAATGGAGCGAAAAGAACGTCGACAAATAGAGATTGAATAGCTTCAAAAAAATCTTTCATGATATGATTTTCAATTTCTTTATAAAAAACTAACTAAAATCTTTTTATAAATAAGTTATATTATATTTGAAACAATAATATATTGTTTGACGCAAAAATATAAAAAATACTAGTGTTATCAAGCTTTTTTAGTAAATCAAAACCAATTAATTTTATAATCATTGGGTTATATATGTCTGTGCTATATACAATAAGCCATTACAAAAATGGTTTCAGGCTCAATTATATTGCGATTCTTTTGTTTATTGGCGGACTATTAGCATACATTCTGTCTATGCTTATACTAAACTTAATAACTCAAAAAAATGATATAACCCAGAAAAGTACACATACGATACTTTTGTTTGCTTTTCTGACAGCTATGATACCCAATTCATTTACTAATATACATATCTTATTATCAAACTTGTTAGTTATTCTAGGGGTTAGGAGTGTTCTGAGTTTAAGAAATGGCAAGAATTTGAAGTCAAAGGTTCTGGATGCATCATTGTATATCGGATTGGCTTCTTTGGCTTATTTTTGGAGTATTGGATTTATCCTTATCGTGTTTTTAGGAATTTTATTTTTCGAACCCAAAAATTATAGGAACTGGATTATTCCAATTATTGGATTGCTGGTGGTTTATATCATAACTAATTGCTATACGTTACTATTTTACGATTCCTTTTATTCAATTACAGATTATGTAGAACCACTGTCATTTTCTTTTGAAGGATACAGCTATAAAGGAGGGGTTTTTTCGATAGGAGTTCTGGCAATTTGTACATTGTTTTTTTTTACAATATACATGATAAAGTATAATAGGAAATCTACAAAATCAAAACCTGTGTTAAAACTCATTATAGCACAATTATTAATGGCATTGATCTTAGCGATTATCGTTCCTGAGAAAAATACTGCAGAAATAATGTTTATAGCTGCACCTTTGGCTATTATAGGAACAACATATGTAGAAATGGATCACGATATGTTGATACAAGAAATAAACCTTTGGGTATTTGTTTTATTACCATTTATGACCTTATTGTTTTGATTGAAAACCATTTGGAAACTATAGAATCAGAACTTCATTGTCGATTATCATATAAATATATATGGTTTAGAAGACAAAACAATTTATGGGATAGTTATAGTAACTTTATATATACTACAGTACAATGGAAAGATTTGGTTCCTAAAATTTCTGAAACAATTGCAAAGTTTAACGTAGATAAAAAAGAATTCTTTTATTATACAATTAATAGGTGGTATAACTATTGGAGTTCTATAGCAATCGAGCTAATCTTCACGGATTTGGATGGAGTTATTCCTGCCAAACATAAAAAAGATAGGTTGGTAGATTTTTCTATATTAGGAGAGAAGTTTGATCATAAAACAAGTATTTTTCCTAATGGTTTCAAAAAATCACTGGAGTATGCCCGCAAACACCCAAAAGAACTTATTCATTGGCTGTATAAGAATCAAAGTCAACAGCAAAGAAAGCACTTAGAAAATAGGATGTTTGTGATTGTCCACGCTAATGACGGAGAACATTGGAAATTAAAAGCAGAAATTTCCTGGCTCAAGGATATAATCTCAGCATATGTTGCTACATTTGACGACTCAAAATTATTTAGACTACAGTTACAACCTTACAAAGTTACGAAGGCAGGTTTAATATGGGCTATAGCATAAAGGGTATCGGTTGTATAGAAAATGAATTATATAGGATCAAAATATAAACTTTCTGATTTCATCAAAACCACAGTTCAAGAAACTGTAAGTGGCACATTAAAAAATAAAGTGTTCTGTGATCTCTTTGCAGGAACAGGCATTGTCGGCAAAAGTTTTAAAACCTCTGTAAAACAGGTTATATCAAATGATCTGGAATACTATAGTTATGTGTTGAATCGAAATTATATAGGAAACTATACACCAATAGAAGCTTCAGATTATATTTCAGAATTAAACTTACTCCAAGGAAAAGAAGGTTTTGTCTTCAAAAATTATTGTTTGGGTGGTTCCAAACGTCTGTATTTTAGCAATCAAAATGGTCGTAAGATTGATGCCATAAGAATGCAAATAGAAAAATGGAAAATATCCGGAGAAATAAGTGAAGACACTTATTTTTTTTTACTGGCTTCGTTATTAGAAAGTGCAGATAAAGTAGCCAATACAGCTTCAGTATATGGCGCATATCTAAAAAAATTAAAGAGAACAGCTCAAAAAAAATTAGAAATAGCTTCAGCCAATTTCGAGACTACCACAAATCAACACCAGGTTTATAATAGAGATAGTAATACGTTGATAAAAGAGATAGAAGGCGATATTTTATATCTCGATCCACCTTATAATGCAAGGCAATATGGCGCTAATTATCATGTGTTAAATACTATTGCAAAATATGATACCTTTGTACCTGCAGGAAAAACGGGTTTACGCCCTTATGAAAGATCAAATTATTGTAAAAAAGGAGAAGTGATATCGGTTTTTGAAGAATTGATCAAAAACGCAAAGTTTAACTACATTTTTCTTAGTTATAATAACGAAGGATTAATGGCAGAAGAGAAAATAAGAAAAATCATGAAGCGTTATGGAAAATATGATTTAGAAACGACAAAGTACCAGAGATTTAAAGCAGATAAAACCGAAAATAGAAACCATAAAGCGAGTACAACAACAGAATATTTACACATCTTAGAAAAATAGAAACAATGTTTACAGATAAAGCAAACAAGATTTTTAAAGAAGTTATAGCCATGTATCATGTAATTGATCGTGTAGATCAGGAATTTTCGAACCCGTATGATAGTAAATCGCAGCAGATAGAACACTTATTATATCGAAAATGTTGGATTGATACAGTACAATGGCATTATGAAGACATTATTCGTGACCCAGAAATTGATCCAGTAGCAGCCCTAGCACTTAAAAGAAAGATCGATGCATCCAATCAGGATCGAACAGACATGGTAGAATATATTGATAGTTACTTTTTAGAAAAATACAGAGATGTAATTCCCAAGCAAGAGGCAACGATAAATACAGAAAGCCCTGCCTGGGGTGTAGATAGATTATCAATATTAGCTTTAAAAGTGTATCACATGCACGAAGAGACGATAAGAGAAGGTGCGTCTGACACCCATAAAGCAGCCTGTCAGAAAAAATACAATGTATTGTTAGAGCAGCAAGTGGATCTTTCTACTGCGATAGATACATTATTAAAAGATATAGAGAAAGGAGATAAATATATGAAAGTCTACAAACAGATGAAAATGTACAATGATGATGAATTAAATCCAGTTTTACGAGGAGAAAAATAATACTATTTCTTGAGTAAAAATAAGAACATAACAAAAAATAGCAAAGCCCTTTCTAAGGGCTTTGATGCTCATGTTTTGGTTATTAGACTTTCTGCAATGGGTGATGTAGCGATGACAGTTCCCGTATTGCGAGCCTTTAGAGTACAACATCCTAATGTCAAAATAACCGTGCTAACCAGAAAATTTTTCGAGCCCATGTTTTCTGGTATTGAAAACCTAGAAGTATATCATGCGGATGTAAATGGCAAGCACAAAGGAATTTTTGGCTTATTAAAATTATCTAAAGAACTTAAAGATATTGGGATAACTGCTGTTGCAGATGTACACAATGTACTGCGATCAAACATACTCAAGAATTTTTTTGCACTTCGTGGAATCAAAGTTGTGCAAATAGACAAGGGTAGAGCAGAAAAAAAGGCATTAATCAGATCAACAAATAAAGAATTTAAGCAGTTAAAAACTACCCATCAGCGATATGCCGATGTTTTCACTACACTAGGATATTCAGTCGATTTAGAAAAGCATGTATTTCCTGAAAAAGTAGCTTTAACTCCAGAAATTCTTAAACTAACCAAGAACTCTTCTAAAAAATGGTTGGGAATTGCGCCTTTTGCGCAGTATCAAAGCAAGGTGTACCCTCTAGAATTAATGATTGAAGTGATTGAGCAGCTCGATCATAGTAATACGTATGAGATATTTCTTTTTGGTGGTGGTAAAAAAGAAATTGACCTTCTTAATAATATTGAGAGTAAATACAAAAATGTAATCAATGTAGCCGGTACACTATCGTTTGAAGACGAACTAAAACTTATCGGAAACCTTGATGCAATGCTCTCTATGGATAGTGGTAATGCCCATTTAGCAGCTATGTACGCAGTGCCCACAATTACATTGTGGGGAGTTACGCATCCTTTTGCAGGTTTTATGCCATTTGGGCAGCCTATAGAACGGGCAATTTTACCCAATCTCGCAAAATATGAACAAATTCCTACCTCTATCTACGGTAATAAAGTACCCGCCGGATATGAAAAAGTAATGTATACCATCAAACCAGATACCGTTGTTGAAACTATTCTTAAAATGTAAGCTGTTGTTATGATGTATGACGAATCTTTCTTGACAAGAAAATTACTAACAACTATCAACAAAAAACCATTAACTAATTTTATACATCATCAAAGTCTATCTTTACAATAGATGAGGTTGGATGTGCCTGGCAAGCTAGTATGAAGCCTTCTGCAAGCTCTCCATCAGTTAGGATACTATTCTTCTCCATCACTGCGGTACCTTCGGTGATTTTGCATATGCAAGAGCTGCAAACACCACCTTGGCAAGAATACGGAGCGTCTATTTCTTCTTCTAAAGCCGCATCAAGAATTGTTTTTTTCTGATCCATAACAAAACTAAACGATTCGTCATCGACAAGGATGGATATTTTTGTCTTACCATCTAAATCAGCGTCAATTTCAGTGGCTTCTGTACTACTCGTAAAAAGTTCAAAATGTATCTTATCTTTCGAGACTTCATTTTCAATCAAAACGTCTGTGACCGTATGGATCATTTCTTCAGGACCACATAGGTAGAATGTCTCAAAAGAGGTATCTTTAAATTTATTTTTGGTGATATAGTTGATGGTGGATTTTTCTATTCTTCCAAAACGTGCTCCTTCTTCTCGGCTTCTGCTGTAGAAAAACTCTATAAATAACCTGTCAGGATGTTGTGTTTGTAAGGAAAGAAGCTCTTTGAAAAAAATAGTTTCGGTAGGGGTCTGATTTCCATATACCAAAACAAATCGGCTATTAGGTTCTTCTTCCAGTACAGTTTTAATCATACTCATTACCGGAGTAATACCACTTCCTGCGGCAAATGCCGCATACGTATTCGTAGCTGTGGTGTTAGATTTTAATAAAAAGTTCCCTTCAGGAGGATGCACATTTAATGTGTCACCAACTTTTAACTTATTGTTCGCAATGGCAGAAAAAGTTCCTTCTTCGACCTCTTTTACCGCAACTCTAAGAACTTCACTACCTACAGAACTACAAATAGAATAAGCTCTTCGTATTTCTTTGCCATCAACTTCGGTTTTAATGGTGATATATTGTCCAGCAGTAAACACATACGCTTTTTTTAGTGTCGGTGGAACCTCAAATTCTATAGCAACAGCCTTAGGAGTTTCTCTTGTAATATTCTTTATAGTAAGTGTGTGAAAATCTGACATAGCAATTTGGTAAACTTTATACTGAATACGTTGATCTTTAAGTTTTCAGGTAAGATCAAGATTACTTCTGATTATTTAGGAATCAAAATTTTTTTTGCAAAAATAACAAATGCATTATAGCATAGCATGATTTTGACATAAAATTATATACCTAAAATACTTATGCATAAGAAAATTATGTATATATTTGAAATTTAATATTTATTACAATGGGTAATTCTAAATTATATAAAGGGAGTCTAAACACCATTATTTTGAAGCTTTTGGAAGAAAGTGAAAAGATGTATGGTTATGAGATAACACAAAAGGTAAAAGAAATCACTAAAGGTGAACTAAATATTACAGAAGGAGCGTTGTATCCGGCATTGCATAAGCTAGAGGCAGAAGGGTTGTTAGATGTAGAAATGCAAAAAGTAGATAATCGTCTTCGAAAGTATTATAAACTAACCGAAAAGGGTACAAAGGAAACTACAAATCGATTAACAGAATTAGAGGAATATATAAGAACTATGCAAACCATTATTAATCCGGAGTGGAGTATTAATTAGTATGAGGAGATTAACTAAAGAGCAGATTAAATTTATAGAAGAATATCTAATACGACATAACGTGAAGTATTGGGATGTTCGAATAAATTTATTAGATCATATTATTTGCGAGGTTCAACAGAAAATAGGAGAAGGCGTTTCTTTTGAAGCTGCTATGGAACAAGTCCATAAAAGTTTCGGAAATAAAGTGTTTTTCTATGCCTGGGATATAGGCGTAAACAAATCTGGAAAATCTATTCACGAAGATAGCCGAGGTTATAAAAAGTTGCTAATTGAAAAGAGAAAACATATCACAAATGAAATAAGAAGAACGACTTTCGAAACAGTAAAGGCTGTACTAAGAAATTATAAAGTTGTATTGCCTTTTTTACTTTGTACAGGAATACTTTTTTCTTTTTCAGAATACTTCGCAATAAAGTGGATTATGTTGGGTGGGATGATATTCATGTTAATTCCTTGTATCTATGTTTGGATACAACAATATAAAAGAAGAAAGAAAACATCTCTTGCCTTGGTTGTATATTCTTCTTGGATAGGACTGATGTTATATTTTCCTAATATTTTGAATGAAGTAGAACAAATTGATGAAGGTTTCGTTAAAACTCCTCTATATCTGTATATAGACCTTGGTCTAACGCTTATGGCTGTTTTTTATACTTGGATCAGTCTTGTTGGTTATAGAAGATTTATAAAAAAATATGACAAACAATATCAAATGTTAATAGCAGTATGAAAAAATTAACGTTAGAAGATATACAATTTATAGATACGTATTTATCTAATTCTGATATTCACTATGAGGATATCAGAATAGAAATGATCGATCACGTAGCATCAGAGATTGAAAACTCAATGAATCAAGGAGATAATCGAAATTTCTATGCTATTTTTAAGGAGTATATGGTTCAAAATAAGGCTTCGCTAGTAAAACAAGGCAGCAAACCTGTTAATTGGAAAATTATTAAAAGTATCTCCAAACAATTTTTAAAAAACCTATACACCTGGCAAGTAATTCTAGGAAGTATTCTTTGTTTTGGGATTTTCAGCAGCATATATTCTTATTTTTACATTCAGAGTATGGTAGCCACCTTTTTTCCCATATTTTTATTGGTATTAGTGATGTTAATCCCGTTACTGATTTTTGGAAAGAAGAAATTTTCCTTCATCGGTAATTTTGGGATATTGGTCTCGGTATTTTTTACATTCAATTATTATTTCATTCCGTTTTTAGAAGAACCAACATTGTTCTTTTATATCTATTTAGGGATCATGACACTTTTCTTTGTATGTAGTTTAAAAACAATGATTTCATTGGTTGTGTTTTATAAAAACGTTTTCAAAGTATATAGTTTTTGATCATATTTTTCACTCACTTTTGTAACAAAATCTGTTTTTTGATTACTAAATAGTATAAGAAGTTTTTCTTATTACTTCAAAAAACTATCACAACTATGTTTAAACACTTTATCGCATTACAGTGGAAATCCTTTTGGCGAGCGGCTTCTGTTTCATCAAGTATTTGGATGAAAATATTTATGGGATTTTGGGCATTATACTTTATCTTAATGATGATAGGAGGAAGCTTTATTGCGTATAAATATATCAATAAAGAATTATGCCTGGATCCATTAGAAGTGGTCAGTAGATTTTTGATCTACTGGTGGGCGTTTGATCTTATTTTTAGATATGCTTTACAGAAAATGCCTGTCATCAATATAAAACCTTTATTGATCTTACCATTTAGTAAAAACAAGATTGTTTCTTTTGCTTTAGGCAAAACAATGTTATCATTTTTTAATATCATACACGGATTCTTTTTTGTTCCTTTTTCTGTGTTGTTAATAGCAGAGGGAAACGCCCCAGTACTCAATGTGCTCCTGTGGAATGTAGGTCTGATAGCACTGATATATGCTAATAATTTTCTGAATATTTTATTAAACAATAAAGACAATCTTATTTATGGGGTTGGTGGCGTTATAGCGTTATTAGGTGGATTGCATTATTTTGGGTATTTTGATGTTACACAATATACAGCGCCGTTTTTTCAGGGATTATACGAATCAAAGTTTTTAGTAGCTATTCCAGTAGCTGTTGCGATTACATTGTATATTATTGCTTTCAAATCCTTTGTCAAGGATTTATACCTGGATGCTGGATTAGCCTCCAAATCTAAAACTGTAAAGGCAGAAAATCTGGAATGGTTAAATCGTTTTGGTAAAACAGCAACCTTTCTTAAAAATGATATCAAACTTATTAAAAGAAACAAAAGAGCTAGATCTACCGTTCTGGTGAGTGCATTGTTTCTTTTCTATGGCTTATTGTTTTTTACTGGTGCGGTAGAAGCATATGAAGGTCCCGTTTGGAAAATATTTGCTGGAATCTTTGTTTCAGGTGGTTTCCTAATGAGCTTTGGGCAGTTTGTGCCAAGCTGGGATAGTTCATATTATCCATTAATGATGAGTCAAAATATTAAGTACAGAGAATATTTATCTTCGAAGTGGTGGCTAATGGTAATGGCAACATTTATATCGACCATATTAGCATCAGGTTATTTATATTTTGGGTGGGAAGCCTATCTGGCAGTAATCGTTGGAGCTATCTACAATATGGGAATGAACGCTCACGTAGTATTATGGGCAGGTGCCTATGTAAAAACCCCCATAGATCTTACGAGTAATAAAAAAGCGTTTGGTGATAAACAATCTTTTAATGTAAAAACATTAATGCTTTCATTACCAAAATTAGCGTTACCAATGATATTGTATGCAATAGGTCATTATGCATACAGTCCGTATGCAGGATATTTGCTGGTTGCAGTGGCAGGAATTGCAGGTTTCGCATTTAGAAATATGGTTTTTGATAAAATTGAAAGAATTTATAGAACAGAGAAGTACAAGACAATCTGGGCATACAAACAAAAAAAATAGAGAAGATGATAGGAATACATAATATTACAAAAACATATGCTGGTAATACAGTCTTGAGTATTGAACATTTGGAAATACCTAAGGGAGATAGCTTTGGTTTGGTTGGAAATAACGGAGCTGGAAAAACAACATTATTCAGTGCCTTGTTGGATTTAATTAAGCCAACTACAGGATATATCGAAAATAGTGGGATTAAAGTTAGCGAAAGCGAAGAATGGAAATCCATTACTTCTGCTTTTATAGATGAAACGTTCTTAATTGGATATCTTACAGCAGAAGAGTATTTTTATTTTATAGGAGAGCTTCGTGGGCAGAACAAAGCAGATGTTGATGCTTTACTGGCAAAGTTTGAAGATTTTTTTCACGGAGAAATCTTAGGACAAAAGAAATACTTGAGAGACCTTTCCAAAGGAAACCAAAAGAAAGCTGGGATCGTAGCAACATTAATAGGGAATCCAGAAGTAGTCATTTTGGATGAGCCGTTTGCAAACTTGGATCCAACAACTCAGATCAGACTGAAAAAAATAATAAAACAGCTTGCGGCTGACCCAAACGTAACAGTCCTAGTTTCCAGTCATGACCTTATCCACGTGACAGAGGTTTGTGAACGCATTGTGGTTTTAGATAAAGGCGAAGTAGTTAAAGATATTGTTACATCAGAAGCAACGTTAAAAGAACTAGAAGAACACTTTAACAAGTAATAAAAGGGGTTTAGAAACTTTTTAAAATAAATCCAACTCCGGTAAGCAAAATACCAAACAAAAGTAGTGCGATTGTAAGTCCATATTTTTCTATGAAGTCGTCCAGATACACTTCGTTCACCGCAGGAAAATCTTTATGTACATAAATAGAAACTTGTTCGTTAATGACATAATCTCTTGATGATGAAGAGGTTTTTGTTTTTCGCTCGTAAACTTTGCCTTTAAAAGTAAACTGCATTACTGGAGTGTACATTGTATTGGAGATTTTCCCATTGTCAGTGTCACTTACCGAGATGTAAGATTCATATCGGGTAATGATAGCACTAAGTTTTTCAGAGTCAGCTAAGGAATTGAGGGTTTTACCAAGATTTATTATACCACCTAGTAATAAACAAAGTCCAATAAAGACAAATATATAGTACATTATTTTTTGGGTTTTAGATGTTTTCGTATGTAATGAATCCTTGATTTCTTGCTTAAAATTTTGTTTCGTAGTAATGTTAAATATATTTATTTTCGGGTTATCAGTTATTTTTTTGATGACCTTATTCACATCTCGCAGAGACAAATCATAAGTATCTACTAGAAATTTTACAGCTTCCAGTTTTTTATTGGTGTTCAAGAACTGTTTGATTGTCTTTACATCTCTTGCAGAAATCTCTACGATTCTCATATTTTTAGTTTGGATAATAATGGCGTACAAATATCCATTAATTCAAAAAGTAAAAATACACTGTATTCAGGGATGCTTCTTGTGATAGCAGGTTATCAGACATCCTAAAAAAGCGTGTTCTCCTTTCTTAAACCCGCATTATGCATTAGAAAATCTATTACATTTGTGAGCCACTTCAAATACCGATGTTTCACTACTTTTTTTAATTTCATCGTGGTGCTACGCTAAAATCAAGAAAAGTCACTCTTTATTGGATCTCAAAGCTTCATTAAGAAGTTCAAATGCATAGTCTGGGTTAAAGGTAAATTGTTAACAACTTTGGCAGGTATTATAAAATCAATAATCAAATGAGAAAAAGTTGTTAATAACCTATTTTTTGCTGAAAGAAATGTATTTTTACGTTTCACACACTATTTTTGTGCCGTTCTGATGCACTAAAACGCAAGTTTTTAAGTTATCAGCGTATAAATTATTCAGATTTTGAGCAGAAAATTATTACAAATCATCGCTATATTTCTCCTAATAACGATTGGGTTTAGTTGTTCGCGCAAAAAAGATAAATGGACAAATAGAGCTTGGCATGATGTAACTACCAAGAACAATACACTGTATAATGGAAGAGTAGCCTTTGACAAAGGAAAACAAGATATTGTCCAAACCTATAAAGACAATTTTTGGGAGTTACTCCCAGTAGAAAGATTGATTGTAAGTGAAGATGTGCGATTGCCTAATGAAGTGCTTAATCAAAATTTTGACAAAGCTGAGGAAAAAGCAGCAAAGGCAATCCAGAAACATAGTATGCTTATTGATGGCAGGGAACGAAACCCTAAAATTGACGAAGCATTTTTGCTTTTGGGAAAAGCCAGATATAATGAACAACGGTTTATTCCTGCATTAGAAGCATTCAACTATATATTGTATAAATATCCTACCAGTAATAATATTAATCATGCGAAAGTATGGAGAGCAAAAGCTAATCTTCGATTAGACAATAACGAAAAAGCTATCGAGGATTTAATGAAGATGGTAGAAGAAGAATATATGGAAGCTCAGGATTATTCGGATGCGGTGGCGATGATTGCCCAGGCTTATATTAATCTGGAACAAAAAGATTCTGCGGTAACCTACATAAATAAAGCTGCTATACATTCTAAAAACAATGAAGAAAAAGGTAGATTCTTATACATTAAAGGCCAATTGCTCAATCGACTAGGGTATAAGGATAGTGCTAATTATGCTTTTGATCAGGTAATCGAGCTTAATAGAAAAACGCCTAGACGATATATGCTAAACGCATATATGGCTAAAGCGAGAAATTTTAGCTACGAAACTGGGAATAAACAAGAATTTTTAGAATTACTTACAGATCTTGAAGAAAATCGAGAGAACAGACCTTTTCTAGATAAAATTTATAACCAAAAAGCAGTGTACTTTAATACACTAGATTCTATTGATTTGGCAGTAGAATTTCATAACAAATCTCTTAGAACGGATTCCGAAGATAAATATCTGGAATCACTTAATTATAAAGCGCTAGGAGATATCAGATTTGATAATCAGGAATATGCTATCGCCGGAGCATATTATGATAGTACCTTAGAGCGTATGGTAGTAGATTCTAAAAAATACCGTGTTCTCAAAAAGAAAAGAGTCAATCTGGATGATGTAATTCTTTACGAAGGTATTGCTAAAACCAATGATAGTATTCTCAATGTTGTGGCAATGTCCCCAGAAGAAAGGCTTACGTACTATTCAGAGTATACAGAGAAGATTAAGGCAGAAGCCATGGCAGCAGAAGAAGCGGCGGAAATTGCAAGAATAAAAGGAGAACTACCTAATGAACAACGATTTAATAGACCTCAAACAGGTTTAGGTACTAGTGGTGGACCCAATCCTAATGAAGGAGGAACATTCTACTTTTACAATCCTACTACAGTAGCCTATGGTAAAACCACGTTTAAAAGAACCTTCGGAAACCGAGAATTACAGGATAATTGGAGAATTTCAAGTATTACCAAGACTAGTGCAGTATCTACGATCGACCAAAGCGAAATAGAGGAATACTCTATTGATAAGGACCCTACTTTTGATCCACAAACATATATTGTACAATTGCCAACCGATCAAGTGATTTTGGATAGTTTACAAACAGATAGAAATTTCGCTTATTACCAACTAGGTGTTATTTATAAAGAGAAATTTCAGGAATATGGACTTGCTACAGATAAGTTTGAAGGACTTTTAGATAGTAATCCTGAGCAACGATTAATTGTTCCTTCTAAATACAATCTATATAAAATATATCAATTAAATGGGGATGTAACAAAGTCAAATGAATTGAAGCAGGATATTATCAATAACCATGGCGATTCTCGTTATGCTAAAATTCTTCAAAACCCTGATGAAGCATTAAAGAATGATAAAAATAGTCCTGAATCTATATATAATAGATTGTATAAAGACTTTAAAAATCAGAAATATGCCGCTGTGATTAAAGAAAGTGATGAGTTGATCACAAAATTTGGTGGAGAAGATTTCGTTCCAAAATTCGAATTATTAAAAGCGCAGGCAATTGGCCGATATCAGGGATATGAAGCTTATAAAGAAGCACTGAACTATATTTCACTAAATTACCCACAAAGCCCTGAAGGGAAAAAAGCACAGCTGATTTATCAAACCACCATTCCCCAAATTCAGAATAGTGACTTTATTGAAGGCAATGAACAAGAAAAAAATCATAAACTTGTGTACGTGTTCTCAAGATTCGGCGATAATCAGGCACAGGAGTTAACAGAAAGGTTAGAGGCAGTCATTGAAGATCTTAGATATGACAAAATGAAAGTTTCTTTGGATATTTATACAAAGGATCAGCAGTTTGTGGTAGTACACACAAAAAGAGATAAATTAGGTGCAGAAGGTCTGGCAGAACTATTATCTCTTGGTAAAACAGAAGATACAAGAGGAGTGGATCTGACAAGATGGAATAGGAAAAAGAAATATTATCAAAAGGTGGACAAGGATTATTTTATAGTAGCCTCACCTAATTATAGAATTATTCAGATACATAAGAATCTGGATCAGTACTTACAACCTAAATCAGAATAATAATTTTAATCCCCCGTACTATGTTTTCAGACAACAAGAAAGGAAAAGATCAGGCTTTAACAGATTTTTCAAGAAATCAGAACAAGATTTCAGAAGGAACTAAAATTGTAGGAGACGTGATTTCCGAAGGCGGTTTTAGAGTAGAAGGAACTATAGAAGGAACTTTTAAGACCACAGGAAAAGTGGTAGTAGGAAAATCCGGCTATATTCAAGGAACATTAGAATGTTCTGATGCGGATTTTGAAGGAAAATTTTCAGGAAATTTAGTAATATCAGGTACATTATCCCTAAAACCAACCGCACATATAGAGGGAGAAGTTTCTGTAGGTAAATTAGCCGTAGAACCTGGAGCAACTTTTAACGCATCGTGTGTAATGAAAGGCGGTGTTAAATCTCTTGGAGGTAAGCAAGATGAACAAAAACAAGGACAAGGGAAATCAGCTTAGAAAGTATTTAGCATTAACAGGTATTGCCTTCGAAATGGGCGGTATCATTTTTGTCTGCGCATATGCCGGTAAAAAACTGGATGAATATTATCAACTGGAAAAGAATTGGTTTACAATGGGACTTGTTCTTTTAGGAGTAGCGTCGTCGTTGTATTTGGTAATTAAACAGCTTGACCGTATTAATAATTCTAAAAAATAGGTTGTCTGATTTTTTATAAAAACCCTTTGTAAAGTCATCTCAATAGTAAATCTTAAAAACAACGAGGATTCAATTCATGATATTTGATAAAGATATTTGGGAGAAAACGCTCAAGGGTTACTTATTAACCCGATGCGCAATAAAAAACAAAAACAGGCAAATGTTTTTGTTAAGTGAGGATACCGGTGCTGAGGGCATCGATTACTATCCTAGAAAACGATTTTTATTTACCTATAAGGAAAAGGAGCTGCCATCGCAAAAATACTATTACTACGGCTCAAGTGATTTTGGTATTTCAACGTTTGCCCATAATCCCGCGGATAACGAGACGCTGGCTGTGGACATGGCGGGCAATATTTATTCTCAAAGCAATGGTAAAGAACACAGTGAAAACAAGCACCCCACCAGCTTAAATGATACGGACCTTACTGCCGTGGTGGTTAACTTGAAAATTATCGGAAAGTCAATCTACTCGGTGGGCATTCCACGAAAACTCTATCTACGCAAGGGCATCAACCAGTGGGAAGATCTGGCGAAAGCCTTAGACACGCCAGTAGAGTTTAAGCAAGGTAAATCCTCATTAGAGTACGGCTGGAACGATGTCGCGGGCTTTTCCGAAGAAGACATTTACCTAGTCGGTGGGCAAGGTGATGTATGGTACTACGATGGCAAACGGTTCACGCAACTTGATTTCCCGTCAAATGAATTGTTGGAAAACGTTTGTTGCGCCGACGACGGCTATGTCTACATCGGCGGTAACTTGGGGCGACTTTGGCGCGGCAAAGGCACCGCCTGGAAACTGTTGTCTTCCCAAGAGTTTGTAACGCCATGGAAGGACATTGTGTGGTTTGCCAATCGTCTTTGGTTGGGTTCCGACTACGGCCTCTGGGAATATAGTGACAACGAGCTAAAACGCGCAACAGTGCCATCGCAGGTGAAAAACCGCTCCGGATCTTTGAGTATCAATGCTGAAAAAAACCTCTTACTTACTGCGGGGCAAAACGGTGCGTCCATGTTTGATGGCGTCAAATGGGAAGTGCTAATTGACGCGTTAGAAATAAATGATGCGTATGCTAAATAAGTTTTTATCGGCTACAAAATTATGGTAAAGATGCCAGAGCTTGATCGACAAATAATCAAAAATTTACTTCGTTTTCTGATACTATTTCTTCTCATATTATCAGTATTTTACTTTATACAAACATCGGTCATCGATTTTTTTTCTTTCCATAGTAATCCAAAAATTCTTAACCTATCGTATGTCTTTAATGCTATTTACACAGTAATACTAGTTACTCTTATTTTATTACTTAGTAATAATTTTAAAGATCAGATTGGTTTTATATTTTTGGCAGGCAGTTTTATTAAATTAGGTGTGTTTGTGGCGATTACTCAACTAATTAGTATTGAAGTGGATAGAAGCATTTTTCTTGACTTTTTTACTCCGTATGTGATTAGTTTAATCCTAGAGGTATATTATATTTCCAAAATCCTGAATAATTGATAATCAGAATTTTACTAATTTCAAAATTATATTAAACTTATTTACACAAAATAGTTTAAGAATCTAACATAATTATGTACATTTGCACCGAAATTTAGGAACCGAAATCTGACCTAGAATGCAAAAAATTAGTGTAGTTAGAATTTTTATGACCTTGGCCTTGATTCTCACTTCTTTGAATCTAGTAGCAAAAGATACTGAGAAAGTAGAAAAAGAAGGTAAAGATGGGTTGAAGACTGAGATAAAAGAATTTATTGATCATCACCTTCAGGATTCACACGATTTTACATTATTTTCTGATAAAGAGACTGGTACGCATTATGGTTTTCCACTTCCAGTAATTTTATGGGATGATGGTCTTAAGATTTTTTCTTCGTCCAAATTTCACCACGGAGAGACTGTTGCCGAGGTAGATGGGGATTATTACAAATTATATCACTCCAAAATATACAAGACGGATGCTCAAGGTACGATTGATTACGATGAGGACCATCACCCAACAAACGATAAACCTTTAGATTTTTCGATTACAAAAAACGTGGTTAGCATGTTTTTAATTGGACTACTCATGTTTTTTATGTTTAGAGGGTTGGCAAAATCGTATAAAAAGAATAATGGTATTCCTAAAGGAGTTGGGCGTTTCTTAGAACCTTTAGTTCTTTTTGTTAGAGACGAAATCGCAATCCCTAATATCGGAGAAAAGAATTATAAAAAGTACATGAGCTTTTTATTGACTATCTTTTTCTTTGTTTGGTTTTTAAATTTATTGGGAATGACACCGCTTGGAGTAAATGTTACCGGAAATATTGCAGTGACTTTTGCATTAGCGTTAATTACTTTTTTAATTACAAACTTTACTGCTAATAAAAACTATTGGGGACATATTTTCTGGATGCCGGGTGTTCCTACATTTATGAAAATAGTGCTAGCGCCGATAGAATTGTTAGGAGTTTTTATAAAACCATTTTCATTAATGATACGTTTATATGCCAATATGACTGCGGGTCACGTGGTATTAATGAGTATCGTGGGAATGATGTTCTTATTTAAGAGCTGGATCGGTAGTCCATTATCATTTGGGTTAGCATTTGCGCTATCAATATTAGAATTATTGGTAGCGGCATTACAAGCATATATATTTACGATGTTGTCTGCATTATACTTCGGTATGGCAAATGAAGAGGCACATCACTAAAACGATAATTATAATTGTTTAATTTTTTTAATTCTTTACTATGGAAGGTTTAAATTATGTAGGAGCTGGTTTGATTGTTATCGGTGCTGGTTTAGGTATTGGTAGAATCGGTGGACAAGCAATGGAAGCTATTGCACGTCAACCAGAAGCTTCAGGAAAAATCCAAACGGCTATGCTTATTGCAGCAGCACTTATTGAAGGTATTGGATTTGCAGCGTTATTCGCAGCTTAATTTACAGGTAATAGCTGTAACGGTTGGTTACAGCTATTACTACGTTTTAAAATTAAACAATAAAGAAATAACATAATTAAATTATGGAGAAGTTAATAAATGATTTTTCATTCGGTCTGTTTTTTTGGCAGATACTTTTGTTTGTAGGATTACTATTATTATTAAGAAAATTTGCTTGGAAACCTATTCTTGATTCGGTTAACAATCGTGAAGAAGGAATTAAGAACGCATTAGAATCTGCAGAAGCGGCTAGAAAAGAAATGCAAAACCTTCAGGCAGACAATGAGCGTATTCTTAATGAAGCACGTGCAGAAAGAGACGGAATGCTTAAAGAAGCAAGACAACTTAAAGAAAGTATGATTGCTGATGCTAAGGCCGAAGCTCAGACTGAAGCAGATAAAATTGTCGTACAAGCTCAAGCAACAATTGAAAGCGAAAAAAAAGCGGCTATTGCAGATCTTAAAAGTCAGGTAGCAGGTCTTTCTGTAGAGATAGCTGAAAAAGTGGTAAGAAAAGAATTAGCTGACAAAGACAAACAACTAGAGTTGGTAGAGTCTATGTTAGGAGATGTTACTTTAAACTAATCATAACATGAGTAGAGCAGCAATACGTTATGCAAAGGCAGTTTTGAGTTTAGCTCAGGATCAAGGTGCCACGAAGGATATTCAGAAAGATATGCAAGATATTATCACCACAATCGATGGTAGTTCTGATCTTAAGATGGTAATAAATAGTCCTTTAATTAAAAGTGAAGTAAAGCTAGCTTCTTTACGTGAGATCTTCAAGAACACAGGAGATGTTACACAAAAATTATTTGACATCTTGATTACCAATAAAAGAGTGAATTTGCTAGAAGATGTTGCCAGACAATATATTGCTTTATTTGATCAATTGAATAACACTCAGGTTGCCAAAGTGACTACTGCAATTCCTTTGAATAAGGCATTAAGTGCATTGGTGCAGGCAAAAGTAAAAGAGTTAACCGGAAATGAAGCGACCATTGAAAACGTTATCGATGAAAGCATTATTGGAGGTTTTATTCTAAGAGTTGGTGATTTACAATATAATGCGAGTATAGCAAATAAGCTTACGAATTTAAAAAGAGAATTAAGTAATTAACAATTGCTTTATTAATATAAATTTAATAATAAGAGAATGAGTATTCGTGCTCATTTTTGCAAACTATTATAAAATGGCAGAGGTGAATCCTGCTGAAGTATCAGCAATATTAAAACAACAATTATCTGGATTTGAGGCTACGGCTTCGCTGGAAGAAGTAGGTACAGTATTACAAATTGGTGATGGTATCGCCAGAGTATACGGATTGTCCAATGTACAGTATGGAGAATTAGTGGAATTCGAATCTGGATTAGAAGGAATCGTACTGAATCTTGAAGAGGATAATGTTGGAGTAGTACTTTTAGGCCCTTCAACGGAAGTAAAAGAAGGTGTAACTGTTAAACGTACACAAAGAATTGCTTCTATTAATGTGGGAGAAGGAATTGTAGGTCGTGTGGTGGATACTTTAGGAAATCCTATCGATGGAAAAGGTGCGATCGAAGGTGAAACCTTCGAAATGCCATTAGAACGTAAAGCTCCTGGAGTAGTTTTCCGTCAGCCAGTAACAGAACCATTACAGACAGGAATCAAGTCCATTGATGCGATGGTACCGATAGGTAGAGGACAACGTGAGTTGGTAATCGGCGACCGTCAGACTGGTAAAACAACAGTGTGTATCGATACGATCCTTAACCAAAAAGAATTTTATGATGCTGGTGAGCCGGTTTACTGTATCTATGTGGCTATTGGCCAAAAAGCATCGACAGTTGCATTAATTTCTAAAGTATTAGAAGAAAAAGGTGCATTGGCATATACAACTATCGTTGCGGCAAATGCTTCTGATCCTGCTCCTATGCAGGTATACGCTCCATTTGCAGGTGCTGCAATTGGTGAGTATTTCCGTGATACAGGTCGTCCTGCTTTAATTATTTATGATGATTTATCTAAGCAAGCAGTTGCATATCGTGAGGTGTCGCTATTATTGCGTCGTCCACCAGGGCGTGAGGCATATCCTGGAGATGTATTCTATCTTCACTCTAGATTATTAGAGCGTGCTGCAAAAGTAATTGCAGATGACAGTATTGCAAAAGATATGAATGATCTTCCTGATTCTTTAAAAGATAAGGTAAAAGGTGGTGGATCGCTAACGGCTTTACCAATTATCGAAACACAAGCTGGTGACGTATCCGCATATATTCCTACCAACGTGATTTCGATTACTGATGGTCAGATATTCTTAACGTCAGACTTATTTAACTCTGGTGTTCGTCCTGCAATTAATGTTGGTATTTCAGTATCTCGTGTAGGTGGATCTGCGCAGATTAAGTCAATGAAGAAAGTAGCAGGTACACTTAAATTAGATCAGGCACAGTTCCGTGAACTAGAAGCATTTGCTAAATTTGGTTCTGACCTTGATGCGGCTACTCTAAATGTAATTGAAAAAGGGAAGCGTAACGTAGAAATCTTAAAGCAAGCTCAAAACGATCCGTATACTGTAGAAGATCAGATTGCGATCATCTATGCTGGATCTAAAAATTTACTAAGAGATGTTCCTGTAAATAAAATAAAAGAATTCGAAAGTGATTATATAGAATATCTTAATGCGAAGCATAGAGATACACTAGACACTTTGAAAGCTGGAAAATTGACAGATGAAGTAACAGACGTATTACTTTCGGCTTGTAAAGAGATTTCAGCAAAGTATAAGTAAATAGTATTGAGTACAGAGTAGTAAGATTTTCAAATTTTTAGTACTCTGTATTTTATAAAAGTTATAATATTAGAAAGGTATTGTTTTAGAAAGTATTAACTACTAACTACTCAATACTCAATACTAAGAAAAATGGCAAATTTAAAAGAATTACGTAGTAGAATTACCTCTGTATCTTCAACGATGCAAATTACCAGTGCCATGAAAATGGTATCGGCAGCAAAGTTGAACAAAGCACAGATGGCCATTACTGCTATGCGTCCTTATGCAGACAAGCTTACCGAGTTGTTACAAAGCCTAAGTGCTTCACTCGAAGGAGATAGTGCAAGCTCATATGCTGAGCAACGCGAGGTAAATAAGGTTTTGGTAGTAGCAATTGCTTCTAATCGTGGTCTAGCAGGTGCTTTTAATTCTAATATTGTTAAAGCCTCTAGAGAGTTATGCAATCATGTATATGCTGGTAAACAAGTTGACTTTTTAACCATCGGAAAAAAAGTGAATGACATTGTTTCCAAAACGCATACGGTTGTTGCTAATAAAAATGAAGTTTTTGATGAGCTGACTTTTGCTAATGTTGCAGCGATCGCAGATGACTTAATGGAGTTATTTACAAAAGGTTCTTATGACAAAATTGTAGTTGTATATAACAAGTTTAAAAATGCAGCCACTCAGATAGTAACTACAGAACAGTTTTTACCAATTCAGCCAGTAGAAATTGAAGGCAAAAAGAATGCTAATTTGGATTATATTTTTGAACCATCAAAAGAAGAGATTGTTGAAGAATTAATTCCAAAATCTTTAAAAACACAGCTTTATAAGGCAATTCGTGATTCTTTTGCTTCTGAACACGGAGCCCGTATGACAGCGATGCATAAAGCAACTGATAATGCTACCGAATTAAGAGATTCTTTAAAATTACAATACAATAAAGCTAGACAGGCTTCTATTACTAATGAGATCTTAGAGATCGTTGGTGGTGCAGAGGCATTGAATGGATAAAAACACATTAAATTTATATAAAAAGAGGTCATATAGTAAAATATGACCTCTTTTTATATAAATTATCTTAAGCACTTTAAAAATCATGAAAAATAATAAAACCTTACTGCTTTCTTTTTTGTTTTTAATAAACAACTTTTTGTTTTCTCAAGTTTCAACTTGGGATTTTAAAGAGGAAGAATATAAAAATCTTGAAAATAGAACTACTCTCTTTGTTCTCGATATTTATGAAAAGGATTCTTTAGAGAAAGTAATTTCAGCAGTTTGGACTTTTAATGATTTTAAGGTTATATCTGCTGAGGAGTATAAAGATTATGATAGAAATTCTAAGTATGCTTTATTTTCATTAGGATCTAGTAGTAGTACTTTGAGCTCAAACTCTACCAATAATTGGTTTTATACTAGCACATTTACAAGAAATTATTACAAGTATGAATACCATATTAAAGATGGTAAAAAGAAAACTAAAAATATTGCTAAGGTATACCTTAGTCTTAATTATGGTTTAGGTTATCTTAAAAATCAATTAAAAGAGGTTAATAGGCTACTTTTGAAAAATGAGAAACATGGATTTTATGGCAATCACGAAAACTCAGAAAAACTAGCAGATTTAAAAGATAAAACGCTTTACGTTCCTGAAGAAATAAAAATGAGACTACATCCAAGAAAGTTAGAACTTGTCGATAGAAAAGATGCTGACGAGCTTTTTAAGGGCTATTCGTGGAAATATGAATATATTGATAGAAAGAGTTTACAGAGTAAAATATTGAATGCTACTGAAAGCTTTTATTATTTAATGTCTACTAGTGCTGCAAACGAGAAGTTTGTGGAAGTAATAGACGGATATACCGGAGAAATAATATACCACGATTATAATGCGATGTCTGTCGATCTCACGTCAAAAAATGTAGAACATTTAAATTCTAAGATTCAATAGACTCTAACAGTAAAACTTATGACCTCATACACCCCGGTGTATGAGGTTTTTTGTTTTTTTTATGATAAAGCAGGTATTCGTTTTTTATCTTTAATGGAAAAAAGAAAAATGAAGACAAGTAAACTTTTTGCGCTATGTATTATAGCAATTTTCGTATCCAATCTTAATGCCCAGGAATCAGAAACCCTATATGAAGCGGGCGATATAAAAATGGGGCTAGCAGCCGTTCCGCTAATGGACTTCAACAATGGGTATAGTGGTGTGGTAGCCAAACCTAGCTTATCCTATTATGTGTCTGAGCGTTTTGCCATCAATACAGCAGCTTTTGTGTTGTTTCCTCAAGACATAGAACAAGAAAATGGCATAGATGCAGAGGTGCAAGCCTATGGTTTTATTCCTTCTTTTAAGAAACATGCAATTAATAGTGGTAAATTTAGTTTTTATTTAGAGTCTGGAGTCGGAATCGGTGCCATACGTTATAAAGCAAATGATCCTGCAGATATCGCTATCGAAGATAATAGTGGAGGATTATTGTTACTAACTGCCGGTGCCGGAATTAATTATAAATTTGCGAAGTGCCTGGAATTAGAATTCGGAGTTCCCTATATGTATGGATTGAATATTACGAATGGTAACGATTCTAAATTGTTCTCTGGAGTTGCTTTTAATTTTGGAATGAATATTGTTTTTAACACTAGAGATATTAAAAAATGGAAAACAAAAATGCGGGAACGCATGAAAGAAAAATGGGAAACAGAACAATAAAAATACAAAAGCTTATTACCAACATAGGTCTATTGACCTTGCTCGCAGCTTTTACACAATGTGCAACAAGTCAAAAAATTGATCAAACAGCACCTGTTCAGCTAACCGATCCTTATTTTCAAAATTGGGTAGCTGGTGTCAAAGGAGGAGGCTCAGGATTCATGATATATCTTCCTGTGGATGCAACTTCTGATGTGCAATTAGAGACCGCTTATTTTAAGGGAAAAGAGGTAAAATTAGAACGCAAACGGAATGAAGCCGTTTACGTGGGGCGATATACGGATCCTAAGACAATAGAAAGAGATATGGTGATGAGTAGTGATCCAAAGGAAGAATATACTAACAAAGTTCCTCAAATTGAAGAAAAAATACCCTTCGAACTAAAACAAGAAGAATGTGTAATTGCGTACAATAAGAACGGTACAAGAGGATATTTCAAAATAGATAAATTACCAGAGAAGGAATTGAAAGCATATCCGATGCAGCCGAGGCAATAAAAATTGTATTTTTAAGCCCACAATTAAATAGCAGTTGGGAATTTTTCAAAAACTTTTTAAGCAAACTTTTATATATGGAATGGCAACAGTGTTACCACGCATGTTGTCATTTCTTTTGGTGCCTCTATACACCGATCAATTACCTACAGAGGAGTACGGTAAAGTCTCCATCATCTTTTCGTATTTTGTGTTATTCAATGTGATGTTAGCGTATGGAATGGAAACTGCTTTTTTCAGGTTTTTTAGTAAGGAATCTGATAAGGAAAAAGTAGCAAGCACCTCTGCAATATCAATTGCCGCTTCATCTTTGATTTTCTTAGTGATAGCTTTGTTACTCAGAGAGCCGATATCAACATGGATTGAGATTAAGTTGGAGTACATAAACTTGGTTATATGGATATTACTTTTAGATGCTTTGGTGATTATTCCTTTTTCCTGGTTAAGAGCAAAAGAACGTCCAATTAGATATGCAATTATTAAAATAACGAATGTTGCGATCAATTTTGGACTTAATATATTCTTCTTACTCTATTTAAAACAACTTTCCTTTCATTTTTCAGCGTTGGATTGGATTTATAAGGACGATTATGAGATTAATTACATTTTTATTTCTAATGTAATAGCAAGCGGATTTGCTTTGTTGGTATTATTACCCTTCTATACTAAGATCAAATATCGTTTTGATATTACCTTATGGAAAAAGATGATGAAATATGCGACACCAATTCTGGTAGCTGGAATAGCATATTCGATTAACGAAACTTTCGATAGAATACTATTGGATAAATTATTGCCGGATAATGTAGCCGAACATATGGTAGGTGTATATGCTGCTTGTTATAAATTAGCACTGTTTATGACTTTATTTGCCACTGCTTTTAGGTTAGGAATAGAACCCTTTTTCTTCAATTATGCTGCAAGTAAAAATGCGCCAGAAACGTATGCAAGAATTACCAAATATTTTGTGATTTTAGGATCTTTTATCTTCTTGTTGGTTATTGTGTTTGTTCACGTATTAAAAGTTGCCTTTTTACGAGATGTATCTTATTGGGAAGCAGTAAAGATTGTTCCTTTTATTTTATTAGCTAATTTCTGTCTGGGTATCTATCATAACCTTTCAGTATGGTATAAAGTAACAGACAGAACTAAATTTGGAGCTTATATCTCGGTTTTTGGTGCTATCATCACTTTGACGCTTAATTTTCTGTTGATTCCAAAGTATACGTATGTAGGTTCAGCAATTGCAACGTTAGGAGCTTATGGAACTATGATGATATTGTCGTGGTATTTAGGGAGAAAATATTACCCGATACCTTATGACCTTAAAAAAATGGGAATGTATCTGATGCTATCAATTGGTTTTTCTATCATTTCTTTTTACGTCTTTGATAGTAATTATATGATTTCTGTCCCTCTGTTACTAGTGTTTTTAGTAATTTTGTATGCCTCCGAAAAAAAAGAACTAAAACGAATATTAAAAAAGTAATCTTTTGTTTTCTTCATTCTACAGGCCTTAGGGGATGTAGTTGAGAAAACATAACGATTTATATAAAATAGTATGCAAATAAATATCATTAACAAGTCATCACACAAGTTACCACATTACGAAACCATTGCTTCGGCAGGAATGGATCTGAGAGCAAACATCCCAGAACCAATAACGCTTAAACCTTTAGAAAGAGCTATTGTTAAGACCGGATTATTTGTAGAATTACCGGTAGGTTTTGAAGCACAAGTACGTCCACGAAGTGGATTGGCCGCCAAAAAAGGAATCACAGTATTAAATGCTCCCGGAACAGTGGATGCAGATTACAGAGGCGAAATAGGAGTAATTCTGGTTAATTTGTCTCAAGAAGATTTTGTTATAGAAAATGGAGAAAGAGTAGCACAGTTAGTCATCGCAAAACATGAAAGAGCAGAATGGAATGAAGTAACAGCGCTTTCAGAAACCTCAAGAGGAGCAGGTGGTTTTGGAAGCACAGGAGTGAAGTAAAAGTTAACAGAAGTAAGCAAGTGGTCTCAAGATATAAAACAGCTCTTTTGTGGGCAATTCTTTTTAAAGAGAAATATCTAGAGGACGTTACCTAATGTTTTTTCTATTCTGAAACAATATGTCAATTAACCAATTAAAATAAACAAAACAAAGCATGAAAATCATAGTACCCATGGCAGGTAGAGGCTCTAGATTGAGACCTCATACGTTAACAGTTCCTAAACCATTGATTCCGGTAGCCGGAAAACCAATCGTTCATCGATTAGTTTCTGATATCGCAAAAGTGTTAGGAGAACCTGTAGATGAAATTGCTTTTGTATTGGGAGATCCTGCATTTTTCGGAGATGATGTTGTAGAAAACTTAATTGCACTGGCAGAAGAACTAGGTGCTAAAGCTTCTGTCTACAGACAGGATCAACCGTTAGGAACAGGTCATGCTATTATGTGTGCAAAGGATTCCTTATCAGGGCCAGCCGTTGTTGCCTATGCGGATACACTGATCAGAGCAGATTTTAATCTGGATAAAGAGGCAGACTCTGTTATTTGGGTCAAACAAGTGGAGCAACCAGAGGCATATGGTGTAGTCAAACTAAATGACAAAAAACAAATCGTAGAATTAGTAGAGAAACCAAAAGAATTTGTTTCTAATCTTGCTGTGATAGGAATCTATTATTTTAAAGATATTAGCGTATTAAAAAATGAATTACAACACGTTTTAGATAATAATATTATTAACGGAGGCGAATACCAGATTAACGATGGTATCAAGAGAATGATGGCAGATGGAAAAACATTTGTAACGGGTCAGGTTGAAGAATGGATGGACTGTGGAAATAAAGATGTCACTGTAGAAACCAATAGCAGAATGCTAGGTTTTTTAGAAAATGATGGAGAAAAATTGATAAATGAAAGTGTTTCTTTAGAAAACGCGAAGATCATTCCGCCTTGTTATATAGGAAAAGGAGTGACTATAAAGAATGGATCTGTCGGTCCCAATGTTTCTATAGGGAATGATTGTAGTATCGAAGATAGTATAATTAAAAATAGTCTGATACAAAACCAAACTATCATAAAAAATGCTAACTTAGACAATGCTATGATTGGAAATCACGTATACTACGACGAAAAGTATACCACCATTAGTATTGGAGACTATGCTACTTTGGAATAATTTGTGATTCACTTTTTTGAAAAATTTGTATGACTAAGTATTGGAGACATATCATAATGGCTATCCTCTTTTTTGGAGGGGGAATGAATGTTGTTTTTTCTCAAGAACCGGAATCTCTCAAAAAAATTGAGATTTTAGACGATCTTGGCGATGTGTCTGATGTATTTAAAGAAAGTTTCTTTGAAGCGTTAAAACAAAGAGCGATTACTAACTATGAGAAGGCAATTAGCGCTTTGGAAAGATGTATTGAAGCCAATCCAAAGCCGGTAGCATTATACTATGAGTTAGGTAAGAATTATCTGGATTTGAAAAAGTATGATCGGGCTGCTAATAATTTTAAAAAGGTTTTAGAAGAAAAACCAAATGATAGATATGTGCTGGAACTCTTATTTGAAGTATATTTTAAGCAAAGAAAGTATACAGAATCTATCGAAGTTGTTGAAAAATTAGCTGATTATGACAGTATGTATAAAGAGCAGTTAGCCAATTTGTATTTTTTGGAAGAAAGGTATGATGATGCACTAACTGTTGTTGATGCGCTCATTGAAGAATTGGGCATAGACTCGTACAGAGATAAGCTACGAAAAAAAATAATGCTAAAAATTAGCAACCCAAACTCTCAAATTACTCGATTAGAAGAAAAAATAGCAGAAAATCCTAAGGAAGAACAAAACTACTTAAACCTCATTTACTTATACAGTCAGGATAATCAGGAAAACAAAGCTTTTGGCACTGCTCAATTACTTTTGGAACAGAAACCAAAATCACAATTGGCTCATTTAGCATTGTACAAATTCTACCTGAATAATAAAAGCACTGATGAGGCTGTAAATTCTATAAAAATTGTTTTGGCAAGTGATAAAATAGATGCAGAGTCTAAATATAAAGTCATAAATGACTTTCTGATATTTGTGGATAAAAACCCAAGTTACGAATCAAAACTTATTGAGGTAACCAACGTATTCTCTGAAGATTCTGGAAGCAGCAAAGTGTTTACGGAAATAGGAAATTACTTCTATGACAAAGATAAGAAGGAAATTGCGCTTAATTATTACGAAAGAGGATTAAAAGATAATGTAAATAACTTTGGGGTTTTAAGAAAGATGTTGTTATTACAGCTTGATTTAAAGAGATTTGAAAAGGCAAAAGAAGGAAGTGAACTGGCAATAGAAATGTATCCCTCTCAACCGATTTTATATCTGGTACATGGTGTTTCTTTGATTAACCAAAATAAAAATGAAGAAGCGATAGATATTTTGAGTATCGGGATGGATTACATCATTGATGATCTCAAAATGGAATCGGATTTCTACGATCAAATAGGAGAGGCGTATCTAAAAATGGGTGATGAAGTAAAGGCGTCAGAATACAAAGAAAGATCTTTTCAACTTAAAAAAAAATCATAAAAAGTAATGAATAGAGCATTGTATCTACTATGTTGTTTGCTAATTGTACTACACTCTTGTAAAGGAACTAAGGCGCTTTCCGATACTAAAACCAAACGATTAAAAACAGAAAAAATAGTAAACAATCACTATAATAATGCCTTCAATTTTACTACAATCAATGCTAAAGTAAAGGTACGGTACGATGACGGAAAACAATCGTTTAGCCCAAATGTTACATTGCGCTTAGAAAAAGACAAAAAAATATGGGTAAGTGCAAAACTATTGGGAATCACGTTGGCCAAAGCACTGATTACACCAGAAAAAGTTAGTTATTATGAGAAGATTAACAACACTTATTTCGAAGGCAATTTTCAGTTACTTAGTGAGTGGTTAGGGACTGATTTAGATTTTGAAAAAGTCCAGCAATTATTATTGGGTCAAGCATTATTTAATCTTAAAGATGAAAAATATGTGTCTTCTATAGAAAATCAAAAGTATAGACTGACCCCAAAAAAAGAGTTGGAATTATTTGAACGATTGTTCGTGTTGTACCCTGATAATTTTAAAATGTTTTCTCAGCAATTAAAACAGCCTTTAGAAAATAGAAACCTGCTTATTAGTTACGGTAGTTACCAAAATGTTGGAAATCAGAGTTTCCCTAAAGAAATCAGTATTTTAGCTTCAGAAGGAATCGCAAGAACCTCAATTATGATTGATTATCGAAGTGTAGATTACAATGCCAACGTAAGTTTTCCGTTTAAAATACCATCAGGATACGAGCAAGTAACTATAGAATGAGGCTACAAAAATTCATATACATTATCGGAATGCTAAGTATAAGCATTTCATCATTTTCTCAAAGTGCCAAGCAACAACAGTTGGAAGAACAACGTCGACGACTTAAAGAGCAGATTGAGCAAATGAGATCTTTACTGGCTGACACCAAACTTAAGGAACGCTCTGTACTGGATGAAGTAGAAACATTAAGCTCTCAGATTACTACGAGACAAAACCTCATAAAAATTACAAATCAGCAGGCAAATCTATTAACAAGAGAGATTAATACCAATCTTAAAAAAATGGAATCCTATCGAGCAGAGCTGAAGACATTAAAAAAAGATTATGCTAGAATGATTGTAAAATCTTATAAAAGTAAATCACAGCAAAGTAAAATTATGTTTCTCTTGTCGTCATCAGATTTTGCCCAGGCATATAAACGGCTTCAGTATATGAAACAATATAATGAGCATCGCAGAGAACAGGCAAATCAGATACAAATGCGTGCCGAAGAACTAAGGACGTTAAACAATGACTTGTTAGCACGAAAAAAACAAAAAGAAGTACTAGTAGAAGAGAATAGAGAGGCTCAGGAACGACTAAAGGAAGAAAAAAAGCAACAGCAATCTCTAATGGCATCTATCAGAAAAAAAGAAGGCACTTATAAAAAGGAAATAAAAAAGAAACAGGAACAGGCAAGTGCGATTGATAAAGCCATTGAAAAACTGATTCGAGAAGCTATTGCCAAAGCCAATAAAAAAGCTGGAAACAAAGCTTCTAAAAAAGGATCCGCTACAACTTTTGCTTTAACACCTGAGGATAAGAAATTAGCTGATAATTTTACAGCTAATAAAGGAAAATTTCCATGGCCGGTTGGAACGGGAAAGCTTACTAAAAAATATGGAAGACAACCACATCCAACATTACCTAACATCCAGATTAATAGCAGTGGGGTAGAGTTAGAGACACGGCCTGGAGAAAAGGCCAGAGCCATTTTTGAAGGAGAAGTAATGGCTATCCAAAAATTAAAAAATGCAGGTAGATTAGTACACGTAAGGCATGGTAATTATATAACGGTATATTATAATCTTGAAAAAATTTCTGTAAAAGAAGGACAAAAGGTTTTAACAAAACAGAGCATTGGAGAGGTTCGGGTAAACCCTGCAACAGGGCGTGCTATTATGAAATTTTTAATTTTCAAGGATACAAAGAAAATGAATCCACAATCCTGGATCTATAAAATGTAATAGAATAACAGAAATAGCTATTATTTCGGTTGTAGTATTTTTGGTTTCCATACTTACATTTTTTTCAGGATCTGGGCTAGGAACCATCTTAACACCAGTACTGATGATTTTCTTTCTGGTGGAGATTTCTATTGCATTGACTGGCGTGGATCATTTTTTAATAGTGTTTTTAAACTGTTTTAGTGGGTAAAATGTGGATAAAGCAGTGTTGCTTCGCTTCGCGGGATTCGGGCAGTTTTGGCTTCTATTTTTGGTGCACGGGTGCTGATTAATATCCTAGACATTAAACCACTTTTTTACATACAGTTTATTTGATAAAAAATTTGAAGTTTTCCCAGTAAAATTTATTATTTCAATAGCAATTATCATTTTTTCAAGTATGGACTTAATCCCTTATTTCTCGAAAAAAATTTGATAAAGAAAAATTTCCTCTTGGAGAGGTATGTTAAGTAGCTTTTTTGGAGGTTTATCAGGCAATCAGGGAGCATTGCGTAGAGCTTTTTGATTGAAGCTGGTCTCTCTAAAGAGGAATTTATCGGCGCTGCAGTGGTGGTTGCTTCTACTCTTATAGATTTTACACGGCTTAGTGTGTATGCAACAAATGTTGCTCAATTAGGTGTCGAAGAGAATTTGCCATTGGAGGAGCATTTATCGGTATGAAGCTACTAAAGAGAGTTGCTTTAAAATTTCTTCAAATTGTAGTGGCAATTATGTTGATTTTAATTTCTATAGCTCTGGGAGCAGATTTTTTATAAACAACTAGAAGGTTTCTTATAAAATCACCTCATATCTTTGTTTAATTTCTTTATAACCAAAAAACAGAATCGATTATAAAATCCTCCTTCTTAATAGAAGGAATGCATAAGATCTATGGACATTAGTATTAATGAACGCTTATGAAGACTAAGTAAATAGCGCTTTTAATTCTGTGGCATCATCTGGTTTCATTTTACCGGCAAGAACCAAGCTTAATTGCTTACGACGAAGCGCTGCCTCATAGCGTTGTTGTTCTAACGCTGTCTCCGGTTTAATTTGCGGAATGGATACCGGTGCGCCGCTTTCATTCACCGCCACAAACGTGTAAATAGCTTCGTTTGCTTTAGTTTTGTCACCACTTTGCCTGTCTTCTATCCAAACATCTATCACTACCTCCATAGATGATGTAAATGCACGAGAAACCTTTGCTTCTACTGTCACCACACTCCCTAATGGGATTGCTTTGCTAAAAGCTACATGATTTACCGAAGCTGTTACTACAATTCTTCTGGAATGTCGTCCAGCAGCAATTCCTGCAGCACGGTCCATACGTGCTAACAATTCACCTCCAAAAAGATTGTTAAGCGGATTAGTTTCTCCTGGTAAAACGAGGTCGGTTAATATAGTTCTCGATTCTGAAGGATATCTGGCTTCCATATATTTCGGTAATTTTTGGCAAAGATAATCAGGTATGATAAACTACTGGCTATAGGATCACATAAAACTGATATACAGCTAATTTGATTAATTGACGGATTTTTAGCGTTTTTGCTAAAAAATAAAAAAGAATGCGAATTATCACTAGCGATTAGTGTCGAAACTGAATAATTACTCAGAACTGATTGAGAAAAATGTTTTGAAAGAAATAAGATTTAAAGTTCCTGTACTAACAACCAAGCGCGACGATCTTGTTGATTTTTGATACGTTGCAATGCTTCTAATGCCTCAAATCTGTTTTGATAACTACTATATACGACTTGGTGTAATCCATATTTATTTACCCCAATCAATCGTGCGTCAAACCCATTGGCTTTTAGCTTTTGCACTTTTTTAGTAGCATTTCTTTGTATTCTGAAAGCTCCTGCTACCACGTGATATTTACCTGAAGTTTCAATGATATCAGTCTCAGAATGTTCAGAAGAACCTTCTTTGGTCTTAATAATGTTTAAATTAATTGCTGGCAATGGACTTGCAATTTCAAAGGTAGCTTGTTGGATTTTGCTTTCAATCTCCTTTTCCGCATTTATTGATATGCGATCATTTTCTAAATCAACTTTTTTGTTGAACTGATTTAATCCTATAGAGCCTGCGACACCAATCCCTAAAATCAAAATTGCGGCATATTTTAAATATGGGCGTTCCCGTCTTCTTTCTGGAGTGAAAACAATAGGAGTAGTTTCTTCAATAGCTTCTGCCTGTTCCTTATAAACTTCTCTGGCTACCTTAGGTATTACCACTTCTTCAGTAGCTTTCTCTTCTTTGCGAATAATAGAAGGCGATATAAAAGAATTCAACCCGAAAGCTTCTGTTAGGTAATTGATGTCCTGAGAGGGTTCAAACTGTAAGGTGTCTTCAACAGCTATAAAAAAATAACCGATTCCATTTAATTCTATTCTTTTTCCGGATGCCATTTTATCGTGTAAAGACAATACATAGCGCTGAATTTTGGCAACCGCGTCTGTATAAGATATGTTCTCAGCACTAGCAATATAATTAGCTAATAAACCATCATTATTCTGTAATTGACTATTAAACGAAATTGATTTTTGAGGAGGAAAAAAAGCGTGGGTGGATTCCTGAATCATAGCAGATTGACGCTTTGTTAAAAAAGCACCGAACCCTGGTAAAATTACACATTCATATCTGTATAATAATTCGCTTATGTATTTTGCTGTGTTATTCATCACCCCCTTCTTAATATGCTGTCTGTTATTGATAACTCAAAGGTAAAATTTTTTGGTTCTAAATATAACTATCCTGCCTGATTTTATTAACAGTTTTGTTTTTTTTCGTTTCTTGTACTGACTTATAATACATTAGATGACCACAGAAAAATTAATTGCATTACTTACTTTAAAAAAAGCACCAAATTTAGGAGATAGTTCTATCAAAAAATTAATTAGAGCAGTAGGTTCTGCAGAAGCCGTTTTGAAAGAGAAGCCATCAAGGTTGTTAAAAATTGATGGCATCGGAGCTATAAAGGTTAAAGAAATTCATAAAAGCGAACATCAGAAAGCTGCTGAGCATGAGTTGAATTTTATACTCGATAATCGTATCAATTATACTGCCTATGACGATACGGATTATCCAGAGAAATTGAGACATTGCATAGACGGTCCGGTAGTTTTATTTGGTAAGGGGAATATAGACTTAAAAAACAAAAAATTGCTAAGTATCGTTGGTACTAGAAAAGTAACAAGTTATGGGGTAAGATTTTGTGAAGAATTAATTGAAACCATCGTTCCATTAAATCCAGTAATTGTCTCGGGCTTTGCATATGGTGTGGATATAACAGCGCAGAGAGCTGCGGTAAAACATAACCTACAGACTGTAGGTTGTCTTGCTCACGGATTAAATCAGGTCTATCCTAAAACTCATAGAAAGTATATGTCTCAGATTGAGGAAAATGGAGGCTTTTTTACGGATTTCTGGAGTACCGATACCTTTGACAGGAAGAATTTTCTGGGTCGTAATCGCATCATAGCCGGATTAAGCGAGGCTACGATTGTAATTGAAAGTGCTGATAAAGGAGGTTCCTTAGTAACCGCTGAAATTGCAAATTCGTATAATCGAGATGTTTTTGCTGTACCAGGAAGAGTCGACGATCCACAGAGTGCAGGTTGCAATATGCTTATCAAAACACAAAGAGCTCATATGCTGACCACTGCTGCCGACCTTCTCTATATGCTAAATTGGGAACTCGAGGAAAAAGAAAAGCCAGTCGTGCAGAAACAGTTATTTGTAGAGTTAGAAGACGACGAGAAGAAGGTTTTTAGCTTTTTACAAAAAAACGGAAAAGAATTACTGGATGTGATTGCGTTACAGTGCAAAATCCCCACGTTCAAAGCAGCATCGATTCTTCTGAATATGGAATTAAAAGGAGTGATCAGGCCGTTACCTGGTAAGTTGTTTGAAGTGGTTTGATTAATTTAGAAGTTCTCTGGCTACCGGTACTATCTTCTCAACCCATAAACTATATTGATATCCGCTTGGATGCAAGTTATCTGTAGCCAAAGCACCTTCAGAATCACCTAAATCCCTGGAAATCGTGGTGACATCAATGAATACTATTTCTAATTCATCACAAGTTTGTTGTATATAACTGTTATACATATCAATCTCTGATGCAATTACTTCACTATTGTTAGATCCAAAAGGGGTTACACCATAGTCCGGAATAGAAACAACAATTATATGATCTTTTTGATCATTTGCTAAGGAGATCGCCTTGCTTAAAAGAACATTAAATTCTGATTGAAAAGTAATAAAATCTCCTCGTTGGAATTGATTGTTGACTCCGATAAGTAAGGAAACTAAATCATGATTTTCTGGGTCTGTTTCCTCTATACCACTGATCAGATCTCTCGTAGTCCATCCGGTTTGTGCAATAATCGATAATTGTTCTATTTTTTTTGTGTGACCGCCAAAAGCATCTTTTAACTGAAAAGGCCAACGTTCATTTTCAGAAACTCCTTGACCGATAGTGTATGAATCACCTAATGCTAAAAAAGAGAATTTTTTAATCTCTTCAGTTTCTTCTTCTTCTTCAATCATTAACAAAGTATTATCATCAGAAGAACACCCGAAAATGAGTATAAAAAGTAAAAGCAGAATAGAAGGTATATTTTTGGTCATTTTTAAAGTTATGAATTATTCTTCAAATAATACCCGCGCAAACCTTTAAGCGTAAAATCTTTTTCACAGATTGCACTACTTGTTTTTTATAAGCTGCATCAGTTTTCATTTCGGTAAGAATAGCATTTATGGTTGCGTTTTCATTTTGTGGCATAAGGATGAGGTCGCATCCGGCTTTGGAAGCTAATAATGGGGCGTTATCAAGAATTGTAACAGCTTTCATAATGTTTAGTGCATCAGAAATGATAATTCCCTTAAAACCCATTTCTTCTTTAAGCAATCCGGTAATTATTTTTCTGGAACAACTGGACGGTAATCCATTGGTACCGTATTTTTCATTGTTTTGAATCGTAATATGAGCAATCATGATAGATAAAACACCATCTTCTATGATTTTTTTGTAATTAGCCGCTTCTTGTAAAGGACCGTCAATATAGACGCTTTGTTTATGTGTATCACCTTTTACCAAACCGTGACCGGGAAAATGCTTGGCAGTTGCAATAATTCCGCCTTCTTGGGTGCATTTTATAAACTGATTAGCAAGGCTAATTACAGAGTCTTTATTACTACCGTAGCTTCTCGATTTAATAGCAGCATTACTGGCACTTATATCCAAGACGGGAGCATAGTTATGGTGAACACCTATTGACCTAAGCTCTGTATTGATCGTGTTGACTACTGCATCTGATTGTGCTTCGGTTTTGATATCTATTGTTTTTCCTACGTCTTTCGCTCCTTTGATACGGCTGGCAAATAAGCTTGGCTCCGCATCCATACTAAAAAGCAACGGAAGCGTCTTATTTTTAAAGGAAATCTCGTTTAAAGCATTGATATTTTCTGTATGCTTATTTTTACTTCCTTTTAGGAAAACTACACCACCGATAGCATCATTTTCAGTCAGTTTTTTTACAGTAGTTATAGGTTTACCTAATTCGCCTGCCGAGGATATAATCATTTGGGCTACTTGTTGCCTTTCTGAAAGCGTATGATAGATAGAATCTACAGTGTATTCTAATTCTGAGTCATAGGAGTAGAAATCTTGTAGATTAAACTTTTTGGACTGCGCCTGGATTTGTAAACAACATAAGATTGGAAGAAGTAATAACAGTAAATATCGCATAAATAGCATTTAGGGTTGGTCAATAGATTAAGATTCGATCGGAACACCTTCCAACTGACCCCATTCGCTCCAGGAGCCATCGTAAATCCATAGGTCAGTATATCCCGAAAGTTCTGCTGCTAATAAAATAATACAGGCAGTAATACCAGAACCGCAGCTAAAGATCAGTTTTTTATTTTCAATATCAAAATCCTTAAATAGGGCAATGAGTTCTTCAGTAGGAATCATTTTTTCGTTTTGTAAAACTTTAGTGTAAGGAAGGCTAAGAGAATTAGGTATATGTCCTCCTTTTAAATCGGATCTGGGCTCAGGTTCTGTGCCACGGTATCTTCCATAAGAACGGGCATCAATGATGAGCGAATTTGAATCGCTCATTTCACATAAAACTTCTTTAGCAGTTATGATGTGTTTGGAACGATCATTTATTTTAAAATTCCCAACAGGAAAATTAGTTGAAATGTCTTTGTTTTCAGTAGGAAACCCATTGTTGAACCATTCTGGAAAACCGCCATCAAGTACTGCTACGTTTTTATGACCAAAAACAGTAAACATCCACCATGCTCTTGGACTTGAATAAATGCCAATAGTATCGTACACGATAATGGTTGAGTCAGCACCAATTCCTAGTTCTCTACATTTTTTTTCGAAAACTTGAGGATCAGGAAGCATGTTGGGCAATTCAGCGTGTTGATCAGAAAATGATTTTTTAATATCGAAAAATCGAGCCCCTGGAATTTTTAAAAGCTGGTGATTGGATTTATTAGAAGAAGTTACTTTTTTTATACTAGCATCTAGAATGATAACATCTGGATGGTCTATATGATCATAAAGCCATTGTGCAGAAACCAATGGTGCATCTATTGTTTTCATTTTACAGTATTTTTTAAGGTATTTGATAGTTTTCCAACATTCTTCTAGATTTGAATTGTAGTTTGTTCTTAAAATAAGTGGTTCCTCCCATAATTTCTCCTTTCCAACCCATGGTTTGCTTAGCCCATCGGTGTAAATTGAAATCATCTGTATGCTTAATGATTTTATTATCCTCAAATTTAAAATAAGTATGTACTTTATTAAGAACAGGCTTTTTTTCTTTACCAAAAGAGTATCGAGCTTCCCAGTAGGCAGAACCTTCAGAACCATTGACGTTAACATTAGAATACTCAATCTGCATGTCTTTGCCATTTTCAAAAAGCCAATACCACATTTTTTTAGCCGTTTGCCCTTTCAACTCACCAAAAATGGGATCATTGAAAACGATATCATCATGATAGAAAGAAACCATTTTTTCTGCATCGTGATTACTTAATGCGGTATAAAAAGTATGAACTAATTCTGTCATTGTAACTAAAATTTCTAATACTGGATAATGATCAATGCTCTAAAAAATGCGATTATTGATCCACTGTACCGGTCTGTTATAACATAAAAAAGTAAGCATTTAATACTTTGGATTCTATAATTTTTAGTTAAAATCCCTTTAAGTTAATTAGGTTGAAACTTATCTAGAAGTCTGTTGGTTTGTTGATGTATTTTTTTCTTAAAAAAATTAGTGCCTCCTAATAATTTTCCTTTCCATCCAATTGCTTGTGAAGCCCATCGGTGCAAATTAAAGTGATCGGTATGTTTGATGATTTTACCATCTTTAAACTCAAATTCTGCATCGATTTTGTTATGTACTGTTCTTCCTGTTTGGCTAAAAGTATACCACGCCTCCCAGTGTGCAGATCCTATTTGGTCATCTGCTTTAATATTAGAAAATGCTATTTTAAGATTGTTACCATTTTTGCAAAGCATTTGCCACATTTTCTTAGCTTTATCGCCTTTTAATTTTCCAAAGGCTGGGTCTTCAAAAGCGATATCATTGTGATAACAGGAAATCATTTTTTCTGCATTTTGCTCTTGCAAACCAGTATAAAATTTTTCGATTAGTTCTTTCATGTTTATAAAGTTACGAAGAAATATACCTTCATTATAAATTCTCATCTATAGTTGTACAACTTCTTATCCTTTTCTTTTTTCTAATTCGAGATAAAGATGTTCCACTTTATCCCTTGCCCAGGGTGTTTTTCTTAAAAATGTAAGACTGGATTTAATCGAAGGATTATTTTTAAAACAGTTAATAGGAATTTTATGCGCTAGTTTTTCCCACCCATAATGTGCTACCAACAATTCCAATATTGTTACTAATTTCATCCCGTGTAAAGGATTATTAGGTTGTTTTTTGCTAGTGACGTTTTGATTGTCCATTTGTTAGATTATTAATTACAGCGGTTATAATTTTTTTATTAGAATTTTTATAAAGTTTCGTTTAAAAAATAAAATTATTCCTCAAACCAATTATATTCATTACAAAAATCCAAAGACTTATTAATTATATTAGAATAATTTTTCAATGGCTTGTTAAATAAACCAACGAATAGGACATCTTTATTGGGGAAATAGAAATAGAATGAATTAAATCCACCAACTTCACCAGTATGATAAATCATATCTGTTTTGTATCTAGATTTAGTCTTTGGTGTTATGAACCAACTATATCCAATTTTCGGATCAATAGTGTCCTTCCAATTGTCAGGTCTGTGAATAGTTCTCGATTCTTTCAAAAGTTCTTTACTTAAAAACTTATTTTCTTTTATAGACTCCTCATAATTAGCTAAATCCATTACAGAACTCCAAATCCCACTATTTCCAGATGCTGCGAATGTAGGAACTTCACCATAATCACTTTGTACATAATGACCGTCTTTACATTGGTAAGCATGAGCTACTTCATTTTGTGGATATGCCCCGTCTGTTATCTTACTATTATCCATATCGGCACGCACAAAGATGTTTTCAACAATAAATTTTTGCCATTTATCTTTTGTTATCTTTTCTATAATTAATGCAAGGCCATTGAACGAAGGGTTCGAATATTTATATTTTTCTCCTGGTTCAAAATCAAGACTGTCAGTTAATTTCAAAGGAGCAAAATTCCCACTATCCTTTGCCGATAAATAAAACTCTATATTTTCATGAACCTTTCTATTATCTGGTAAACCGGAAGAATGCGATAATAAATGCTTTATCTTAATTTTATCTGCAATTGCTTTATTTTTAAAATTTTTAAAATATATCGAAAGACTGTCTTCTAGAGAAAGAAGACCTCTTTCTTTCAATATAAGTACTCCGTTCGAGACAAAAGTTTTTGAAATTGAACCGGTATTAAAAACAGTATGTTCCGTTATTTTTTCATTTGTTTCAAGATTAGCAAGCCCAAAGTTCTTCATGTAAATTATATCTTTTCCTTTTTTCAAAAGAACTGAACCACCTGGCGCTAACGATTCAATTTCTGATTCTAATAACTCATCAAGTTTTAATTTTAAATCATTATTATTTGTTTTAACCTTACAGGAAACTAAAAATATAAAAGGAAGGAGGTATCGTATAATTTTTTTTTGACCCACTATGGCATTGGTTAATCGTTAAGAACTTTCGGATAAGGCATTAATCCATTTTATCAGCTAACTTTTTAAATATCTTCTTTGGATTCTTGTTTTCATATAAAATGTCATGAACCGCATCAATGATTGGAGTACGTGTATTTTTATTGGCATCTAGCTCATAAGCAGTTTTGGCCGCATAGTAGCCTTCAGCTATCATGCTCATCTCCATCTGAGCACTTTTTACGGTATACCCTTTACCAATCATATTCCCAAACATGCGATTACGTGAGAAGGTGGAGTATCCTGTAACTAATAAATCTCCCAAATAGGCAGAATCATTAATATTACGCTTCATTTTATGAACTTTTTTTATAAAACGTTTCATTTCTCGGATAGCATTACTCATCAAAACACTCTGAAAATTATCTCCATATCCTAATCCATGTGCTATGCCTGCAGCAACAGCGTAAATGTTTTTTAGAACAGCAGCGTATTCGGTTCCGATAATATCATCACTAACTTTGCATTTGATATATTCACTACTTAGTTTTTTTGCCATGATTTCTGCTTTGGCTTCATCATTAGAGGCAATCGTTAGGTAAGAAAGCCGCTCTAGTGCTACTTCTTCAGCGTGACAGGGACCAGTAATAACTCCTATGTTGTTAAAAGGAATTTGATATTCATCATGAAAATGTTCTCCTACAATTAATCCTGTTTTAGGAACGATTCCTTTTATAGCCGAGAAAATTACTTTGTTTTCTAAAGAGGTGGTGAGCTTTTCTAATTCGTTATGTAAAAACGCGGATGGAATGGCAAAAATCAAGTAATCTGCATACGATACCACTTCGTTAATATCGTTGGTAAGTTTAAGCTGCTCCAGTTTAAACTCTACAGAACTCAAATAATTTGGATTGTGTTGTTGTCTTTTGAGATGTTCTAAAGCATATACACTTCTCATGTACCAACCCACTTCAGGTAGGTTTTCGGTAAGCATTTTTACAATAGCAGTAGCCCAACTACCACCTCCAATGACTGCAAATTTTAATTCTTTATCCATGTAAAATGATTGTGAGTTCAAAAATAAGCAAAATACATTTCAAAATAAACAACTGATAATCAATTAAATATGTTTTTGGCACGTGTTTTGGTTTCTTATTACTGAATTTGAAAACAAATAGGTTATGAAGACTTTACAATTACTTTCGGCTTTTATATTTGGCTCCGTGCTTTTAACTTCTTGTGTAACAGAGGTTGTTATAGAGGATGATGTTTATATTGATGAACCAGTAATCAGTTTGGATCAAGTACTAAGTACTTACGAAATATGGTATGTGGATATAGAACGTACGCAGGGTAGTGGAGAGATTCCGTTTCTTCAAAAAGCTTTTACTGTCTCATTTCAGAATGGAACTTTTTTTGCTAATAATAACTTAGTTGGTATGGGAAGTAACGGAAACGGTTTTGGATTAGATGTAGGGTATTATAATACATTCGGTATGGAAGTGGATATAAGTCACGATCTGGATGGAACATATAGTCTGGATGTTACCCAATACACAAATAATGAAATACGATTATATGATGGGGTTACAAACACCAGCTATTATTTAATAGGGTATCAAAGAAATACTTTTGATTATGATAAAGTATTTTATGATAATATTCACTACTTCTTACACGAATATGTAACCTGGGAAAAAGTATATACAAGTGAGTTTGGAGCCCTAAATGAGTTTGATAATGAGAATTATTTACAATTTCTATATTATGGATCGGGCGATAATTTTAGAAGCTCAGAAGACGTTAATGTGTCTAATATCAATGATATATACTACGATTATACCGGTTATTATGCAGTAGATGATGTCCCTAATAATTTCTATATGAAAAATTTAACACTTGATTACGATTATTTGGACAATGAATATTTCGAGTTGACCGTTATTAGTGATAGTAGGATTGAATTGTTTCACCCTGATTCTGGAACTGTTTATGAATTTGTGGGTAGAGGATATCTTCAGTTTAAAAATGCTAAAGATGGAAAACCTACTCAGAATACTAAGAAAAGAATAAAAAAAGCAGATTTTATGAAGCTTACAAAATAGAAAAGTCGCGCTAGACGATATAAATTTTTTTGGTTGGTTATTTAGTTGGAAATCGCTCTACAAGAGAAATCTTGTCTGAGCGATTTCTTTTTAGTGAAATAGCCTGACCTGCATAAAGAAAAAATGATCAAAACTTATTTTTAGGTCTTATAATTTTTCAAGTATAGTATAAATAAAATATGATGGATAATTCCCTTACTTTACAGTGTGGTAATTGATATTAAACAATTGACAATAAGGTATAAAATTAACAAAAAAGAGAAGATTTTTTGTGTAAATAATGACAAAAAATATAATCTTTTTTTATCTTTAAAACATTAATAAATCAATTTAATAGTATGCTAAAAAAAATTTTAAACATCGACAACAGTAAGAAACTAAGTAAGAACGCACAAAAATCTATACAAGGTGGAGGATTCCCTTTCTTTGATGAGTGCTGTTCATGTGTTTTCAGACCTGGAAATAGTCCCTATCCAATTTTCATCACTCAATCATGTTCAGATCCCTGTCCTGTAGACGGAAGTACGGAATATGAAGATACGGGTTGCTAATCCAAAAGGATAAGCGGACTTTAGTCCGCTTTTGTTTTTTTAAACAAGATTGTTTTAGTTTTAAGAAAGATTTCCTGTCATTTCCTTAATTTTATACTTCAAAATATATACAAATATGGCAATCCAGAAACCTTTCAATCTAGACAAGTGGATTGAAGAAAACAGAGAAACTTTAAAACCGCCAGTTGGGAACAAAAATTTATATAAAGAAGCAGGTGATTATATAGTTATGATAGTGGCAGGTCCAAACGCAAGAAAAGATTACCACTATAATGAAACAGAAGAACTCTTTTATCAATTAGAAGGTCAGATAGAAGTTTATATACAGGAAGATGGTGTAAAAAAAACAATGCAGTTAGGACCAGGCGATATGTATTTGCACCCTGCAAAAGTCCCACATTCTCCTGTACGTCATGCAGGATCTATTGGATTGGTTATTGAGAGAAAGCGAGTTGACCTGGAAGCAGAGGACGGATTATTATGGTTTTGTGATAACTGTAACGCTAAATTATTCGAAGTGTATTTTAAGTTACATGATATCGAGAAAGATTTTCTAAAACATTTTAGAAAATTTTATGGAAGTAGATCGTTAAGAACTTGTACTAATTGCGGAAGAGAAATGCCCGTTGATCAGAGATTTATTGTTGAAGAATAATGTGGTAAAAATGAAAATATGATATATAGAATATTTCTAATTTTGTTTTCATTTTCGTCGTTCGGCCAGTTAAGCCATGAAAAAATAACGGTAGCAGATTTCAATAAGGATGGATTTAAGGATACGTTGAAAATAAGAAGAGGTTATATTCAAATAATAAATGGTATAAGCGAAGAAAGCTACGAACTTTTTGATAATGGATGTTCTTGCGATATTAAACAAGTTGTTTCTATACCCTTAGAATTAGGTAAAGCTGAGAATAGGCCTTTTTTAGAAACAATGAAAAAAGAATTGCTCCCCAAGCAAAGAAGTGCTCCAGATCCTTCATTAAAATGGATGATAAAAGGAGCGTTCTTAAATATAAAATTAAATGACAACCCCTTCTTTAGTCATATTTATGATTCTAAATTACCTTGGAATAAAGGTAGACATAAGAATATCGACAATTATTATATTAAAATTAAAGGAGATACTCTTAATAAACTGAAAGCTTCCTTTTATGTTGATCAAGAACAAAGAGCATTAAGTTCGAAGGGTTTTTTAGTGTATTATGCGCACAATCACTATCGTCTAGCATCTGGAGACAGTATTATGCTTGTAGATAAGAATGATGTTTATAATATATTAAGGACATCTCACGGGGTTATTGCAGAAAAAGAAGGCTTTTATAAATGGTTATTTGTTAGTGACTATACTCTTACCGGAGCGCCAGAAAAACTTCGGTGGGAATCAATAAAAAATGCAACTCTTTTTGATAAACATATTATAGTTGAACAAAGTTTACCTCCAGATAAACATAAGCAGTTTTTTGTGATAAATATTGAAACAGGTATTTGCGGTTTGTTGAAAGAAGATTTGATAGTTGATAAGCAAGATACTCATAGACTAAAAATGATTTTTAAGGAACTTGAGAAGCATTATATTAGTAATGAATGAAGGTCAATTTAATCTCAAAAATGACATTCTATTGAAGGATTGATTTTTTTGAAGTCTTTTTTTTAAAAAATCATTCAAAATAGACAATATAATAGATCAAAATTTAATATATCTTCAAAAGACAGTATCTTTACCACTTTAAAAAATAATTTAATAAACATGGCAGCTATAGCAACAGATTTTGGAATCGAAGAAGCATTAAAACAATTAGGCGTTTCTGATCTTAATAAAGGAACTTCAACAGGTTCTGATTGGTTTTCAAATGGAGAAGAAATTCTATCCCACTCACCTGTGGATGGTAATTTGATAGGAAAAGTAATTGCTACTACCTCAGATGACTATGAAAAGGTAATTGATAAAGCACAATCAGCTTTTAAAACATGGAAATTAGAACCAGCACCGTTAAGAGGTGAAATCGTAAGACAGTTCGCAGAAGAATTGCGAGTTTTAAAAGAACCACTAGGTAAATTAGTTTCTTATGAAATGGGTAAATCGTATCAGGAAGGATTAGGAGAAGTACAAGAAATGATCGATATCTGTGATTTTGCCGTAGGGTTATCAAGACAGTTACACGGTCTCACGATGCACTCCGAGCGACCGGGACACAGGATGTATGAACAATATCATCCACTTGGGATAGTAGGGATCATATCAGCTTTTAATTTTCCAGTAGCAGTTTGGGCTTGGAACACAGCATTAGCCTGGATTTGCGGAGATGTATGTGTATGGAAACCAAGTGAGAAAACACCACTCTGCGGGATTGCCTGTCAAAATATTATTGCTAAAGTTTTAAAACAAAATAATCTTCCTGAAGGAATTTCTTGCCTTATCAACGGAGATTATAAGGTAGGAGAAATGATGACTACTGATAAGCGTATCCCATTAATTTCTGCAACTGGTTCTACCAGAATGGGAAAAATTGTTGGAGCAACTGTTGGTGAACGTTTAGGGAAATCATTACTGGAACTGGGAGGAAATAACGCAATCATTGTAACACCAGATGCGGATATCAAAATGACCGTAATCGGTGCAGTGTTTGGAGCAGTAGGAACGGCAGGACAGCGCTGTACTTCAACTAGAAGATTGATTATTCATGAATCAATTTATGATAAAGTAAAGAATGCCGTAGTAGACGCATATAAACAATTGAGAATAGGAAACCCATTAGATGAAAATAATCACGTTGGTCCCGTTATCGATAAAGATGCAGTTAAGGGCTACCAAAATGCCTTAGAAAAGGTAGTACAAGAAGGAGGGAATATAGTGGTAGAAGGAGGTGTGCTTTCTGGTCAAGGATATGAAAGCGGATGCTATGTGAAACCTGCCATCGCCGAAGCAGATAATTCTTTTGAGATCGTTCAGCATGAAACGTTTGCACCTGTTTTGTATTTGTTGAAATATAGTGGTTCTTTAGAAAATGCTATCGAAGTTCAGAATGGAGTAGCACAAGGCTTATCTTCTGCTATTATGACTAATAACCTTCGGGAAGCAGAAAGATTTTTATCTCACGCAGGATCAGATTGTGGGATAGCAAATGTCAATATTGGTACATCAGGTGCTGAAATTGGAGGCGCTTTTGGAGGAGAAAAAGATACCGGAGGAGGAAGAGAATCTGGTTCTGATGCTTGGAAAGTGTACATGCGTAGACAAACCAATACCATAAACTATACAACTGAGCTGCCCTTAGCTCAGGGAATTAAGTTTGATTTATAGTCGAACTGAATAATAATTATAGTAAAAAAGCATCTGTTTTTAAAAACAGATGCTTTTTTACTTAATCGCATATAATTTGCTTCTCTAAAATTAACAAAAGAACCACCTGTAAACTGAAAAATAAATGGAAGTTTGTTCAGAATATATACCTTCGCAAAAATAAAGACGCAACCAGAAGCTCATAAGCGCATCTTATTACAAATATGCAAAAGAAATATGAAGAAGTTACTTTTTATACTATTGATAATTTGTTCAGCTTGTAACCTAGAAGAACAAGAGACACTGGATCCGGTTTTTTGCACAGAAGAACTAAGGCCAGGGTTGGAGATTGCCATAAGAGCTGACGCCAATGATGATGTTTTGTTAACCGCTGGGATTACCGTTATTGCAAGAGATGATAACTACACAGAAACACTCACCAATTTCAACGATACAGATACTTTTGTTGGTGCTTTCGAAAGAACAGGGACTTATACAATCACAGTAAGCGGCGACGGTTATGAAACTTTCATTTCAAATACTCCCATTGTTGTAGATAAAGATATTTGTCATGTGATTACAGAGAGAAGAGCATTCATATTACAGCCAAATTAGTAAGATAGTACAATATTTTGATAATATTTTAACAATTGTTTTAATCTCAATGGGTTAGATTTGGTATTCACACAAAATTAACTCAATATGTATCCAACTTTACAACGTCTCATTAGAGATCTGTGCGTTTGCACTTTAATTTTTACCACCTACTCTGCAACCTCACAAACACAGCAGCTGCACACAAGTGCGGATCCACAACCAACCAAAGGACATCAGCTCTACAAACAAACAAGAATGTTTGATAGTAAAAAAGGATCTACAGATTCAAAAACTCCTTTGGAACGACAAGCCGATAATGCTGAAGAAAGGGCGGCTTTCGAACTTATGAGATTGCAGGACCCGAAAACGGGAAATATACCGAATGGAATTAGAAAAGCGGAGCTTCAGTTTTCTAGTAAGATTAGTGCTAGTGATGATTCTAAGAAATCATTAAATACAGTTCCAAAATCTTCGAAATCTAATAATTTTTCTTTTTGGAAGAACAGAGGACCATTTAATGTTGGAGGGCGAACCCGTGCATTAGCTATCGATAGACGAAATGAAAATGTAATTCTGGCAGGAGGAGTATCCGGAGGGTTATGGAGAACAGAAAATGGCGGAGAAAGCTGGAGAAAAGTTACCAGATCTTTTCAGAATCCTAGTATCACGGGAATTGTACAAGACCCTAGGCCAAGGCATAGCTTTACTTGGTACTACATTTCTGGAGAACGTTATGGAAATTCGGCAAGTGCAGGAGGAGCATTCTATCAAGGTAGTGGAGTTTACAAATCCAGAGATGGAGGGCGCACATTTGAACTATTAAGAGCTACAGTAAACCCTAATGTTGGAATATTCAACACAAGTGAACCTTTTGATTTGATTAATTCGATCGCTATTGATCCAACTAATGGAGATATTTATTTAGGTACAATTACAGGTATTCAAAGATCTCAGGATGGAGGAAATTCTTTTACAGAAGTATTAGCGGGAGGTTTTGACAGTAAAGCAGAAGTAATAATTTCTTCGACAGGTCAGATATACGCAACAATAGATTCTGATAATGATCCTACGGCAGGTTTCTTTACTTCAACTGATGGAAACACCTGGACTAATATTACTCCAGAAGGATTCGCAACTGCCTACGGAAGAACGGTAATGGGTATTGACCCATCGAACGAAAATACAGTTTACTTTTTAACGCAAAATAATAGTGGTATAGCTCCTGGGGCTCCTATACTTCCTGCCTTATTAAATAGATATGATGCTACTTCAGGAACTTGGACAGATTTAAGTGTGAACCTACCCTTCGGTATTGGAGGAAGCGTTGGAAACCTAAATTTACAAGGAGAATATAATATGGTAATTAAAGTGCATCCTAGTGATAGTAATATGGTGTTTGTTGGTGGAACTAACGTGTATAGATCAACTACAGGATTTACCACACCAGCAGGACAAGAAAGTTGGATAGCAGGGTATTCTCCTTTAAACAATGTAAGTTTATATACGAATCAGCATCCAGATCAGCATGTACTGACTTTTTTTCCATCAAATCCAAATAAAGCTTTATCTGGAAATGATGGTGGAGTTTTTGTAACCGAAGACATTACAGCCACCAATGATGGTGTAGAACCAGTGACTTGGACTTCTTTAAATAATGGTTATATCACTACACAACCATATCACGTTGCTTTCGATCCAGAACCGAATACAGATGATTTGGTCGCTGGATTCCAAGATAATGGTACTTGGTTTACTAATTCTACAGAATCTAATGCTATTTGGGAAGAGGATTTTGGTGGAGATGGAGCGTATAGTGCAATTGCAGATAATGGTCGAACCCGTTATGTTTCTTCTCAACGTGGTAATGTTTTTAGATTCAATTTTGATGAAGAAGGAGTATTTCAATCATTCTCTGCTGTAGAACCAGCAGGAGCAACTGGATTTTCTTTTATCAACCCATTCATACTTGATCCTAACAACGATAATGTTATGTACATGCCGGCAGGTAGTTCGTTATGGAGAAATAATGATTTGGACGGATTGCCTCTTTTTACGAATACTAATGCAACAGAAAATTGGGTAAATATTTCAACTTCATCAACACCAGATGGCTCTACAATTACAGCCTTGGAAGTTTCTAGATTTCCTATCGCTAATAGATTGTATTATGGAACAAACTCTGGTATTGTGTTTAGAATGGATAATGCAAATATTGATGATCAACAAGCAATAGATCTTACCACAGGTAAAGGTTTGCCACTAGGATTTGTAAATGATATTAATATAGATCCTTCTAATGCAGATAGAGTAATCGTTACTTTTTCTAATTATGGAATCCCAAGTGTATTTATTACAGAGGATGCAGGGGAAACCTGGACAGATATAAGTGGTAACTTAGAAGAAAATTCTGATGGAACTGGCAATGGTCCGTCGGTAAGAAGTACGGCGTTCTTAGGCGGGAGTACAGGAGTTGCAGGTTCACGATTACAAAGAATATTTGCTGCTACCAGTACAGGTTTGTATTCTACAAGAAGGTTGAACGGACAAAATACAGTTTGGAGAAAAGAAAATTTTGCAATAGGCAATGCTGTAACCGACGAAGTTGTGACTAGGAAAGATGGATTTATTGCTGTGGCAGCTCATGGTAGTGGATTGTTTAGTGCCCGTTTTCCGATAAATGCAAATCCCTTACCAGAATCTTCTCTAACTACTGCATTTTTGTTAGATGATTTTGGAATAGATGAAAACAGTGACGAAACCATAATTGATATAACAGGTTTGTTTGTTCAGTCTCAGGGATTACCAATTGATATTGAAGTGACAAATTCTAACCCGGAACTGGTAACTGCAGTATTATCAGGTAATACGTTAACATTATCCTATGCTCCCGATAATATTGGAGCTGCAGCCATTGGATTGATTGCTTCTTCTGGAGAGGAACAAGTTTCTGAAGGCTTTACAGTAATAGTATCGGAGCCTTCTATCTATGAGCAGATCAACGCTCAGGTATCTACATTACCTTCTCAGAATTTCTTAGATTTTGGTGGATTAGCGCAGTCTGCGGATGATTTTACCGTTCCTGACGGGAACACTTGGAACATTGATAGGGTATTAGCTTTTGGTGGTAGTAGAGGAGCTCCTTCTTTTGATAATGTCTCTATTGTGATTTATGAAGATAATTCTGGATTACCGGGAGACGAGATATATAGCAGTGGTGCTATCACTCCAATATCAGAATTAAATGATGCAAATCTTAATATTCTTCTGCCGGAAATAGTGACGCTGACGAGTGGTAAGTATTGGATATCTATATATGTGAATCTTGCTTTTAATCCTGGAACAAACCAATGGTTTTGGGCTTCGCAAGACAATTTTATAGGAGAAGAGACACAATTTAGAGATGCTGCTAATATCTTTGGATTAGGGGCAACAGATTGGTCTACAGGTTCAGTAGTGTTTTCAAGAACACCGTTGGATCAAACATTCCAGATTTTTGGAGATATTATAGGTGGTGAGATAGAGGCAATAGGTCCGGAAGCAGAAGCACCCTTGACAACATTAAAGTTAAATAAAGATGTTTCTGTATATCCAAATCCATCCACTAATGAGTTTTTCTTTAATCTTGGAGAAAATATCTCAAAATCAAGCCAAAAGGTATATGTTGAAATATTTAATAGCACTGGAAACTTGGTGCATACCATATCAGATGTTAATTCAGGTGCAGATATCACCTGGAATGCTTCGAACCTAGCTTCAGGTATTTATTATGCTAAAGTTTCAGGACTTAGTACCAATACGGTTGTTAAATTACTTAAAAAGTAATATTAAATAGATGAATTATGAAAAAGGAGTTGATTTATTCAGCTCCTTTTTTAATTTTAAAACTATGAGTAAAATACTATACATAATGTTGATGTTAATTTTATTTTCGTGTAAATCGAATAATAGTATAGCGCAGGAAAAAGAGAAAAATAATCCTAAGAATACATCAATACAGAAGCCGAAGTTTGGTGACCCCAATAATAATGATCTTATTAAAATAAACACCACTGCTACTAACCAAATCCCACCAAACACCGTATATTTTAATGCTGTTGTCCTTCAAATTTCTGAAAACGAAGTCGTCTGTGACATTTCTAATACTACTATTGTCAAAGTGAGAGTAAAACAGGTTGTAGGCACCGGTTCTGGAATTGTGAATATGCTTTCTTCAAATCAAGAAACCGTTATGGTATTAGGACAAAATACCTTAAAAAATCGTATTGCTCTAAAAGAAATATTAGGTAAAGAAATTTTTATAGTTTCCAGAGAAAAACCTTGTTATGACTTTAGCCAAACAGTATATGAAATTGTTAGTTTTGAACCTAAAAATTAATTATGTTATTGTTGATTGCCATAGGTGTTAACTATCCATACGATCAGAGCAATTATAGCGATAATAGAAAGAATAAAGAAAAATATTTTCCAGAAAGAATAAGGTCTTTTGCCAGATATCTTACCGGTCTGACCATTGACAAAGAAATTATATTTCTTTCCACTATATTGGTATGCGCTGATATATACTGGAAGCAAAATATGTTTAAATGTTTCTTCTGATAAATTCATATCAATGGTATGCACCCTTTGTGTATCGCCACCAATATCGTGACGTGCCCAGGAACGTGCTATTCTTTCTGCTTCTTGTGTAGAAGATAAATGACCATCCTGTAATGGTATTGTATATTTCTCGGTAACAAATCCAGCTAGATAACTAGTATTGAAGGGCTCTAAAGCCTGAAGATTCCAATGAGCAATTTTAGTGGGGATGGAATTTTTACGTTGATGTGAAGCTTTTATCAAAGTATCGTCTACAAAACCATTAACACTGCCACTTGCGGGAGTCCATCTGGTTCTCCGTTCTTGTCTAGTGCGCTGTACTGTCTTTCCATTAACCGTAGTAGTATAAGATACACTCACATAATAATAATCCCCTCTTTGTCCCGTATAGGTAGCATACAATTGCGCATCAAAGGTCCAATATGGAAGGTACAGACCTTTGGTGTATTGCGGATCCAAAGCAGCTTTTTTTAAATTATTTGGAGCAAACCAAAGCCCTTTGACCCATTGAGAAAATATACGATGTGATTTTTTTTGATCAAGTTGAAAAGGTAAGACAGCACCAGGCAAAATCCAGTCTTCTTTATATGCGTCTTCTATGATTAAAGGCATTGTGCAGTATACGCAATGCAAGGACTTATAGTTTTCTTCAACATGTTGATTGGCTCCGCAGTTTTTACAGTGTAACATCATGATCTCTTCAGAATGCGAAAGAGATCCCATTTTATCGAGATAAGGTTTTAGTTCCAATTCCTGGAAACCATCTTCATGTTGTTCAATAGTTTCTTCATGTCCACAATAATCACATGTAATTTGTGTTGTACCTGGCTTATAGGTTAACTCTGCACCACAATTGACACATGATTTTTTTTGTTCAGAAAATGCTTTTTTTTCTTCTTCTCTCTCCATAAAATTGTTATCCCAGCCTCTGCTGGGATTTCATTAGATAATTCTAAGTTATTTGTATTAGCTTCCAGGTAATGGAGGAGGAGTATTGCCTCCTAAAAATGATTTTAACTCTTCTACATCTTTGATAGCTGTCCAATTGGCCATTCCTTGCTTCCAAACTAGAGAATCTTTATTCACTGTTCTGTTTGCAAAAAGTGATTTTAGTTGGTCAAAGGATACGGGTCCTGCTTGCTGACCATTAGAAGCATAGAAGTATTGAACCTGCACTGGCATTGGTGGAGGAGCAACGGGAGACGTTTGTTGGGGTTGCACTTGCTGTTGAGTTGCCATTGGATTCATCATACCACCCATTTGTTGAGCTAGCACGAATCCCATTCCCATTCCCATTCCAGCTCCTGCAGTACCTCCTTCATTGGCGGCGGCAGCTTCAATAGCTTTAGCGGTTTTAAACTTAGTTAATTTATCAAGATCAAGCTTATCAATCCTGCTATACTCGAAAATTTCTTTCTTTAAATCTTCTGGCATAGAGACGTTCTCGATAAAGAACTTTTCTAAAGAAATACCCACAGAATTAAACTCGGGTTGCATGACTTCCTTACAAGTTTCAGATAGTTCTGTGGTATTAGCAGCATATAGTTCGATAGGAAAGTTTGCTTCTCCCACAGTATCTGTAAAACGCGTGGAAATAAGACTTTTAAGATGCTCATTGATTTCAAAATTGGTAAAATTAGCATCGGTACCAACAATATCAACAATAAATTTACCGGGATCGTTGATTTTAAAAGCATACGTCCCGAAGGCTCTGATTTCTACCAATCCAAAACGGTCGTCGTTCAGTGTTATCGGGTTTTTGGTTCCCCATTTCTCATCCGTAAATAGATGTGTATTTACAAAATACACTTCTGCTTTAAAAGGACTATTAAAACCATATTTCCAACCTTTTAAAGTGGTTAGGATAGGTAAGTTTTGTGTGTTTAGGGTATATGTTCCAGGTTTAAATACATCGGCTAATTGACCTTCATTGATAAAAACGGCGGTTTGCCCTTCCCTAACAATAAGCTGGGCACCATTTTTTATTTCGTTTTGATAACGTTCGAATCTATGTACAATAGTATCCTGTGTATTGTCCAGCCACTCTACTATATCTATAAATTCATTACTAAGTTTTTTCTTGATTTCGTCAAAAATTCCCATCGATATGTTGATTTATGGTTTGTGTTCTAAAACTACAAAATACGCTGCTTGTGTAAAAATTAATTTTGGATTTAATTATAAAAATTAAAAGTCCTAATATGATTGACACATTAGGACTTTTTGGTTCAAATAAGGGATTAAAAACTTAATTCTTTAGATTATAAGCTCGTTTTACCGCTTCGTAATCATTGTAATCTATAGAAGTTCTACCTATCGATACATTAGGAGGTATAATGACATACCTAAATCTGTTTCCTCTTGCAGGATCAATCTGAAATTCGTTAAGATCACCACTTAGCGCTTGCGCCCTTATTAAAATGTCTTCTACTGCACTGCTACCGCTACCAAAACCATAAGTAAATTGTGCCCCTCTAAAATTAAGTACAGGTAAAAGGTATACATTACCGTCTCCAAAACCAGTAAAGTAAACCAAGATAATATGCGTGTTTTTAATACTCGTCGCTGATGGTAGTTCTGCCGGGAAATCGATATCCATAAATTTCACAGAAGTAGAGGTTCCGGTAAAATCTGCAGGGATCCAATCACTGTAGATTACTTCTGCGTTTCCATCCTCCCCATCCTGTCCGTCTTGTCCATCTTCACCGTCCTGTCCGTCAGCCCCATCTTGACCAGCTATACCTTGTGGACCTTCTGCTCCGTCCATTCCGTCTTCGCCATCGCAAGAGGTTGCTGTAGTTAATACCATTGTGAGTACTATTACATAATAGCTTAAAAATTTTAGTGTAGTTTTCATTTTTTACGTTTTAATGTTTACGATTAGTGTATGCAAAAACACATAGGTAAACATTGGGTCAAAAAAAACCTGTCTTCTTAATGAAAACAGGTTTGTGTTATAGGTAAAGTTTTAATGTTTTAGATCTAATTAGTCTAGATTGTAATGAGATTGTACTTCTTCAAAATTTGTAAAATCAATACTGCTGGCGTCAGTACCTTCTACAAGCACAAAGCGAAGTCGAAGGTTTGACTGAGTAAAAGTAGCTCTTAATGTGATTCTACCAACTTCGATTCTGTCAATTTCTAAAATAATATTTTGACTACTGCTTAGAGGCAGTACTTCCCAATATTGATTTCCGGTTACCGTTACATATGCGTACACAATGCCGGTATCATATATTTCCTGTGTCAATTCGGGGATATCAAAAACAGTGTCACCAGTATTTATGGTTTGATTTTCTAATAAAACCGAAACTACATTAGCATTTCCATCTTGTCCTGCAGGTCCTTGTGGACCTTCTGCTCCATCCATTCCATCTTCTCCATCGCAAGAAGTTAATACTAAGGCAAAAGCCATCATTACGTACGTTAAAAATTTCATTATTGTTTTCATCATTTAAAGTTTTAAAGTTTAAGATTAGTGGGGTTTTTTTAAAAAAGGTAAACATGTATGTTTAAAAAAAACCTATCTGGATTTTCCAAATAGGTCTTTTTAAAATTAGCGTGCGCTAAAACTATAACTCGATTACTTCTGTGTTTTGTTCATCGATGTACAAGGTCAAGGTTTTTTCTGTTGTATTAGATATGCTATCCAATCCTCCAAAGTCGCTAACAAGAAAAGAAAATGAGATACTTACACCATCACCATTTGTGACTAATTTTCCTGATAGGATATTCCCAGTAGTTGGGTTTGTTTCATCTCCATCCCAAAAAATTATACTCGAAAGAAATGTGGTAGTTGCCTGTTCCCAGGGAGTTGGTATTTCTGTGGAAAATTCTATATAATCATGAGGATATTGCCAGGAGATTCTTTCTACACCACCCGAATCCGCACCAGAATAAATAAAATTATATTCAGTATCTGCACGTAAATTTAGTTGTAAGCTGGAAAAATCATCTTCTTGATTAAAAGTTCGGTTAAAACCATCTCCCGAAATATTGAAAGTAAATGTAGGAGCAGTAGCGTCGGTTTCCGGGATATCGGTTTCACACGATATACATAATAGCATGATCAGTGCAGCAAATATTCTTTTCAATTTTGTGAAAATTAGTGTTTTCATCTTGTTAAGTTTTATTATTTAAAACTTAGTCTTAACGAATAACAATAGGTAAACATTGATAATTAAAACCTGAACCGCTTTATCAAGTACTAATCGAGCTTAGTAATTTTTATTTCGTGTGTATTAGATCCCTTTAGGAATTGCATTGATAAGTTTTTTTGTGTACTCTTTCTTGGGTTTTTCGTAGATTACATCAGCATCTCCACGCTCTTCAATTTTACCTTCATTCATGACCAACAATTGATCAGACATATATTTTACAACCGCCAGGTCGTGAGAGATAAAGATATAAGTAAACCCAAAATTTTCTTTAAGCTCGTTCAATAGATTTAGTACTTGTGCCTGGACTGATATATCCAGTGCACTTACAGATTCATCGCAGATAATTAGTTTTGGTTCTAGGGCAATCGTTCTGGCAATTCCTATTCTTTGGCGTTGTCCACCACTAAACTCGTGAGGATATCTGTTAAAAAAATCAGGATTCAATCCTACTCGTTTCAAAAGATCAGTAGTTTTTTCTTTTCGTTCTGTGTCATTGGCATACAATTTATGAGCTTTCATAGGTTCCATAATTGCTTTGCCAATAGGTAACCGTGGATTAAGAGAAGCAAATGGATCCTGAAATATTAGTTGAATTTCTTTTCTTAAATTTCTGATTTCTGAGGAAGAAATTTTTGTGATATCTTGACCTTTGTATAAAATCTCTCCACTATTAGCGCTATCCAATTGCAGAATAGTGTTGCCTAAAGTAGATTTACCACATCCTGATTCACCAACCAGGCCCAAAGTTTCGCCTTCATATAATTCAAAACTTACGTCATCTACAGCTTTAAACTCTTTTTTACCAAATAAACCAACTTTTGAAAAAAATATTTTCTCTACATTTTTTACTTCTAACAAAGGGGGTTTGCTATATAATTCTTTATGGTGTAGCTCTCGTTGAGTTTTAGAAATAATTGCTCTATCCTTTTGTTGATCGCTTACATAATCTTTGATGGTTGGCAATGTTTTGAATCTTACTTTTAGCGAGGGTCTAGCGTGAATTAATGCTTTGGTATAATCATTTTTGGGATTATTGAAGATTTCCGAGGTGGTGCCATATTCCATCATCTTACCTTGATACATTACTAGAACGTTATCAGCAATTTCAGAGACTAATGATAGGTCGTGTGAAATAAAAAGAATACTCATTTCATATTCTTTCTGAAGATCCTTCAGCAACCCTATAATTTCTTTCTGAACAGTAACATCCAATGCGGTAGTGGGTTCATCAGCGATAAGTAGTTTTGGCTTACAAGCAATTGCCATTGCAATCATGATACGTTGTTTTTGTCCACCACTTAGCTGATGTGGATAAGCGTTATAGGCCCGAGTACGATCCGGAAGCTTCACTTTTTCGAATAGTGAAAGTACTTCTGTTTTCACTTCGGAGTTTGTTAAGTTAGTGTGCTTCAATAGAATTTCTGCTACCTGTTTGCCACATCTCATAGATGGGTTCAAAGAACTCATAGGCTCCTGAAATATCATAGCAATTTCATTTCCACGAACGGATCTAATTTTTTTGGTATCCAAGTCGAGTAAAGAATGAGTGTCGTAAAATATTTCTCCAGAAACCTGAGCATTATTTATAGGGAGCAAACCCATAATAGCCAGAGAAGTTACGGATTTTCCACTCCCTGATTCACCAACAACACCCAGGATCTCATTAGAGTGGATATCAAATGAAATATGGTGTAATACCTGTATTTCATTTTCTTCAGAAGAAAATGAAACGTTTAGGTTTTTTACAGAAAGTAAAGCCGTATTATCCATAGATTCAAAACTAAGTAAATTTAACCAATTCTAACTAAAGAAAAGAAATGGAGTGGTTTGCTATTTCTGGCTTATCGTAGAAAAATTTTTGGTGTGATATTTGTTATATTTACGTCTCAAAGAATACTATGAAGCTAACTAAACTCTCTCTTAGAACAAGGATTTTTATTTCTATGACGGTATTAGTTTTGTTGGCTTCTGTCTTGGTTGCAGCAATCACGGTCTATCAGTATAAAGAAGAAGCGGAGGACTATCATAAGGAACGTTTAGAAAGGAAAGAAGAGCGCATTAAAATTGCAATTGATAACGCTTTAAGAAGTACAACATATCCAGTGACAGAAGAGAATGTTGCCTTCATCTTTAGAGAGAAAAAAAGAATTAATCAAATATCGCATGAGCATTCTTTACCTATCAACATTTATAGCTTATTCGGGAATTTGTTGGTAAAGTCAGAAGAAACCTTTGTGAATGACACTACAGATAAGCAGTTGACTCAGCGGATTATAGACACCTTGGATAGTGGTTATGATAAGAGATACCTAGGGGTGTCAGAGAAAAATGGAGAACACTTTTTATCTTCTTACACTTATATCAAGGACGATAAATCAAAACCATTGGCCATACTTAACCTACCCTATTTGGAAGATGATGATTTCTTTTCCAGAGAACTATGGGAATCTCTAGAAAGACTCGGTCAGGTATATTTATTGATGTTGCTAATAGCTATTGTTTTAGCATATTTTTTGTCAACATATATAACACGGTCTCTTAAAACAATTTCAGATACTATTGATCAAACTCGTTTAGATAAACGAAATAAAAGAATTCGGATTGGGGATTCTAGCGATGAAATTTATTCGCTTGTTAGTGCCTATAACAGCATGATTGATGAGTTAGAAGAAAGCGCTGCGATGCTGGCAAAAAGTGAACGTGAAGCGGCTTGGCGAGAAATGGCGAAGCAGGTGGCTCATGAAATAAAGAATCCGTTAACGCCTATGAGACTAACAGTTCAAAGTTTTCAACGAAAGTTTGATCCCAGTGATCCTAATATTGAACAGAAAGTAAGAGAATATAGTGATACCTTGATCCAGCAAATTGATACGATGAGTTCTATTGCATCGGCATTTTCTAATTTTGCTCAGATGCCAGCACAGAAAAGAGAAACGTTAGATGTTGTAAAAATCGTTGGATTGGCACTTGATATTTTTACGGAAGATTATATTATTTTTCCATCAGAAAAAGAGGAGATCATTGCTAAATTTGACAGAACGCAGTTAATACGTGTCGTAACGAATTTGGTTAAAAATGCCATACAAGCTATACCAGATGATCAAACACCTAAAATTATAGTAAATGTTTTTACAGAAAAGGAGAATGTTGTCATTACTGTGGCGGATAATGGAGTTGGCATAACTGGAGAGAATAAAAAAATGATTTTTGAACCAAAGTTCACTACAAAGAGCAGTGGTATGGGGTTAGGATTGGGGATGGTAAAAAATATTGTGGAAACATATAACGGAAGTATTACCTTTACCTCTCAGGAAGGAAAAGGAACCGTTTTTAAAGTAAAATTTCCAAAAGAACAGTAAACAAGAAATAACGTTATGAAAGAGTATAAATTAGAATCCTTGATTTATTATTCAAAATTGACATTGGATAAAGAGCATATTTTAAAATCTTCTTCAAAAGATATTCAGGAAAAACTGAATCTTTATGCCAAAGACGGATGGAGGTTGGTTTCTACTGATGTAGAAGATTTTGGTATGGGGATGTATTTCTATTTATACTTTGAAAGAGACTTAAAATAATTAACAAACAGTATATACAATGCACACAAATATTCTCGTATCTCATCAAAATGGGATAACAACTATTACTATTAATCGGCCATCAAAATTAAATGCACTGAACAAAGAAACGATCCATGAGCTTCATGAGGCTTTTGATCTTGCTAATAAAGATCTTAAAACAAAGGTTGTCATTCTTACAGGAAGTGGAGAAAAGGCCTTTGTTGCAGGTGCTGATATTAGTGAATTTGCTAATTTTTCAGTGGATCAAGGTGGTCAATTGGCAGCAAAAGGACAAGAGCTGCTTTTTGATTTTGTAGCTAATTTATCAACACCTGTAATCGCAGCGGTAAATGGTTTTGCATTAGGTGGCGGGTTAGAACTAGCCATGGCAGCACATTTTAGAATTGCAAGTGATAACGCCAAAATGGGATTGCCAGAAGTGTCTTTGGGAGTGATACCAGGATACGGAGGTACACAACGATTACCTCAGTTGGTAGGTAAAGGAAGAGCCCTGGAAATGATTATGACAGCAGGAATGATTGATGCCAATCAGGCTTTAAATAATGGATTGGTTAATCATGTAGTTTCACAAGAGGAGTTATTGCCATTAGCAGAAAAGCTGGCTGGTAAGATTATGAAAAATTCTTCTGTAGCTATCGGAGCGGCCATCCATGCGGTTAATGCAGGGTATGAAGATGGAGTGAACGGTTTTAAGACAGAAATCAGTGAATTTGGTAATTGTTTTGGAACTGAAGATTTTAAAGAGGGAACCACAGCCTTTTTAGAAAAAAGAAAAGCTAATTTTCCTGGACGATAGGCTGAAAATCTGGATAAGATTAAGACACCTTAAGGTTTCCAAACCCCCACAGGCCTTTTAGGTTATTTATAAAAATTCATTTCATCAATATATTTCCATACTTCTTCTGGGAGTAAAGGTCTGATATTTTTCTCTTCAAGAATGGATTTTCTGATGAACGTAGAAGAAATTTCCATAATTGGTGCATCTATTTTATGAATTTTTGGATGATTCTTAAATTGATGTTCTGCTACTCCTTCAGAAATGCGCGGGTATACATATATATGATGATTTTCTATAATCGCTTCATAATTTTTCCATCTATGAAAGCTTTTTAGATTGTCTTCACCCATAATTAAACTAAACTGATCATCAGGATATTTTTCTTGAAGATGTACCAACGTGTTTATAGTGTAATTAGGTTGTGGAAGCTTACATTCAATATCACTGGGCTGTAGTTTTGGATAGAATTCTGTAGCACGGTATACCATTTCTAATCGATGGTTATTATCAAGCAAAGAACTTTTCTTTTTAAATGGATTGTGAGGGGTTAAAACCATCCAGATTTCATCAAGATCAGAGTGTTCAGCCATGTGATTCGCGATGGCCAGATGCCCTACGTGAATAGGGTTAAAAGTGCCGAAATATAAACCTATTTTTTTCATGAAAATGTAGCTTTCTTTCTCATAAAATCGCGACTTTTTTTAATTTGATAAAAACTTTTTAACCAGTTGAAAAACTTCTACTTTTGCTTTTTCGAGGTCGTCATTGGTTATGATTGCATCAAATTGAGGTGCAGTAGCCATTTCAGTAGAGGCCTTTGCGACACGCATATTGATTTTGTCTTCTGATTCTGTTTTACGCTTTTTTAAACGAATTTTGAGCTCTTCAATACTTGGTGGTTTGATAAAAATAGCAAGTGTGCGATCCGGATAGATTCTTTTTATATCCAATCCACCAACTACATCAATATCAAAAATTACATGTTTACCCTGATCCCAGATACGTTGCACTTCTGTTTTTAGAGTTCCATAAAAGTTATCACGATATACCTCTTCCCATTCCAGGAATTCATCGGCTTTAATTTTATCTTTAAATTCCCTTAATGAAAGAAAATAATAGTCTTTTCCGTGTACCTCAGCACCGCGTGGTTCTCTGGATGCAGCAGATATAGAGAAATCTAAGTTTAATGCCTCTTGATGTAATAAATATTTTACCAAAGTAGTTTTTCCACTTCCTGACGGTGCAGACAGAACGATAAGTTTTCCTTGTTTCATTTATATATATTTTACCAAAATTGGGGTAAAAAACAGATGCATATCCCTATTTATTAACTAGAACAAAACCTACTTGTGAAGGTTTTACAAAATGTTTAGTAATTGTTCTTTGATCTTTTCTAATTCATCTTTCATTTGCACTACTAGTTGTTGCATAGGAGCATAATTAGATTTACTACCGATAGTATTGATCTCCCGACCAATTTCCTGTGTGATGAAACCTAGTTTTTTTCCATTAGAATCTTTTGTGTTCAACGTGGTAGAGAAATACTTTAAATGATTAGCTAGTCTCACTTTTTCTTCTGTAATATCAAACTTTTCAAGATAGTATACCAACTCTTGTTCAAATCGGTTTTCATCTACTTGTTCCTTTAATTCAGAAACAGCCTTATGCAAACGTTCTCTTACTACTTCTATACGTTCTGGGTCAATAGTAATAACTTTTTCTAATAAATCACTGATGTTTTCAATGCGAGTCACGAAGTCATTTTCTAAGGCTTTTCCTTCGTCTAATCGATAGCTTTCGATGGCTTTCAGAGCTTCCAGAAGTCCTTTTTTTATAGCTTCAAACTCTTTTTCATCAACCTCGGCACGTTCGGTTTTTAACGCATCCGGCATACGCACTGCCATTTTTATCATCTCTAGTTTTTCCGCAGAGTTGTAAATAGATTCTAATTGTTTGATATAATCCTTAACAATATCTTCATTAATTTTGGTAGAATTTTCTTCTCCGGTAACTTCTACATATAAACTAAAATCTACTTTACCTCTCTCCAGAGCTTTGGCTATAGTTTTACGCATTTCCAATTCTTTTTCTCGGTATTGCGAAGGAATTCTGGCATTAAGATCTAAGTTTTTACTATTTAAAGATTTTACCTCTATTGTGATTTTTTTGGTAGGAAGTTGAAGAATAGACTTCCCAAAACCTGTCATGGATTTGATCATAAAATTATATCAGTACTCGGTTAAAAAATTACACGAAGATACAAACTAATTACGAATGAGGAATTAAGAACTCTGAAGGATGAGAATAAATACATTAAAATCGGTTGCTTTAATTGATTTTTAACTTTACTAAACTTGTCTTGACATGATGATTTTGTCAATATATATTTCTTTCTCTAAAAAGAAATTGGGTACAACGCCTGATTGTTGGAATTTCATTTTCTTATATAAAGCAATACCGGAATTATTGCTAGCATATACTTCTAACCAGACTACTTTTAATAGTTGATTTTCTTGTGCCCAGTTTAGTAAATTTTGTAGAAGGAGGCTTCCAATACCTTGGTTTTGCCATTGAATATGGATACCCATACCGATCATTCCTGTATGTTCTATTTTTTTTCTCCAGCTTCCAGTAAGATCAATATTTCCGATAATTTCTTTTTCTGAGGTAGCTATAAGAATAATACAGTTTTTCTCAGATTGATATTTTTGGATCATTTCTCTTTCTTGATCGGCATCATTGGGATATTCATTAATAAAAAGAGGCAGCGTCTCTGTATCTTTTAGATACGCTAATTTCAGTTTTAATAGCTGTTTAGCATCATCAGGTACAGCCTGTCTTATTGTAATAGGTTGATTGTTTTTAGTAGTATATGTTTTAGGAAAGAAGCTCAATTTTGAAACGGGGGAATTTATACTAAGCATTTGGGTTTTTATCTCTAATTCTTTTATAAAACTTTATTCCGAGCATCAATAGGATTGCTAGTAAAAGGATTCCAACAACTCCATAGATCCAATTAACAGCATCTTTCACTATCACCAAAAAAATAACAGCAAATAGAATGATGGTAGCACCTTCGTTCCATATTCTCATCTGGTTAGAAGTCCATTTTATAATTCCAACTTGAAGTTGTTTGAAAATCTGATGACTTTTTAGATGATATATAATGAGTAAAAGAACAAATCCGAGTTTTATGTGCATCCATCCATTATGTAACAGTCCAGGTCTTAGTGTCAATAACCAAATGGCAAATAAGGTAGCTAATACTGCCGAAGGCCAGGTGATAATATACCAAAGACGTTTAGCCATAAGTCTTAGTTGATCCCCTAATATTTCTTTGTCAGGAGAAGGTTTTTGTGCCGCCTCAATCTGATATATAAATAATCTGGGTATATAAAAGAGCCCCGCAAACCAAGTAATAACAAAGATAAGGTGCAGTGCTTTTATGTAATTATAGTAGTCTTGCATGGATCACTCTACAAAAAGATAATTAAGTTGCAAGGTATTGAATTCTGCATTAAAGCTTTTTATTTCTTCAGAAATTAATTTGTCAAAAGTGTTTAGTTGTTCCTCAATTTGTTTTGTCAGTTCATTTTTTACTTCAATATCCTGTGCTGTTGGTCCAAAATCTCCCATTCCTACCAGTGAATTTAAATGGCCAAGCTTATTGGTTAGCTTGATAGGAAAGTTCAATGGGTCTTGACCACTTCTATTTTTAGTTTGATATAATGCTTTTTCAATTTCAGCGAACTTTTTTTGTAAATCTTTAGCTTTTGCAATCAGCTCTTTAGTTTTTGAGTCATCTTTATATTGTTTGGAGAAAGACTTTAATTGAGTATTAATTTTTCTTATCTTTTTTATAGACTTATGTGCCTTGTCCACAGTTTTATTAACGCTGCTGATAAAATCAAATTGCTGTTGCATTTGCTGCAGTGTTGCTTCTGCTCTAGGATCTGCTAAAATTGTAAATGGTTGCGAAACTTGATTTCCGTTTACATTCAGACTTACTTTGTAAGTTCCGGGAACAGCTTTGGGACCATTAAGATTGGCCCACCACAAAATCATTCCTTGTAGTTCTTCGGCGCCATCACCGCGCATATTCCAATTAAATTGATTCGCTCCTTTTTTTAAGTCCTTTAGTTGGTCGTTTTTCTCTTTAGCGCCGCTACTAAAAGACTTTATAGTATCACCTTTGCTATTAAAATATGTGAGAGAAACAGTATCTTTTTCTTTTTCGAAATTTTTAAGGTTAAAATACGTAATGACTCCGCTTGGATGATTCGTTCCTTCTGTTTTAGAGCCTTTTCGACTAGCACCACCCATTCGATACGTATTCTTTGGTTTAAACAAAATATTTTCCTGAGTTTTTAAACTCTTGTTGAGTTGATGTAATACGGTAAGATCATCAATAATCCAGAGACTTCTTCCCTGAGTAGCTACTATTAAATTGTTGTCTTTGATTGTTAGATCCGTTATAGGTACGATAGGGAGATTCAACTGGAAGGATTTCCAGGTTGTACCATCATCAAAAGAAATATACATTCCTGTTTCCGTACCCGCATACAACAACCCCTTTCGCTTAGGGTCAGCACGTAGTACTCGTGTAAAATGTTCACCATCAATACCAGATGTAATCTTTATCCAAGATTGTCCATAATTAGTGGTTTTATAAAGATATGGGGCAAAATCACCGGATTTATATCGTGTTCCTGCAATATAACAAGTGCCTTCATCAAAATTACTGGGCTCGATACTATTGATCATCATCCATTCTGGCATTCCTTTTGGAGTGACATTACTCCAGTTCTTTCCGCCATCTTTAGTGACATGAACAAGCCCATCATCGCTTCCGGTCCACAGTACTCCTTCTTTAATAGGACTTTCTGCGGCAGCAAAAATCGTACAGTAATATTCGACTGAAGTATTATCTTGGGTAATAGGACCCCCAGAAGATTTTAGCTTGCTTGGATCATTACGAGTAAGGTCAGGACTAATAACATTCCAGCTTTGACCTTCATTTTCAGTAACGTGAACCTGATTTGAAAAGGTGAATAACTTATTTGGGTTATGCTTAGAGAACATAATAGGGAAGTTCCACTGAAATCGATATTTCATGTCTTCTGCACCGTGTCCCATAGGATTATCTGGCCAAACACTAATGGACCTTATGGTTTCGGTTTTGTGATTTACTCTCGTTAAGAAACCATCATAACTACCACCATAAACAATATCATTATTTTTCGGATCTACTGCAATATGCGCAGATTCTCCACCAGCTGTAGACTCCCAATCATCTTCAGAGATAGACCGTCCTGTACTTCTGTGATTGATCCTTATGGTAGAATTATCTTGCTGGGCGGCATAAATTCTATAAGGGAAACTGTTATCGGTAGTAACCCGGTAAAATTGAGACGTAGGTTGATTATAATAGGTACTCCAAGTTTCTCCACCGTCATATGTAATTTGTGCGCCACCGTCATCACCAATTATCATACGTTTTGGATTTTCTGGAGCGATCCATAGATCATGATGATCTCCATGTGGAGCTCTATGGCTACTGAAATTTTTTCCACCGTCTTTACTTTTATGATAAGAAACGTTTACTACATACACTATGTCCTTATCTTTAGGATCCGCATAGATACGGGTATAGTACCATGCACGTTGGCGTAAGCTACGATCACTATTGAGAAGATTCCAGGTTTCTCCACCGTCATCACTTCGATACACACCACCTTTTTCTTTATTTTCTACGATAGCCCAAACTCTTTCACTATCAATAGGAGAAACCGTTACTCCCATAATTCCTAAAGTGTCTTTTGCAAAACCTTCATTTTTCGAAATTTCTTTCCAGGTTTTACCACTATCTGTACTTTTCCATAAGGCAGATCCTTTACCTCCAGAACTAAGACTATATGGTGTTCTTCGGGCATTCCAAGTAGAGGCATATAGAATTCTTGGGTTATTCGGATCCAAGGTAAGATCCACAGCACCGGCATCCTGATTGGCAAATAAAACGTTATCCCAGGTTGCTCCTCCATCCGTACTTTTATAAACACCCCGATTCTGTGTAGGTTTATAGATGTTTCCTAAAACTCCGGCATATACAATATCCGGATTCGTAGGGTCAATTGCTATTCTTGGAATATGTCTGCTTTGGGGAAGGCCTGATTGCGTCCATGTTTTTCCGGCATCGACACTTTTCCAAACTCCATAACCGGAAGAAACATTGCCACGCAGCGTTTTTTCTCCACCACCCACATAAATTACGTTCGGATCACTTTTAGAAACCGAAATGGATCCAACAGACCCACCAAAGAATCCATCAGATATGTTTTCCCAGATACGACCACCATCTGTTGTTTTCCATACACCTCCTCCAGTAGCGCCAAAGTAGAAAAGATTAGGTTTACCAGGAACTCCTGTAACAGCTGCACTGCGTCCTCCTCTAAAAGGACCAACTAATCGGTATTCAAGAGCATTGTATAACTCTTCATTATAGTTTTGTGCTTTTACGGATGAAAAATTGCCAATTATAAAAAAGACAATCCAGGCGATTTTGAAAATTCTTGAGTACATTTAGTTGAGTTTATAGTTTACACCAAAATATTTTTAAAAATCAAGACAAGTAGATTTGATGGTCTACTAAAATCTGGAATAAATGGTTATTGGAAAAGAATTTCACGTAATTTTAACCTTAGTTGATTCTCTTTCTCTCTTCAGATTGATTTACTAGGAAAAAATAGGTGTTAAGCTGTTTTTGGAAGCGCTAGTGTTTTTCGGACTTCCAGGTTGAGGTAATATCCAGTAAGTATTGTTGATAATACATCTGCTATTGGAAATGCAATCCAGACCCCTAAAACTCCAATAAATGGAGGTAAAATCAGAATAAGCGGAATCAGGAAAAACCCCTGTTTCGTTAGACTTAATAATAATGCAGGTACTGCCTTTCCGATAGACTGAAAATAAGCGGACCCAATAAGTTGAACGATAATCACAGGTGTTGCAAGAAATACTAATCTGAGCGCATCTGGAGTCCGTCGTAATATTTCTGCATTATTCGCCAGCGTTTCTTTATCCAGGGATTCTTTGCTACTTACAAAAAGAGAAACAAAATTTTCAGGGAAAATCATGATTATGGAAAAAACCACAATAGCAAGTAGTCCGCCATATTTAATCGAGGTATTGATGGCTTCTCGTACCCGCTGATATTTTTTTGCCCCATAATTATATCCTGCAATGGGCATAAACCCTTGGTTTATACCAATTACCGGAAATAATGCAAACATCAGCATTCTACTAATAATACCATAAGAAGCTACATCCAGAGCATCTCCATGTTTTATTAATACATTGTTTAAAAGTACTGTAAGAACAGCGATGGTTCCTTGTCTTGCCAGCGTAACAAAACTCAACTCACTGATTTCTTTGACAATATTTCGTTGTAGTTTAAAACATTCCAGATACAATTTTAGCTCACTTTTGACAACAAAAAACCAAACAATAAAAGCAAAACAAATAGCATAACTAATAAAAGTAGCCCAAGCAGCACCTTCCATTCCGTAATCTAATATATTAATCAGAACATAATCCAATAAAATATTACCAATAGCAGGTAAGATCATAGCGACCATGGCAAATGTAGGCTTACCTTCCGCACGTATCACATTATTGCCCATCATACACATGGATAACATTACAATACCATAAAGAACAATACGATAGTACGTTAAAGCATAGTCTTTAAAAGAATCATCAGCGCCAAAAAAGCCAATGAGATAATCCTGAAAAAGTAAACCCATTAAGGCAAGAAAACCCGAAGTTAAAAAAGTCAGTGTTGTTTGGTTTCCAAAAATCCGCAAAGCTTTGTCGTGATTTCCAGATCCTAAAGCTCTGGATAAAACAGAGCTTCCTCCAATACCAATAGCCAAACCAATGGCTCCTATAAAAAAGGTAACCGGAATCACTACAGTTATTGCAGATATAGCTAGTGGACCTATCCAGCGTCCTAAAAAAATAGTGTCTACGATCATGTTCAATGACATAACCAATATACCTATCGAAGCTGGAACTGCTTGTTGTATAAGAAGTTTTCCGATGGGCTGTGTTCCTAAAGCCTCAGAACTGACTCTAGCCATTATAAAGCGGGTGTTTTAGCTTCTACCCACTCGTTTACCCAATTTCCTAAAACATCAGCCCAATCATCACGATCATTTAAACAAGGAATTGTAGTAAATTCTTTTCCCCCAACTTCGTGAAAGATCTCCTCACCTTCCATGGCAATTTCTTCCAGAGTTTCTAAACAATCAGAAACGAAAGCAGGAGTAACGATCGCCATTTTTTTGATTCCTTCTTTTCCCATTCGTTCGATAGTTCTATCTGTATAAGGCTGTAGCCAAGGATCAAATCCTAATCTGGACTGAAAGGAGGTAGAATATGTTCCGTTTTTAAGGCCTAATTTTTTAGCTACCTGTACTGTTGTTATTTCACATTGATGACGATAACAGAATTCGTGTTGTACCGATCCTTTCTTAAAGCAGCACTTTCCATCCATTTTGCAATTTCCGTTGCTAATATCGCTCTTTCTAATGTGTCTTTCAGGAACTCCGTGATAGCTAAATAAAAGATGTTCATAATCAAGATCTTTAATTTTTTCGGCAATGCTAGTAGATAATACCTCAATATATTCTTGTTTATTATAAAAAGCAGGAATATCTGTAAGTTTCATATGAGGAAAATGCTCTTTACGTAGTGCTTCTGCTAAAACTAAAATTGTTTCGGTAGTAGCCATAGCAAACTGTGGATACAAAGGAATGATTAGTACTTCATCCACTCCTTTTTCGTGAAGCTCCTGTAATCCTTTTTTGATATTCATAGAACCATAACGCATCGCCAAACTAACAGGGATAGATGTTCGTTCTGCTACTTTTTTCTGTAATCTTTCTGATAAAACAATTAGAGGAGAACCTTCATCCCACCATATTTTTTTATAAGCAGCTGCAGACTTTTTTGGCCTGGTATTTAATATGATCCCTTTTACTAATAGCGTTCTCGCCCACAATGGAACATCAATAACTCTGGGGTCCATTAAAAACTCACCAAGATATTTCTTAACGTCCTTCGGATCTGTACTATCAGGAGATCCCAGGTTGACAAGAAGTACACCTTTACTCATAGTTTTTTGTTTCGAGGGGTAAAAATACAAACTATTCTATGGATAGATCATAAAATTATAATAAGACTTATTAATAGCAGAATCATAAAGTTTTAAGTTTACATTTTTTCGTAAGTAATTTCAATTGTTTGATATTCTTTAATATTACAAAACCTTAATTTCCTAGTTAAAATATTGTAAATTAGGGATTCTCATATAATATTTTCTTATTTTTATAGGACAAAAAAAGCATTGAAATGAAACGTATTATTGTAGACGTAGAAAATAACAAATTGCCTTTTATCCTAGAGTTACTTGAGCATTTCGAGTTCGTATCCGTTTTGGCAGATACTGATGGTGATGATAGGGGGATGTATGACTCTATAGTTTCTCTTCAGAAAGGAGAAGGAATTCCTATGAAGGAATCTCGGGATCTGTAGTTAACTTAAGTTCATGACGTATTTCTTTGGGGTAGTCCCAAATTTCTTTTTAAAAGCAGCTATGAAATGACTAGCCGTACTATATCCTACTTTTAACCCAACTTCATTAACATTATGTCTTCCTGAAGCAAGTAGTTGGCGAGCAACTTCCATTTTATAATCAAACAAAAAAGCATATACAGGTTCTCCATAGATTTGTTTGAATCCATCTTTTAGTTTGCTTAGAGGCAATCCGATTTCTTTTGATAATTCCTGAAGAGTCGGTGGCTCTGACATTCTGTTAATAATAATTTCTTTAGCTCTTTTGATTTTAAGAACGTTTTCTTCATCGACTAAAAATGGACATTGATCAATATCCGTATCTTCGGGTTTATTGAAGTATAGGCTTAATAATTCATAAGACTTTCCTCTAAAATATAATAGCTTGATTGATTTATGTAAGTTATAACTTAAGATTTGATTGAGAACCACTACCATGGACGGAGATATATCAGCATCTGTATAATACTTTTTATCTCTATTACCTTCACCAAGAAAAGGGATATAGTCAGCTTCTTTCGAAAATAAAGAATGAAACTTCTTTATAGAAATTAAAAGGGATACCGACCAGGAATCTTTTTCCATCTCTAAGTTCATAGGTAAATCTCGCTGTGGATTATACAATAAAAGTGATTTTTTTTCTGGTAAGGGAATGGCATAACTTCCATTATTAAAATTAAACTTCAAGCTACCTTTTACACAAAAATGGAATTGAATATAACTGCTATCAATATCTCTTATAATCCTCTGATTATCATTGGTTTCGTTTTGAAATTTTAGAATATAAAAGCCATCTTCTATAATGGTTTCTTCCAGAATTCCTGGAGCGTTATTTTTTAGTTGTATTTCCATGTTTCTAAAAGTATTTATTTAGAATAAATCTAAACAGTTGAAACCCCAATCTTTGGGACTTACACAAAAATAGGTGTTTTTACCCATTTTTGCATATTCTAACTTCTAAACAACGCTTTTCGATACTTTAAAAACTTCTAGCGTTATTTTTTAAACCATATGTGGGATATTTTTGCTACGGAAAAATTGAGATAACCTAATGGAACCTCACCTACGTAAGAAAGGCACTAATTTTTATACAATCGGTCTTAGCTATAAAAAAGCTGATGCAGAGATTCGTGGCCATTTCAGCATAAACGAGGATGCAAAAACGGCTATTTTAAAACAAGCTAAAAAAGAAGGAATAGAAGGTTTGTTGGTAATGTCTACGTGTAATCGAACAGAGCTTTATGGTTTTGCACAGCACCCATTTCAATTGATAAAACTTTTATGTGAACATACACATGGTACTGTCGAGGAATTCGAAAGAGTAGCATACGTACATAAAAACAGCAAAGCGGTTACACACTTGTTTAGAGTAGGAACTGGGTTGGATAGTCAGATTTTAGGAGATTTTGAAATAATAGGGCAAATAAAAGCTGGCTTTAGGGCATCTAAGAAGGTACAAATGATCAATCCCTTTTTAGAACGATTGATAAATGCAGTTATCCAAGCAAGCAAACGAATTAAAAATGAAACGGATATTTCTACTGGTGCGACATCGGTTAGTTTTGCCGCAGTGCAATATATTTTGGCAAGAGTTCCCTTTGTGTCTGACAAAAATATAGTACTATTTGGCACTGGGAAAATAGGTAGAAATACTTGTGAGAACTTGGTAAAACATACAAAAAATGATCATATAATTTTGATTAACAGAACAAGAGATACAGCAGAAAAAGTAGCTGGTAAATTTAATCTTGTTGTTAAAGATTTTGATAAACTCAAAGAGGAAGTGAATCATTCGGATGTTTTAATTGTTGCTACAGGAGCTCAAAAGCCAACAATTACTAAAAACACTATTAGTACCGATAAACCATTATTGATTTTGGATTTGTCAGTTCCCAAAAATGTAAACACGGATGTTACTGAATTACCAAATATTACTTTAGTGCACATGGATCATTTGTCTAAAATTACAGATGCTACCTTGCAGCGAAGAAGAGTTCATATTCCAAAAGCAGAAGCCATTATTGATGAGGTAAGATCTGAATTTGATAGTTGGATGGAAACTAGAAAATTCGCTCCAACTATAAAAGCGCTTAAAAACAAACTAATTTCGTTGAAAGAGGCTGAAATTAATCTACAGCGAAAAAAAATAACCGATTTTAATGAGGAACAAGCGACCATTATCAGTGATCGCATTATCCAAAAAATCACAAATCATTTTGCCAGCCATCTAAAAGACGAAAATACTGCATCTGATGAAAGTATTGAATTGATTCAGAAAGTATTTCAAATACAAAATAAATAGTGGAAACAAGAACAATCCGCATTGGTACTCGAGATAGTGAGTTAGCCCTTTGGCAGGCACATACTGTTCAGGATACACTAGAAAACCTTGGGTATGCTACCAAGTTAGTACCGGTAAAATCTACCGGAGACATCATTTTGGATAAGCCGTTGTACGAATTAGGAATTACAGGGATTTTTACAAAGACTTTAGACATTGCAATGATAAACAACGATATCGACATTGCTGTGCATTCAATGAAAGATGTTCCAACAGCTTTGCCGAAGGGTATTATAGAAGGAGCTGTTTTAGAACGTGCCAATACAAAAGACATACTTTTGCATAAAGGACTTGAGTTTTTAGAAACGCAAGAAGAAGGGATTATTGCAACTGGAAGCCTTAGAAGACAGGCACAATGGCTTCATAAATACCCCAATCATCAAGTAATAGACCTAAGAGGTAATGTAAATACCCGTATGCAAAAACTAAACGATAATGATTGGAACGGAGCTATTTTTGCTGCTGCAGGATTAGAGCGAATCAACCTAAAACCAAAACAATATTTGGATCTTGACTGGATGGTTCCAGCGCCTGCACAAGGAGCCATGTTGGTGGTTGCTAAGGAGAAAGATTCGTATTGCCTAGAAGCACTCTCGCACTTGGATCACATTGACTCCAAAATATGTGTGCACATAGAAAGAGAATTTCTTAGGGAACTAGAAGGAGGCTGTACTGCTCCAATCGGAGCACTGGCAGAAATCGAAGGAGATCAAATACATTTTACAGGAGTTTTATTCAGTTTAGATGGAAAAGATAAAATAGCGATTCGCAGAACCATAAAATGTAAGAACAGAAAAGGGTTTGGCGTACAGTGTGCTCGGGAAATATTAACTAATGGAGGAAAAGAACTAATGAAGAAGATTAAAACAGACTTGAAATAATTGACTTCTAGTAGCACCATATTATCCACAAAAAAACTTTCTACAGCTCAAAAAGAACTCTTATTGAATTCAGGAATCGGATTTGTTGAATACCACGCAATCGAGATCGAATTACTGGATATTGATTTTGCTAAAGACGTACAGAATGCAATTTTTACCAGTAAAAATGGAGTGAAAGCAATTTACAATTCACAATTGACAATTCAGAATTGCTTCTGTGTAGGAGAAAATACCAAGAAACTTCTGGAAGAAAACGGGCAAAAAGTTATAGAAACTACTCAAAACGCTTCAGAATTGGGTAAAATTATTGTAGAAAAACATAAAAACGAACAATTTTACTTTTTTTGTGGAAATATTAGAAGAGATGAACTGCCATCGATTTTAAAGGAAAACAATATCAAATTTGAAGAGGTGATAGCCTATAAAACACGCAAGAAGACTAAGAAATTTAATCGTGCTTTTGATGGGATATTATTTTTTAGTCCATCTGGGGTAGAGAGTTATATCTCTGGTAATATACTTGGAGAAAGTACAGCTTTTTGTATAGGAAATACAACGGCTTCTGAAGCAAAGAAATATACAAACAACATCATTGTTGCTAATAAACCAACCGTAGAGAATGTGATTGTTCAGGCGGTAAAATACTTTGACAAACGAATATGATAGAAAACGATTTATTCTTAAGAGCATTAAAAGGAGAAACGGTTGATCGTCCACCAGTTTGGATGATGCGTCAGGCAGGAAGATATCTACCAGAATTTATGGTATTAAAGAAAAAGTATGATTTTTTTACCCGATGCAGAACTCCGGAATTGGCTTCAGAAATCACAGTACAGCCCATTGATATTATTGGCCCTGATGCTGCTATATTATTTAGTGATATCTTGGTCATACCCCAAGCTATGAATATCGAAGTGCAGATGAAGGATGGTGTCGGACCTTGGTTACCAAATCCTATTCGGTCTCAAGCAGACGTCGATCAAGTGATAGTACCGAATATCGATGAGGAATTGGGATATGTGATGGATGCGATCAAGATGACCAAAGAAAAACTAGCTCATAGAGTTCCGTTGATTGGTTTTGCTGGATCACCATGGACTATCTTATGTTATGCAGTACAGGGTCAAGGTTCTAAGAATTTTGATATGGCCAAAGGGTTTTGTTTTACACAACCGGAAGCAGCACATCAACTATTGCAAAAAATCACCGATACTACTATTGCATATCTAAAGAAAAAAGTAGCGACTGGAGTCAATGCAGTCCAGGTATTTGATAGTTGGGGCGGTATGCTTTCTCCCGTAGATTATCAGGAATTTTCCTGGAAATATATTCAGCAAATCGTAGATGCCCTAAAAGACGAAACAGAAGTGATTGTTTTTGGTAAAGGGTGTTGGTTCGCATTGGATAAAATGGCACATTCTGGAGCTGCTGCTTTAGGAGTAGATTGGACTTGTTCAGCCAGAAATGCTCGATATTTAACAGGCGGAAATATCACACTACAAGGTAATTTTGATCCATCCAGATTATTATCACCTCCATCAGATATCAAAAAGATGGTGAAACAGATGATTGATGAATTTGGTAAAGATCGGTATATTGCTAATTTAGGACACGGGATTTTACCTAATATTCCGGTAGAAAATGCAAGAGCTTTTGTAGATGCGGTAAAAGAATATAATGTGTAGCGATGAAAATTCGCAACTTGATAAGACGGTTTAACTTTTGGCAGCTATTTAGATTAGCTGGATTGGCCATTCAAAAGCCAATGTATATAATCCCCACGCTAAAAGCAACTAAAAAAACAATGATGATTTGTGATGCTATCTATGGAAACTTACATCACAAAAATGGAAAAGCGAATGCGTTTAGACATGCATTGTGGAATGTATTGATCTGTCAAAATACATATAGTCGTTCTAAAAATGAAGAGAAGTCAATCCTTTGGGCGCAAAAGGTCACAGATTTACATGAGAAAATAGCACCTAATAAAGCTATAGAAGAAGCTATGGATCTTCATAATAATAGGTTAGGTAGGTTATATTTTAGAGTGTTGGAAAACGCTACGGAAAGAGAAACAATCGCCTATCTTAATAGTAAGATCGAAAATGCCAAAAGAATGTCAGATATTAAAAATCTTAAAACATTTTCAGCTGATTTAGTATATATTGAATAAAAATTATAAATTAACTTTGCTCAATGATTAGTAAGCTAAAAAATCTTAATAAATCATATTCAAATTTTAAAAAGGGTTGGTCTCCACAACAAAATTTACTTTATGGATTTTTAACGTATGTAGTTGTGGGGTTCATATTGTTATGTATTCCTTGGTTTCAAAAGACTTCTGCACCAATCCTGGATCATCTTTTTATCGCAACATCGGCCGTTTCTACAACAGGTTTAGTAACGGTAAGTATATTTGATAGCTATAATTTAGGTGGCCAGTTTGTGATACTGATGTTATTTCAATTAGGTGGTATAGGTTACTTAACTTTTACGACTTTTATGATTCTTTCTACAACAAGAAAAATTACACATTGGCATAAGAAGTTGCTAAGTTCAGAGTTTACTTTACCACAAACGATACAGGTAAGAGACTTTTTAAAATCCGTTGTATTTTTTACTTTTTTTATGGAACTTTTAGGGAGCATCCTATTTTTTATTGCTTTTAGACTAGAAGGAATGGATAATGGGGACGCGCTTTGGAATGCTATTTTTCATAGTGTAAGTGCGTTTTGTACCGCTGGCTTTAGTTTATTTAATTCAGGCTTTACGGAATATGTTGATAATACACTCATCAATGGGATTATTGCCTTCTTAGCAATTTCGGGTTCCTTAGGTTTTATCGTCGCTACTGATTTCTTTCTCCGATTAAAGAAAAAGTCACACAAAATTAGCTTTACTACTAAAATAGTGTTGATTGGTTTTCTACTTTTGCTGAGTTTTGGAATTGTCTTTTTCTACTTTTTTGAGCCTGAAATATCCTCTCTAAACGAAAAAGAGAGAGTTTTAGCTTCATTTTTTCAGGCTATGACTGCTATGACTACTGTTGGTTTTAATACAGTAGATTTTGGAACTTTTATTTTACCAATGTTGTTGGTTACTACAATGTTAATGTATGTTGGAGCTTCACCTTCGGGAACTGCTGGAGGAATTAAAATAACTACTCTTACAGCAGTTTTTGCAATTATGAAAAGTAGATTACGTGGAAGAAAAAAAATTACTTTTTTAGGAAGAATCATACCGTTTGAAAGATTATATATAGCAACTTCATCCTTTATATTTTATACTTCTATAATATTTGTTGGTACTTTCATCCTAACGTTTACAGAATCGTTTAAATTTGAGAGAATTTTATTTGAAGTTGCATCTTCATTAGGAACGGTTGGTTTAAGTACAGGTATAACTTCTCAATTAAGTGATATAGGAAAATCTGTGATAATAATTTTGATGTTTATAGGTCGTTTAGGAGTTTTAACTTTTGGTCTTGCTATTTGGTCCAAGAACATTACTAAAACGGATAGAAAAATATTGGAGGAAGATATTGCTGTATAAATTTTGAAACGAAATTCTCAAAAACCCTCCCTACTAATAAGAAGTTAACTAATTTATAGCAATATGATTAAAAATATTATCAACGGTATCAAAGCATATTTTGGAGGCTTTGCTTTAATTTCAAAGTTGGGGCTGTGGAAATATTTTGCGATTCCTATACTTATTAGTTTTTTAACCGGAGTCCTCTTTATGATAACAGCTTGGTTTTTATCCAACCCACTAGGTGGTTTTATTGCCAAAGTCTGGATGTGGGATTGGGGATCAGAAACATTTGCCTTAATCAGTAAAGGTTTCAGTATTCTATTGATACTTGCCATCGGATTAATATTGTATAAACATATTGTAATGGCGTTATCTGCGCCTTTTATGAGTCCAGTTTCAGAAAAAGTAGAAGCACATCTTTTAGGAGATCAGCATAAGGGGCACCAACACCGCAATACTTCTTTTAGGGAACAATTGATTCGTGGTATCCGTATTAATACAAGAAACCTGTTTCGGGAACTATTATTTATCATTCCCCTACTTATTCTTAGCTTAATTCCTGTAATAGGGATTTTTGCGACCCTATTAATTTTTGCTATACAAGCCTACTACATAGGTTTTGGTAACATGGATTATACAATGGAACGACATTTTAAGTATAAAGAAAGCATTAAGTTTGTACGAAACCATAGAGGCACTGCTATTGGAAACGGTATTGTTTTTATGTTAATGTTATTTATACCTATTATTGGATTTATCATAGTACTTCCGATTTCTGTAGTAGCAGCCTCTACTGAAACGGTTAATATTCTTGATCAAAAAGGATTAATTCAAGAAAAGGATGCTGTTAAGGTTTCTAAAATTGAAGCATAAAACATGAAAGAAAAATTTTATAAATATATACAAGAATTACAAGATGCGATTACTGTTGAATTAGAAGGGGTTGACGGTCAAGCCAAATTCAAAGAGGATATCTGGAAACGTGAAGAAGGCGGAGGTGGTCGTACTCGAGTTATAGAAGACGGAGCTGTTTTTGCCAAAGGGGGTGTCAATATCTCGGGTGTTCACGGCAAATTACCCAAAGCAATGCAGCAGTATTTTAAGGTGGGTGATGTTGATTTTTTTGCCTGTGGACTGTCATTGGTGTTGCATCCAAAAAGTCCGATGGTACCTACAGTGCACGCGAACTGGAGATATTTTGAAATGTATGACAATGATGGTACTATCATAGATAGTTGGTTTGGAGGAGGACAAGATCTTACACCTTATTATTTGTTTGATGAAGATGCTACTCATTTTCATCAGGTGTGTAAGATGGCTTGTGATAAGCACAATCAGGAATTTTATCCATTATATAAGAAAAAATGTGATGAATATTTTTATAATGCGCATCGGGGTGAAGGTCGCGGGATAGGAGGTTTGTTTTTTGATTATTGTAAGAAAACTGAAACGATGACTATGCAGAACTGGTATGATTTTGTTGCTGAAGTAGGTGATAGTTTCTTACAAGCATACACACCAATTGTAGAAAAAAGAAGAAATCTCAATTATACGGATCTTCAGAAAGATTGGCAGGAGATCCGTCGAGGCAGATATGTAGAGTTTAATTTGGTGCATGATAAGGGAACACTGTTTGGGCTAAAAACCAATGGTAGGATTGAGAGTATTTTAATGAGCTTGCCACCGCAAGTACAGTGGCGATATGATCATCATCCTAAAAAAGGTAGCGAAGAAGCACGGTTACTACAAATATTGAGGAATCCAGTGGAGTGGGCTTAATCCTATTAAAAAAGCATCAAAAACCGTAATTTTAGAACTGTAATTCGTTAAAGTGTATAAAAAGAAGGATAAAGTGTTGTAAGTATAATTTTTTTTATTACCTTGCGCACACTTGTGGGGATTATTGCATAAATTTTTAACCAATTAACACCCAGAACCCTATGAAAAAAATTCTACTATTATTCGCTGTAATCCTTTTGGCAGGTTGTCAGTACTTCACTACCGAGGGAGGACAGAAATCTAAATTCTCAAGTTTTTCAAAAAACACAATTGAGTTTCGTAAAAATACAATTATGCTTACGAAAGGATATGAAAAAACAAGCCCTGAAGAGTTTAAATCAAGGTTAGATTCACTAACCGATAGTCCAAAATTTAAAAAGATCGCGTTAGAAGAATTGAAAAAAATAGAAGACAAGAATGTCGATTTTCAATTGTTTGTTGACGAAAGAAATGTAGAAAACTACGTATTTATTTATGCTACCGATTATTACCAACTGGATGAGCACAGAGCAGCAACAGTTGTGGAAGCATTGAGCAGACAGCTAAAGGATGAAGCACTTAGTCAAGAAGTTCGTTATAAAAGAATACACGGAAGGTTTTTCTTTACACCAACTTCTAAAATCGTGAAGTTGAAATATCTTAAAGGGTATAAATTGGAGAAAAAGTATCAGGCAGAATATATTGTTGCTTCTAGAACTGGAGGGATTGGTCTACTGATCAGTAATCTTGAAAATGTAGATTTCGAAAAATCTATCAAAAGATTGGCTGCTAAATAAAATAATAACACCAATTAGGTTAATTGGGTTTTCTTATAAAATTATTAAGGGTATTAGTTCTATAACTAATGCCCTTTTTTTGTTATCATAACTCTATTAGAAATGCAATAAATAAGCATTTGATCAATTATGAAAAGAACATTATTAATACTAGTTTGCTTAAGTCTTAATGGCTGTGCTCGCACTGTAGAACCTACGGTAGAGAATATTAATAAAATATTTGCTTCAAAGGATTTTACTTTTGAGTTTCATAAAATTGGAGAAACGACCAAATCCATTAGTTTTAGAGAAGATTATTTAGTGTATAAAAGTGATCAACCTACCATAAGACGCATAATAACCTATGATGAGGTGCTGCTTATTAATGATTTTATCCAGAAAATTGTCAATTTACACCAGGATGATATGCCACAGGAATCTTCGTCTTTTTATATTGTAAGAAATACTGCATATAAAACCACTATTATCCCGAAGCAGGAAGACTATTATTTTGAAGCGTTGTTAAAAACACTGAAATTGACTAAGCAATAACTGGCGTACTCATTCCGGACATTTGGGAAAGGGCTAAAGAATATAAATTTTTAGGTCGTGAAAGCCTCTTACACCTTCTTTGCATATAATAATAGTTGAACTCAGGTAAAGTACATCCGCCAGGTCGAATGATTTTAAGAAAGTAAAGCAGAAAAATTATATCGTGACCTAACTTATCTAAGAAAAGTTTTTGATCCTATATGGTATCTCGACAAAGTTTACAGCTTCACTATGTTCAATCATAAAAAGACACTTGACATATGGTATAGTGTTTAGATAAAAGTTAGCTAAGTCCAATGATCTGCTTAAGACCAGCTCCAAAAAAATTAGCCGAGAGAAAATTATAAAAAAACTAAACCAAACAGCTTTTTAGCACTTGTTATTTTTTACTTACTCTTCTATATTTTCCTCAATGGCTTTAAACTGTTTGATGGCTGTATTTGGTTCTATAATATTATATCCTTTCCAGAAATCCGGATTATATTTCGATAAGTAGGTAGATTGTACATTTTTATTTTCTGTACTGCTGTTATATTCTGAATCAGTAATATTCTTAGTATCAAAAACAATCACTTCATATTTGTTTCTAGCAGAACTGATTACATCTAATTTTAGTGATAACTGGTTTTGCTTGTTTCTACCTTTAACGTATTTGTTTTTCTCTATAATGCTTAGAGGTCTGTCTACACCAAATTTGTTTTCAGTGACTTTTTCGATAAACTTTACCCCATATTTACCATCGATACCTTTTTCAAAAATAGTGGTACCGCGATACCCATTTTCCTCAAAACTAACACCAAACAGACTAAAATTACGTAAACGTTTTATATTCTGATAATCAACTCGTATTACTGCAAAATCTTCTGTATTTACGTACAGTGTACCTTTAAAATCACCTCTTCTCTTAGGAGTGAACGTTATCACATACACGCCCACGTCATCCAGTATTGTATAATCCACACGTTCAAAAACATATCTACCAGAATTTTTGATCACATTTAGTTTTGTGTCGGACTGATATAGAACCTCATTGAAAAGGTTTTTGAGATTCATTTTTCTGGATTTAAAAAAGAAGTTTTCTTTAGGGTTTTTGATTCCATCTGCTATGTCTTCAGCATCTTGATTCGATCTAAGGATAGAATCCACCTGTATTTTTTGACTGAAGAGTCCGGATCTAATTTTTAGATACGAATTGGGTTTCACATTATCCTTAAAAATTTTACTCATTTTTTTAAAAACCCCTTCTATAGAACCATTATTATTTTTATCATACAGTCGAGCACCTTTTATAACATTGAGTTTTTGTTTATCGGTATTTCCATAAAAGTCGCAAAGAGCTTCTGCATAGAAAACCGAGTTCTTAGGGATGATTTTGGATATACTATCTACCAATTTTTCGTCAATCTCTTCGATAGTAGATTTTTTGAATTCGATATCCATTTTTTTGATATAATTGCGATTGGTTTCTCTAAAAAAAAGTCGGCTTTTTGTAAGGTTTGACCTATAATTATCCTCCATATTTTCATCTACATTATCGATGATATCATCAATGTCAAGATTTTTATTGGAGATAAACACACTTTTTAATGCGATCGCTTCGGGTTCGATATAGATTACACTATCGGTTATACTTCGTACTGAAACCCCTACTTTTTCATAACCCATTGACGAAATATAGATAGAATCAATTTTAGATTGTATTTCGCTTAGTGTGATGCTAAAACTACCTTCTTCGTTGGTCACTACACCTTGGTTTTCTCCTAGCTGTATTGTGGCATAAGGTATAGGTTTGTCAGTCTTTTTATCAACCACCCGGGAACGTATGGTTTGGGCACTTATAGAAGAAGAGATCATCCATAAACCAAAGATTAATAAAACAATCTTATTCATTTTCATAGTATCAGTGGGTTGGTAAAATTACGCGATAAAAGTATGGTTTGCAATATCAGTATTACATAGTTACAACGAAAAATAATAGCATTATGGTAATATATTCTTAAAAATAAGACGGAGATATTCGAAGGCTTAATTAGAAAACCTCTATCTCCAGTTCTTTCCTTTAGAGGAAGTGAGCTAAAAGCCCGTTTTTGAAGAGCGATATAGGGATATGAACTAGGATTGCGTAATTCGCCAAGCTAAACAAGGTATTGAAATCAATTAGTTTTTTGTGTCTAGATACACGTTCGTGTTTCACACACTTGCTGTGGTCAACCTCTCCTTAAAATATCACCTTGTCGGGTTGAGTGCTCGAACTTTGGGAGCAGTGTATCGAGATCATTAAAATTGAAGTTCTGATTATCATTCAATTACCGTAAACTGTTTAATAGCGGTATTAGGTTCTATAATATTATATCCTTTCCAAAATTCTGGGTCATATTTTGATAAATACTGCGGTTTGATCGTTTTATTTTCTTTACTATTTTTGTATTCACTTTCAGTGATTGGCTGAGAATCATACACCACTACTTCATATTTGCTGATTTCTCCGGCACCGATATCTAGTCCCAAGGATAGTTCATTTTGTTTGCGTCTACCTTTTACAAACTTATTCTTTTCCACAATTCTTAATGGTCGATCAATCCCAAAAATATTTCCTCGTATTTTTTCTATATATCGTACGCTGTATTTACTATCAGCCCCTTTCGTAAAGATCGTTTTACCTTTATACATGGTATCGTGAAAACTAATTCCTAGTAGTCCAAAATTCTGGAGATTTTTTACATTTTCATAATCTACTCTCATAATAGCAAAATCTTGAGTGTTTACATAAATGGTTCCTTTAAAATCAGCTCTTCTTTTTGGCACAAAGTCAATGATATACACACTACTCTCATCCATAATCGTATAATCTACCAGTTCAAAATCATATCGACCGGATTTATCAATAAAATTTAGCTTAGAATCTTCCTGAAAAAACATACTGGATAATAATTGTTGTATAGTAGATTTTCTATAGGTGTAAAAGTAGTCTGCTTTATTTTTATCCGGATCTTCCATTTCTTTTTTAACCTCGGCTGCTTCTGGATTATTTTGCATAATAGAATCAACCTGAATCTTAAATCCGGGGATCCAACCCGACTTAATTTTAAGGTAAGAATTTTGTTTAACGTTCTTTTTAAGGATGTTTTCTAATCGTTCTGATAAAGAATTCATAGAGCCATCATTAGCTTTGTCATATAATTCCGCCCCTTTGATAATACCTAGTTTTTGTTTGTCAAAATTTCCATACAGGTCACATAAGGTTTCTGTGTAATACGATGATTTTCTGGGGATTATAGAAATAACACTATCGATAAATTCCTTGTCAAATTCTTCAATAGTAGATTTCTTTAGTTTGACATTGATCTTACTAATATCACTAAAATCTGATTCTCTGATAAATAGTTTTTTGTGGGATAACGCATTGCTGTAGTTTTGATCGACATTTTCTTTGACACGGTCCATGATCTCATCTATCGTGAGATTTTTATTAGAGATAAACACACTACTTAATGCTACTGCTTTGGGCGTGATATAAATAATACTATCTGTAATGGTATTCAGGGCAATTCCAATTGTTGAGTATCCCATAGAAGAGATATAGATAGAATCCGTTAATGCCGATGGTTTATTAAAAGTAAAGCTAAACTTTCCTTCTTCATTGGTAATGACACCTCCGTTTTTAGCATATTGAATAGTGGCATAAGGAATAGGTTCATTAGTTTTTTTATCTACTACCGTAGCACTGATGGTTTGTGCTGATAATGATAAACCTGATAGGATCGCTATAGAAGTAACGATAAGTTTTATGATATTCATGTGATTATTTTGTTTTTTGACTGTCATTTGTATAGACGCAAATAGTGCTATAAAGGTTGCCCGTGCAACTGTACGAAGAAGACGGATGTTTTTAAAAATTGTTACAAAAAAGTCTTTGAGTTGACGAGTAGTAAGTATTATGAATGTATTTAGAGGTGCTCAATATACTAGATTCTTGTGTAGCGGTAGAATAGTTTTTTTTAAAATCAGTGGGGTAACATTTCATAATAAACAGACGTAATATACTAGAAACAAGAATATAAAATCATGAAACTTACTGATAACAAAGAATAGGTTGCTCTGTTTTTTTTGTAAAGGTCATCTGCAAAAGCACACATAATATCGGAAAAGCGATATGTACCTTAAAATTATAATTGTAAAAAAAAGTAATCAGTTGTAATATTGTTCACTTAAATTATCCATTACTGGGATTAGACACCTTAAATTTAGTTACTAAGAAGATGAAGTTCTCAGATTATTGAAAAAAGATACTATACATATCAAACACTATATTTTTTACGGTAAGTTTATAAAGCAAACAAATGAAAAACACTTTTATACTACTAATTACTATTCTTTCTTTACCATTACAAGCCCAAAAACTTAAGCAAATCTTGTTGCCGGATCACAAAGGTTTTCGTATAAAAAGTTATCAGGAATCCAGATATGGTTTTATCTATGTTACTCGTGATAATCAAATTTATATGATCAGTGGAGAACAAATCAAAAACCCTAATAAAATTACAGAGGGACTAAAAAACAGTAAAAATGGAGTTGATCGGGCGTATATTTTTGCAGATAATAAAACACCCTACAGTACTATTGATAAAATAAATACAGTGATAGCCAGATCAGGAATAGAAAATATCTGTTATATGATGACTTTTCCAGGTGGCTCTAGGGCTCCTTTTGGATACTTAAAAAAGTTGTATAACCACAATATAGTAAACGATAGGGTAAAGGAGAAAATAAAGGAGAATAGAAACAAAGTCTTGGACCATACGCAAATGATTATCACATCAGGAGATCACAAAATAGAGCTGAAGGATGGAAAAAAAATAGCTATAGAAAGCCGAGCATATAGGGAGATGATCAATGCTTCGGTTGTAATATCAGTAGGCTATATGGATGATATATCTTATGGAGATTATATCTATTGGTTGGATAAAACCCAAAGGATCATTAAAAAACAAAGATATAGAAAACGAAAAAAAACGTTGATCAATGAGCTATCAAAAGAGTTAATGAAATACAATCACGATTAAGAGGCCAAGGTACATGTTAAAGGCTAAATATGCGAAACACCAAAAAAAGCCAATTCATAAAGTATTCTTCAAAAATTAAATCTAATAATTGGAGGTAACATTCTATAGATGAATGACACTTATTACATGAACCAAGTAAAAATAAGACACCACAAAAATTTAAACACACAAGACCGATGAAACTAAAAAGTAGTGTACTTCTAATATATATATTCTGTATGAGCAAATTAGTTACTGCTCAATATGAAATTACCATAGATGCATATGTCGTAGATCACATAACAAAACAACCGATTCCTTTTGTGAATATTGGTTTTGTAGATAAAGGTATTGGTACGGTGAGTGATGAGAATGGTCGGATTTTTTTACAGTATGAGGAGGCATCTGTAGGACAAAACAGCATCATACAACTCTCTAGTCTTGGATATAGAACCAAACAGTTATCCGTAGATAGCCTATTCGAACTATTGACAAAAAGTAACACCATTTTTTTGGAACCGTATATTTACGAACTAGATGAGGCCAAAGTAGTTGCAGAAAAAAGAAAGACAAAAACTATAGGTAATCCTTATACACACACAGGAATAATTGGTTACTGGAAAGATGCAAAAGCATTAGGAGGAGAAATTGCAACGCGAATCAGGATTAGACATAAGAATTCTAAGTTATTAAAACTGAAGTTTAATATCCATGAAAATGCAACGGATAGTTTATTAGTGCGTGTAAATATATACAAGTCAAAGAAGCGAAGGCCTGATAACAACATATTAACCAGCAATATTTATCACACCATTACAAAAAGAAAAGGAGAAGAGGTTATAGATCTTGCCAAGTATAATATTTTGGTACAGGAGGATATTATTGTTAGTTTAGAATTAATCAGAGTATATGGTGAAGATATTGAGTTTTCTATCAGCGCATCAAAACAGGGAAGATCCTATCTGCGATATATAAGTCAGGATGCCTGGAAAGATTTTAGAAATGTCGGGATGGCATTTAGATTGGATATTTCGTATCCGGGTGCCAAAAGTGAGTTAAAAAAAAGAGAGAAACCTAAAGACATTGTTTTATATTGGGATGCTTCATTTTCTGCAGCTAAAAAAGATCCAAGTAGTACTCTGATATTTCTAAGAGCATATCTGAAAAAAGTAAAAAACACAACCATTACCCTAGTAACATTTTCTAATAGGATTTTAAAAAGACAAAAATTTACCATTAAGAGGGGCAAAAGTGATCAGCTAATAAGCATACTTACAGATGTGACGTATAACGGTGCTACTAATTTTGAAGTTCTTTTTAAAGAAAAAAAGTTGCCAGATCAATATATAGTTGTAAGTGACGGTTTTGCAAATTATGGTATGTCAAAAATTATATACGACGCTCCCGTTTTTTACATAAATCATGTGCCTAAAGCTAATGACCAATTCCTTCAGGATGCTGCCATACAAAGTGAAGGATATTACCTTAATCTCAACAAAATATCTCTAGATCAAGCATTATCGAATATTTTACATGAAGTAGATGATAATACCATATATCAGTCAAATGTAAAACAGGAGCTGGTCAATGGTGTGGTATATGCAAACGGAGAACCAGTGCAAGGATGTAAGGTTACTGTAAAAGGAACGCTGACAGAAACCCTTACCGATGCTAATGGGATGTTTAGTATCAATGCTCAAAATCAGGATGTGCTACGTTTTGAATTTTTTGGAATGAATACACAGGAAATAACCTTGGATGCCACTAAAAACCTACGGGTGGATATGCTTTCTAAGTATACCGTTTTAGAAGAAGTGACCGTAGATGCAAAAGAAGCTAATAAACCAGAAGAAAAAATAGATATTGGTAGCAGAAAAGTGAGTAAAAGTTCTTTAGGATACGCCGCATATACCTTAGAAAATGAAGAGTTTCCTAAATCAGCAATATATTTATCAGACCTTATTCGAGGTAGGTTTCCAGGAGTGCAGGTATCAGGCTTCGGTAATGATGCTTCCTATACCATACGTGGTAACAGCTCTTTTAATAATGAGAGGCAACCTTTGTTTGTAGTTGACGGCGCTCCATATCAAACGACTCCTATATTTTTACAGCCTGATAATATTAAGAGGATATCTGTTATCAATGGTTTAGCAGGAGCTACTCGATATGGTGAAGCTGGACGTGGTGGAGTTTTTCTGATTACTACTAAATTTGGCGAAGAAAGCAATTCTAAAGATGAAAAACCAATTAATGATTTATTGGCAAAAGGAAACGATTATACTACTTCCAGTTTTTTGATCGATGCGAATTATAATAGACCTGATTTTTTAGAACCATTATGGATTAGTACCACATATGACGAAGCAAAAGGCATTTATTATGAATTAAGAAAAGAGCATTCTTTGAGTATTCCTTTTTATAGTTATTGCGCCTCTTACTTTATGAGGTGGGATGTGCCTTTTGCTAAACAAATCTTGTCTAATATTGCAGAAATTGGCTTTGATAATCCACAGGCCTTAAGAGCGCTTGCATTTAAACTTGAAGCACTAAAAAAAGATAATACTGCGGCTTTACTTTATGAGCGTATTTTTGATTTGACACCTAATTCGTCACAGTCCACTCTGGATCTGGCAAGGATTTACGTTGTAATTAAAAAATATCAGGAGGCTTTCGAACTCTATAAAAAAATACTACAGAATGAAGTAACTCAAACAGATTTCAGCGAACTTGCAGAACAGGCTGAATCTGAAATCCAACGATTATTAAATTTACATAGATCAGAAATATCTTTTCAGGACGTTCCTAAAAGATTTTTAAAAGTTAGGGGAGTACCCGTTAGACTGGTATTTGAATGGAGCGACCCTCAATCCGAATTTGAACTACAGTTTGTAAATCCACAGAACAAATATTACAAATGGCAACGCGTATTTCAGGTAAATAAGGAAGAAATGCTTTCTCAAACCAAATCAGGGGTGTTATCAAAAGAGTTTATTATAGATAAAGCGATGCGTGGACAATGGATTATAAATGTCCAATCCTTCGGTGATACTTCTAAACTAAATCCAGAATTTATGAAATATACTACATATACAAACTATGGTTTAGAAAATGAAACTAAAGAAATACAATGTATCAACCTCTACAACTACAAAGAAAAAGTGACACTCGATAAAATAACACTATAATGAATTCGAATTCACTTATTGTTTTAACTGCCATAGGCGTTTAAAGAATCACCAATAATGAAACAATAACTGGTAAACATTGATTTACTATTTTGAATTCTAAATCTTTAAACACGCGTGGTTAAAGAGCAGGTAAGATCTTATTCATAAAAAGGATCCAATTTTGTGAAAATGATCCTATCGAAATTACGTTATAAGTTGGTATATTTACAATTGTTATAAAATTACCAGCAAGTCAATGCACCAACTACGTAGAAATAGAAGATTACGAACCACGGCATCGATTCGGTCTTTGGTTAGAGAACATGTAATTACTCCAAACGACTTTTTAGTACCGCTCTTTATAGTAGAAGGTAGTGATGTGAAGCAAGAAATAGCATCCATGCCAGGATATTACAGGTATAGCCTTGATCTTTTAAAAAATGAGGTAAAAGAGTTATGGGCAATGGGATTAAAAGCAGTACTACTGTTTGTAAAAGTGCCCGATAATCTTAAAGATAATAAAGGAACTGAAGCCCTCAATCCAGATGGGTTGATGCAGCGTGCTATCAAGACAGTAAAAGAAGTTGCGCCAGAAATGCTGGTAATGACAGACGTAGCGTTAGACCCGTATTCTTCTTATGGACATGATGGTATCGTAGAAAATGGCTATATTGTTAATGATCCTACTTGTGATGTGTTGGCAACAATGTCTTTATCACACGCACAGGCAGGAGCAGATTTTGTAGCGCCCAGTGATATGATGGATGGAAGAATTTTAGCAATTAGAGAACTACTGGAAGAGGAAAATTATAAGAATACCGGTATTATGAGCTATAGTGCCAAGTATGCATCAGCTTTTTATGGTCCATTTAGAGATGCGCTGGATTCCGCACCTGGTTTTGGGGATAAAAAGACTTATCAGATGGATTTTGCCAATCGAGACGAAGCAATAAAAGAAACACTTATAGATATTGATGAAGGAGCGGATATTGTTATGGTTAAACCGGGATTGGCGTACTTGGATATTGTACGCGATGTATGTGATATCGTAGATGTACCTGTGGCAGTATATCAGGTTAGTGGTGAATATGCCATGCTCAAAGCAGCAGCAGAAAAAGGATGGCTGGATCATGATACAATTATGATGGAACAATTAGTGGCTTTCAAACGAGCCGGAGCACATATAATCGCTAGCTATTTTGCGAAGGATGTGGTCAAACTTTTGGGATAATTAAAAATAACTATTATGGTAAGTAGGGATCGGTTATATCAAACATTCGGTGAGTTGTTATATGTCATTGCTATGAGTGATGGTGTTATCCAAAAAGAAGAAGTAAATACGCTGGAAGAAATCTTAAAAGCTCATCCTAAAGGACAAGAAATAAAATGGTCTTTTGATTACGAAAGCGACCATGAGAACGACATAGAAACCTTATACAAGAGAGTGATCGAAGTTTTCTCTGATAATGGCCCCGACGAAGAATATGATTTTATGATCTATGCCCTGACTAAAATAGCCGAAGCAACAGACGGGATTAGCTCCAAAGAAAAAAACGTAATTAATAGCTTTTCTAAAGACCTGTTAAAAAGATTTAAAAATGACATTGATAATTTATTTAATTCCTAAGTTCACACAAATGAAAAATATTTTTGTACTATTCCTGAGCATTGCTTTTGTAACAACAACCAGTTGCAATTCTGAGAAAAAACCCGAAAAAGAAAAAATTGTTATTGGATCAAAGAAAAAGACTAATTCTCCCGAATACGAATTAGGTAAAGAGTTGTTTAAAGGAAAAGGCAACTGCTATTCTTGTCACAGAATGGATAAAAAATCAGTGGGACCCAGTGTTACAGAAATTATAAAAATTTACAAAGAGAAAAATGGGGATATTGTAGGTTTTCTTAGACAGAAAAAAGACCCTATTGTAGATCCAGAAAATTATGCAGTGATGAAAACTAACTTTACGCGTTTAGAGAAATTTACAGATGAAGAACTGGAAGCTATTAAATTGTATATGAATAAAGTGACCACTAAGTGATGAAAATACTTCTCATGGTTTTTATACTTATTTCATATCCATTAATGTCACAACAATTGACTGCTAAATCTGCATTTTTAGAAAAATGGCAAAACTCAAAAAAGTATCTTCTGGAGATTGCAGAATCGATGCCAGCGGATAAGTTTGAGTACGCACCTACGAAAAGCAAAATGGATTTTAGAAATCAATTGCTGCATATCTGCGGAAATATGCTTTGGCTTAGCACAACCTACTTTTCTAACGAAGAATTTGATCGTAAGAAACTTGCAGAAAATGCGCCTGACTCTAAAATCGATATTATCAAATTAATCAAAAAATCATTTGATGAGGTCTATAATCGTGTGATGAAAACACCAGAAGAATTACTAGTAACAGAAGTAAATTTTTTTGCCGGTCAAAAATCTAAACTTCAGATATTAAATTTACTTCAGGATCACGTTACGCATCATAGGGGACAGCTTATTGTTTATTTAAACCTTAATCAAATCAAACCACCTAAGTATGTAGGGTGGTGATAAGTATTCTTATCTTTTATTTTTACAAATGATTACCAAATCCGTACTTTAGCAAAACTAACTTTATACTATGGCATTACTTATTGTATACGGAGTCGTATCTATTTTCTTTTCATTTTTATGTTCTATTCTTGAGGCGGTACTGCTCAGTATCACTCCTACCTTTATTAATGTTAAGAAAAAAGAAGGAAAAACATATGCAACAGCTTTAGAAAAGCTTAAAAAGGATGTAGACCGTCCTTTAATTGCAATTCTAACACTAAACACCATAGCACATACAGTAGGAGCAATATTAGTAGGTGTGCAGGCAAAAGTTGCCTACGTAGAAATGTACGGTTCAGAAACACGCAAGGTTTTTGGAATGGAAATGACAGAAGATTTGATGGTGGGTGTGGTCTCTTCTATTATGACTATTTTGATATTAGTAGCTTCAGAAATTATACCCAAAACAATTGGAGCCACATATTGGAAACAACTAGCTAATTTTACCTCCAAAGCATTACATGTATTGATCTGGCCATTAAAATGGACAGGTATTTTATGGATTCTGCAATTAACCACAAAATTGATTGGAGGCAAAGGACACCACGGATCTGTATTGAGTAGAGAAGACTTTACCGCTATGACAGATATTGCCGAAGAGGAGGGTGTTTTTGAAGAATCAGAATCAAAGGTCATCAGAAATTTGCTTACTTTTAAAGAAGTGTTTACCAAAGATGTGATGACACCAAGAACCGTTTTAAAATTAGCATCAGAAGATACTACTGTAGAGGACTTTTTTAATGAAAATCAAAACCTACGTTTTTCAAGGATTCCTGTATTTAAGGATAAAGCCGATAATATTACAGGTCAGGTGCTGAAAGACGAAATATTTAAGGAAATGGCTAATAAAAATGGTCATAAGCTACTTGGTGAATTAAAAAGACCCATCATTTTTACTACCAGAAATCTTCCTATCCCGGATTTATTTAATGAGTTGATCCAAACTAAAAACCATATTGCACTGGTAGTAGATGAATATGGATCTGTGAGTGGGTTAGTGACTATGGAAGACGTCATAGAAACCTTACTAGGGCTGGAGATCGTAGACGAAAGTGATACGGAAACAGATATGCAGAGTTTAGCCAGAAAAAATTGGGAAACACGAGCAAGACGTTTAGGGATTCTTAATGATAAGCAGGAGGATTGATAGCTACTGTCCTTATAGAAACTCCATTAGGTATAGCTTCTATCAGCGGTGATGAAAATGGGATCACTAAGATTTCTATAACAGAAGATGCTGAAAAAAACGCTTCAAAGGAGATTCCGGATGTTCTGCAAGAAGCTATGATTCAGTTACAAGATTATTTTGAAGGAAAAAGGAAGGAATTTAACGTTAAACTGAATCCATCAGGCACGGATTTTCAAAAAAAGGTGTGGATAGAACTTTCTAAAATTCCCTTTGGAAAAACGACAACCTACCTTGATATCGCTAAGCGGTTAGGAGATCCAAAATGCATACGCGCCGCGGCATCAGCTAACGGGAAAAATCCGCTATGGGTTGTGGTTCCTTGTCATCGAGTAATTGGCAGCGATGGTTCTCTTATCGGATATGCTGGTGGTTTGTGGAGAAAGAAATGGCTACTCGAACATGAAAGTCCTGCCAAACAACAATCTTTAGAGCTTTAATAGTTTAAGTTTATTTATCATGAAGTTTACCTAGGTTCGATTTTTAGTTAATTCGCAGTTCTTTGATTAAATAACTGTGTACTTTGTAAACAGAATTATGTTTCTTATTACCAAAATTTTTTAGAACTCTCTTTACTGAGGTCAAAGCACTTGATGATATTTTTTTCAGAGTTAACCGAAAGATTCGGTAGTAAAACTAGATCGAAAGAAGGATTTTGTGTTAAAAACAGTGGATAATCAATTAAATACCTTGGTTATTCAAGAAAAGGAGTTTTGGGGATTATTTGACAAGTTTAAAGATAGAACTCCATTGATAGTTTTTAATGAGAAAGCTTTAATAATAATTATTTAAAAAGATAAATTACAAAAAAATCAGAAGATTTATTTCCATTATTAGCCAACCAATGTAATGCTAAGTAAAATTTAGATTTAACGATTTATTATTCTAAAAAGGCTACGAAATATGCCAATCAAAGAAGTTTTTATTATATATGGATTTAATAATTGAAAAATTAGGTTGAATGCCAAACCAAATAAAAGGTACTCTTAAACTAATAGTTTAGAATTATGTAGAAATATCAAATCCTATGAAGTAATATTGCTGTACGTACAAAAACTAACTAAAAATAAAAAGCGTAACAAAAGTTTATAGAATAGCGATGTACAATAACTATATTATTGATCTAAAACAACCTTGCTACAATGATATTTTTTAAGTCTGTTTAGTTTCATATTTACGATCTATAAAATGTAGAATCTGGTTATAAGGTTACTTAATCTATCCTTTTTTTAATTTTTGCAAAATCAGCTTAGTAGTATAATTTAGTGTAAGGATATGAAAAGATAAAGTAAAACTTATTATAAATGTCACAAAAGTTCTAAGCAACAAAATAATTGAGACTTAGTATGAGTTAATAAATTGAGCGAATGAAATAGTTTAAATCAAAAAAAGAACTGTTGTTATTGCTATTGTAAAAATCAACTAAAATATATGTTAAAGCACATCCTATCTATACTATGCCTGTTTATTGGCATAGATAAAAGTTTTACTCAGGTCAAGTTGGATAAGTATGCGCTTAAATCAGAGCTGGAACTATATAAGAAAAGGGGAGATAGTCTTCGTAAAATAAATAGATATAATGCATCGGCAAAACACTTTAATATAGGGTATAAAAAAGCTTGTAGTGTCAATTCTGATAGGTATACATATTATTTTGGTAGGTCCTTAATGATTACATACGCTAACTTAGAGGAGAAGAACTATATAGATAGCATTAATCAAATATATCAAGATATAAATAGATTAGCTCTCGTTGGTTGTCATACTAAGGAATTAATAAAAAATCATCTTTACTATGCACTCGCTGTAAGGGACGTGGATACAGAAAATGCCTTTAGGGGTTATGCTAAAGCAGTTGCTTTAATTCCTGAAATTAGATCAGACTCTGTATTAATCTCCCAAATATATAGGGCAAGATCAGATTTCTTTTTTAAAATAAAAAACTATGAATATTCCAAGTCAGATGCCTTTAGGGCATATCAGCACATATCATCTAAACACACATTAGTTGAAAAAATTAAGCTAAATAGAGATCTTATTGTTGAACTTAGTAATAAACAAGTAGTAGAAAACAAAGAGTTGGTTAACAATACTTTTAGCTATTGTGATCAATGTAAGTATTCGGACTGCCAGGAGGTTTGTTTATCGGTTTATAGTAATTTAATGATAGATTTTAGAAATATGAAGGATTACAAGACAGCAGACTATATCCTATTAGATAAAATTAATCTGGATTCTGTAAAAAAAAATGCAACTCGTAGTACGTATCACAAGATTCTTAATCACTACCAACAATATGATCAGCGACAACAAAATTATGATAAGGCTATTGTTAAATTAAAACAGTTAAAACAATTTGCTTTAAAATATGAGGAAGAAGATATAGCATTATATGCCAATTACTTAGCTCATGTTTATGCTAAAATTGGGGATTATAAAAGAGCCTTTGACGAATCAAATGCTGCTTACATTTATTCTGAGAGGTATCGTAGTCCCTCAAAAAAACTCGCTGAATTACAACAGGAAACTTTTGAAAAATCTGAAAGTTTAGAAAACAAAAATAATGTAATATCAAGCTTAAGTAAAAGTAGTTTAGAAATTAATAAGGATAAGCAAAATTTAAAGAATTACTGGGTTTTTACTGTGGCACTTGCTCTGGTAATTTCGCTTTTACTCATAATATATATACAATTTCAAAGGCTAAGACTATTAAAAATAAAGGAGGAAGCGACTTTTAATAAGATGAACTCCTTACAGATCGCTATGAATCCGCATTTTTTGTTCAATTCATTTAACTCCATCCAGAAGTTCGTGTTATTTGAGGAAAATAAACTAGCTACTAAATATATAGGTAAAATGGCCAGTTTGATTAGAAATTATTTTTATTGTGCAGAGCGTAGGTTTATTTCTTTTACAAAAGAATTAGAAATTTTAAAGCACTATATTGATTTAGAAAAAATTAGGTTTGAAGATAAGATTGATGTAAAGTTTGATATTGATATTGATTTGAAAAGTGAAAATTTCTTAATCCCATCGCTGATTTTGCAGCCATTTGTAGAAAACTCGATCAAACACGGTTTTACGGAGCAAAAAGATAAATACCTGATCCATATTCGTTTTAAGATAAACAAGGGTTATCTTCAGTGTAGGATTACAGATAATGGTACAGGAATTTTAGAAGTAAAAAGAGCAAAAACACAGGATCACCTTTCTATTGCCACAAAAAATATAAGAGATAGGTTAAAGTTATTAAACCAAACGTTACAAAGAAAAGCTTCTTTTACAGTAAGAAATATAGAAGGAAAAAACAATACCACACTTGGAACAGAGGTAGAAGTCGTATTACCTATTTTATAAAATTGATATATTCAGATGCTAAAGACTATCGTACTTGATGATGAAAAAAAAAGTAGAGATTTAATAACATATCTTTTACAGATTTATTGTCCCGAAGTGGAAGTTGTAGCTCAGGCTAATGACAAGCACACTTTTATCAATGCATTAAATAAACTACAGGTAGATTTGGTCATCTTAGATGTAGAAATAGGAAGCATCACATCATTTGATATTTTATCAGAGATTCCTAACATCAATTTTAGAATCATTTTTGTATCGTCATATGATCAGTATGCCATTATGGGATATCGATATAAGGCTATTGATTATTTATTAAAACCCATCGACCCGGATGAACTCATTCGTGTGGTCCAAGGTATCAATAAAGTAAGGCATAATACATTAAACAATGTAATGGATGAATTAAAAAACTTAAAAGATAAGGTTTTTGAATCTCCAAAAATTACGATTTCAGACAATCAGGGCATACATTTTATAAATGTTAATGAGATATTGTATTGTACAGGTAGTGGCAACTACACAACCTTTATTTTACAGGATGGTAATGAGGTCGTTTCTTCAAGAAACTTAAAATTCTATGAACAAAAACTGACACCCTATAAGTTTTCTAGGATACATAAATCATACCTGATTAATCTGGCACATTTATCTAAGGTACATAAAGAGCAAGGGGGGTATGTGATATTAAATGATATAACTAATTTACCAATATCAAGGCATTATAAAAAGCAGTTCTTCGAGTTATTAAATAGAAGTTTTTAATAGCTGGTATAAAAACCTTTATGTTTTCAATAATTCTTCCATAAAGCCATATTATTATTTAATCAATTTTTTTTCTTAAAAGTGTTATAAGTTGTCCATTTTGGGATAAGTAGGAGCCACTATATATTCCTAATTTAGCTATGTGATCACACCAAGATTATCAAGTCATGATGACCTAATCTATTATTTAATTTTAAACACTAAAATTATGAAAACACAAAAAACGTTGATGTTTACCTAAGTTTTGATAAATCTTTGAAGGGGTAAAACAACGGCAGGTGTCATGAATTATGACACCTGCCGTTGTTTTATAGTTGAATTAGTGTTTATTTAGTTTTAATAAATTTTTCTGATCGATTGTTAACTTTCAGAATATATATACCTTCTATTAGTAAACTGACATCAATTTTTGATTTTCCTCTAGCATTAACAAGTTCTTTTCCAGAAATAGCGTATATAGCCACTCGATCATTCTCATTGATACCTCTAAGTGTAAGTTGATTAGATACCGGATTTGAAGTTATAAAACGCACTTTTTGGTCGTTTGAACTAGGCTTTTTGACAGATGACACAGCTATAAACTTCCATTGAGTAAAACTTCCCGTGCTATTTACGGTTGCACAACTATTGTTTCCGTTTTGGGCATCCGAAGTATTTCTACGAATGTTTTGATCTGTACCGATAGCTCTGATGTTAGCAAATCCTTCACTATTTCCGCCTGTAGTAAAGAACTTTGTCGCCAACGTTTTGTTTGCCACCATATTAAGTTGATTTCCAGATTTTTGTATATACTTATCATTTCCGTTTAGCTGTAAATAGTAATTTTGATTTCCTGCATCAATTACATACCACTGTACATAATCTCCCGAGCTTCCATTGGCACTATGCAACAATTGACTACCTCCACCAAATAATCTACGTCCAGAATCAGGGCTTTGGATAAAGAAAGGACCTTCTTTTGTGTTTTGATTACATGTATCAACAATCTCAAAAAAACCTACTTCAGTATCAGGACAATCACCATTACCCCATGCTGTATAAATGGTATATGTACCAGGAGACACATTGTTGATCGTGTAGTTTTCGCTTGTACCTTGATTAGCTGAGTAATCAC
>NZ_JBSIBP030000011.1:0-149530 GCF_053613295.3 Aquimarina ulvae
TCGTGGGAGAGTAGGTCGCCGCCTTCCTTTAAAACCCTTCATTATTTATAATGAAGGGTTTTTTTATGATTATTGTTGAAAAAAAGTATTGGATAAATTTAAATCAGTACGTTTTACCATAAATTTAATCTAAATTTATAATCGAGAGTCAGATTAGATTTTTGTATAGATCATTATGAAAATCCAATTGTTTTTTTAATAGAATTATTTAATAGTAGATTGTAAATTGAGAAAATCATTTTTTTTAGACTATTGTAATTTGATTCGTCTTTTTAGCTGTTGAATGGTTTTCATAAATTGCTAAAATTACCATAAAAATAGCTGCCTAGGCCTTTAAACAAATACTTTAAGAAGCTTTTGAAATTGCGATATTGAGGTTTGTCTCTAGTTTGCTGAAAAACTCTTGATTTTTATATGGCTTTCGTAAAAAATCACTAAAACCAGATGCTGGATTGAGAATTGCTTGTACAGTTTCTTGTGTATCTGATGCTGTTAAAGCGATTATAGGAATATCAGGATTGAATTCTCTAATTATTTTGGTAGCTTCCATTCCACCCATATTTGGCATATTTAAATCCATTAATATAAGGTCATATGGGGTGGTTTTGATCATATCAATAGCGATAAGACCATCGTCAGCAATTTGTGATCTATATCCTTTAGTTTTGAGAACATTTTGAGTTACTATTTGATTTATTTTATTGTCTTCAACAATTAATATAGTATAGTCTTCTTCGTTTATAAGTGGAATACAATCTTTGGTATTACTCATTTGATTATTTTCTAAGGTAGATGAATCAATTTTGAAAGAAATAGTAAAATAAAAGGTAGCACCTTTACCAAGAGAGCTTTTTATTTTTATATTTCCACCGTGAAGCTCGACTAATTTTTTGACAATGTTTAGTCCAAGACCAGTACCAGTTGTATGATCCTTAGAATCTGCTTGAGAAAACTTATCGAAAATTAATTCTTGCTTATCAATTGGTATACCTCTTCCGTCATCTTTTATTTCGAAAGTTATTTTAACCTCATCCTTGTTTATAATTGGATTGATAAAGTTTAACCAAATATTTCCGTTTTTGGTAAATTTATTAGCATTACTAATAAGGTTAATAAAAACTTGAGATAACCTTACTTGATCGCCAATCAGAGAATTTGGAATTTTTTCATCAAAATTGAGATGTAGGGTATTACCGTTTTTATCGGCTTGATATTCAAATGAGTTTTTGATATCATCTGCGAGGTTTTTTATGTTATAGGGAGTTTTATCAAGAGTTATTTCATAAGATTCCATTTTAGTTACCTGAAGCACATCATTAATAAGGTTAAGAAGATGATCTGCTGAAAATTTCATTAATTTTATAAATTTATGATGCTCTTCGTCTTTAATTCGTTCCATAAGAATAGAAGATAGTCCAACTACACCATAAAGAGGAGTTCTAAGTTCGTGACTAACTGTAGATATAAATTTTGTTTTTACAGCAGCAAGACGGTCAGATTTTTCTTTTGAAACTTTAAGTTCTTTGTTTCTAATCGCCAAAGATTCTCCTAAAATTTTTGTTTTTCTATGATTATAGATAAAGAAACAAAATAGTATTAAACATAATAAAAGTAATGATAATGTGAATATAGAGACTGTTTGAGATTGTTTGGCTTTTTGTGTCTGTATCGTATTGTTTTTATTACTTACAACTAATTTTTCTTTGAATTGATTGGTTTCTGATTTTTCGATTTCTAAAGCAGTTTCGTGATGTTTTGTGTATTTTTTGAGAATTACATAAGCTCTATCCTGCCTTCCGATTTTAACCAATAATCTTTCATATTTTTTATAAATTTTCATTGCTTGTCGGAACATTTTATTCTTTTCTGCGATGGAGGCAGCTATTTCAAAATGCTTAATAGCATTGGTGTAATTTCTATGAATGCTATAATAATCCCCTAAGCTAGCATACGTCATTAATAACTTTCCAACATACTGTTGATTATCACTAAAATATTGTTGACATTTTTTTAATAGTCTATACGCTTTTCTATAGTTTCTTGTTTTTAAGTAAATATTAGCCAGATTTAATTCTAAAATATGTTTATAATACTGATCTAAGTTTTCAGAGTTTTCGTAGATATGTTTTATTTTTTTTAACGCCCTTGCGGGTTTATTAAACCCTTCAAGATAAACTAAAGCAATATTATTGTTTACATCAATCGTTAATTCTGAGTGCCCTTCCAATTCTTTTATAAATAAATCCGCAATCTTATATTTCCTTAGTGCTTTCTTATAATCTTTGTTAGAAAAGTGAATTTTTCCAAGAAGATTGTAAGAATACCCTTTTAAATAGTATTCTTGTTGGGAATTAAATTTGGCAGCTACATCGATAATGGTTTCAATGATCATTACGCCATTGGCTCTTCCAATAGAATGTATACGATCTTCTGTATCTATAATCGTACATTCTAATTCAGAAAATGTCATTTCTTCGTATTGGTTAGCGTAAATAGTGGGATTAAATATGTTTAAATATAGGAAGTATATAAAATATTTCGAAAATCTAATATTCTTCATTATGCTTTTGGTTTTGGGGTGCATAAATATATAAAAAAAATAGACAAATACGGGTTTAAAGTATATTAATGTACGTTAAAAACGTAAAATAAACGTTTTTTAATATTTAAAAAGTAGCTTAAATCCTACTTTTGTTCAGTTTTGAATACGTTATTTTAAAATAGCAACCTTTTAACAAGTTCCGTGGTACTCGGTTTCAAGTCTATATTGAATTGCATCAAATAGTTTTTCTAAACCTATATACTTCGTTACTTTTGATAACTATGAAAATACAAACGGCTACAGAAGAAAGATGGAATTGGGCAACTCACGGATTTGGTTTGCTACTTTCTTTCGTAGGTTTATTTTTTTTATTGGTCTGTAATACGTACAAAACTTCTTATAGTACCTTTTCAATTTTTTTATATGCTATTTCATTGATTGTTCTTTATTTTGCTTCTACCGCGTATCATTACACGTGTAATAGTGATTTGAAAAAAAGATATAGAGTCTTAGATCATATTAGCATTTATCTTTTAATAGCAGGTACTTATACTCCTGTTACTTTAATTGGATTATTAGATAGTAAAGGATGGTTTCTTTTTATTTTAGTATGGTCTCTGGCAGGTATTGGCGCAATTTTGAAACTTTTTTTTACCGGTAGGTTTGAAGTTTTTTCAGTAGTTCTATATCTTGTAATGGGATGGTTGGTTGTATTGGATATTTCCGCTTTACACGATCTTGTAGGATACAATGGGATTGCTTATTTAATTTTGGGCGGAGCAGCTTACACCTTTGGTATATTCTTTTATGCATTGAACAGATTATATTTCAATCATGTGATATGGCACGTGTTTGTGTTAGCGGGTAGTATATTTCATTATCTTTTTATAATGAAATTTATAATATAAAAGAATATAAATTTAACTGTCTATAAAGTCTTTGTATTCCAAAAAGAAGGATTCAATTTTAGACATTTTTTCAAATAAAAATTCCATTACATCATCCCAGTTTTTTTTATTATGTATATTCACATTTGATAATTCTACATAAATTCGGGAAATAACCTTACCGTTTTCTAACACATAGAATTCATCAAAAATTATATCATCTAAGTATTCAGAAATGAGGATGGTTTTTAGACTTAAGAATTTGTCATAGTAGTATGTACGTATTATCGGGTCATTAGGTTCTACATCAATCGATACCTGAGCGTGTTTTGTAGTAAATGTAAACTTAAGGGTTACGTCTTTGATTTTTGTGTTGTATAAAAGCCACTTTCTGGGATAGGATGTTCCAAAAATGATCCAAAATTCCTGTCTTATTTTTTTTGACTCTTCTTTACTAAACATATTATATAAAATAAGCAGTAACTGTTGCGGCTAGAATTACCATTAATTTGGTAATATTAAATTTATGACCTTCGTTGCTTTCGAACAGGATTGTCGTAGAAACATGAAGAAATATTCCAATAACTAAAGCCGTAATTTCTTTATAATATTTTTGAACTGCCTCATAATGTTCAGAAATAAATGTACCTATGGGCGTCATTAAAGCAAAAAGGAAAAGAAACAATACTATGATAGGTTTTTTTATTTCTGTACGAAACAAGAAGGTGGTCAAAATCATCGCAACAGGTATCTTATGAACAATAATTCCTATAAGAATACCTTCTGTATGATGTATAGGAAACCCTTCTAAAATAGCGTGGATTCCTAAGCTTATAAAAAGTAGTTTTGGGATTTTGGTTGTCTCTTTATTAATATGGATATGTCCGTGTTCTGCTCCTTTGGAAAAGTATTCGAGTACTTTTTGTAATAAAATTCCAATCATAATCCAAACTCCAGTTTGTTTGGCGTATTTATGCTCTTCGAATACTTCTGGTAGTAAATTAAATATAGTGATGGCTAATAGAAAAGCACCACTAAAGGCTAGTAATAGTTTTAGCTTTTTTTGATTATTAGGTTTAAAGATATAGACTATTAAAGAACCTATAAAAACTGCTGATATGGAAAAGATGTAGCTGTACACTATTTAAAAATCAGAATAAGTCTGGGAGAATTACTTTTATGGAACTTTTGAAGCTGATAATCTCCAAAAGTATCGAGTAAATTAACTTCTGCATCTTCAAAATAGTTTTCGAAATCTTCTAAGGTTAAAGCCTTTACCCTTTCTGTAAAGAAAAAGTCTCCGTTATTGTCAGTAAATTTTATTTCTTTATAAATATAACCATCTGTTAGATATCGTTTTATGTAAAAAGTGATTCCAGAGATTTCTTTGGTTTCTTTTGGGACTAGGTTATCTATGACATAATTCACGTTCATGAAGTCTATAACACCAAATCCTCTTTCATTGATATCCGATTTTATGGCTTTAATAGTATTTAGATTACATTCTTCTTTTTCAAAATACCCAAAACTAGTAAAAAGGTTGAAAACCGCCGAAAATTTTTCGGTATAAGGTTTTGACATATCGTGTACTCTAAATCGTAATGTTTTATTCTCGAATTGTGAAGCATATTCAATACTGTTCTTAGAGAGATCAACTCCAGTAACATCATAACCTAGTTGATTTAGGTAAATACTATGTCTTCCTTTTCCACAGGCCAGATCCAATATTTTTTCACCAGGATCAAGGCTTAAATAATTGGTCAGGTTATCCATAAAATCCTTCGCCTCCTTATGATCTCGGTCCTTATATAAAATATGATAGTATGGGGTATCAAACCAAGATGCATACCACATTGTAGAATCTTTTAGCATAGAGCGCAAAATTAATGTATTTTTGTGGTTTAATAATAGCGAATACAAAGATAGTGAGCAATTCATTTAAAATGGTAGCCAAAACGTTTTTTGGTTTTGAAGAGATATTGACAAAAGAACTCCGAGAGCTAGGTGCAGAAAAGGTGCAAATAGGCAATCGCATGGTTAGCTTTTATGGCGATACGGGTTTTATGTACAAAGCAAACCTTTGTTTAAGAACTGCTCTAAAAATATTGAAACCACTAGCCACCAAAAGAATTCGGAATGAAAAGGATTTGTATAATTTTATTCAATCGGTTCGATGGGAAGAATATTTAGACACAAATGATACTTTTGCAATTTATGCCACTGTTAACTCTACTGTATTTAGACATTCGCAATTTGTTTCTTTAAAGTCTAAGGATGCTATTGTAGATAAATTTAGAAAAGAAACTGGGGATCGACCTGATGTCGACACAGCATACCCGGACCTTACTATCAATATACATATCCAACAGGATGTATGTACCGTTTCTCTAGATAGTTCTGGCGGTTCTTTACATCATCGAGGATATCGTACAGCAACAAATATTGCTCCTATAAACGAAGTGTTAGCAGCTGGTTTATTACTACTTTCTGGATGGGATGGACAATGTGATTTTTTAGATCCTATGTGTGGTAGCGGTACCTTGGTGATAGAAGCTGCTATGATTGCCTGTAATATTCCTGCGAATCTTAATAGAAAGGAATTCGCTTTTGAAAAGTGGCTGGATTGGGATATGGATTTGTTCGAAAAAATAGAAGCTGCTTGTTTAAACAAAACAAGAGATTTTCATCATACTATAGCAGGGTTTGATAAGGCGCCTTCTGCTGTTAGAAAAGCAAAGAATAATGTAGAAAATGCAAACCTTACGGATTTTGTTAAGATAAGAGAAGAAAATTTCTTTGAAAGTGAAAAAGAAAAAGAAGATAACAAACTTCACATGGTTTTTAACCCGCCTTATGGCGAACGTTTGGAGTTGGATGAAGAAAAGTTTTATACACAAATAGGGGATACGCTGAAACAGCAATACCCCGATACGAATGCTTGGTTTATAACCTCTAACTTAGAAGCGCTGAAGTATGTCGGTTTGAGACCCTCACGAAAAATTAAAGTGTTTAATGGTAAACTAGAATCTCGTTTAGTTAAGTATGAAATGTATGCAGGAAGCAAAAAAGCTAAGTTTCAAAATAAGTCCTAGGTACGATGCCCTAAACATTATAAATTATCTTTTCTTCTTTGCAAAAGGAATCAGATAACTGATTGTATATGTATAACCGACTCCGAATTCACTAAAATCATTTGTTCTTCCATAACCGGGGATAAATAGATTTTCAAATTGTATAGAATCATCTTCATTGACCACACCTATAGGATCTTTTTCATTAACAAGGCCTCTTAAGGAGACGCTGGCTCCTAAATAAAGATTGTTTAGGATTTCAACTTTGACTCCAAGAATCAGTTCCACCCAGCCAGCGGTTAAATCTTTCACCTCTATTTTTTGATCCCTAAAATTTTCTGGATCACCTTGGTCTGGATTAAAAAAATTGGTACCTGTAAAAATATTATAATTATTTAGTGTTTGATCAAATGTAGAGAAACCATACCTAAGACCAGCATAAATATTGTTTTGCATTCCATACCAGTTTTTATAAGTGTTATAATCGATACCAAAACGTATATAACTACCAGACCCTTCAACATTAATATTAGCTTCGTCTCTTTTTAGGGATTCGTTACCAATTTCAGCAGCGATATAATAATTTCTATAGACTCTATAATCTCCATTGATTTCGAAACCAGCGTAGTCTTCATTGACAGCAGTTCTAATCAATCGACCAATATCTACACCAACTCTTAATCCGTACTTCTCCGCTGGAGGCAAGGTGTCTCTAGCAGAAATATTTGTTTCTTGACTTAATATAGTACCCGAAATGAGCAGATTAATGAAAAATAAATACGTGTGCAGCTGTTTCATCGGTTACGTTATCTTCTTCTATGGTTATTCTTTTGATCCAGTTTCCGTCGTTTTCTTCCTGTACTAATGTGAATCCGAGTCCTTCATAACTTGCCCTAAAACCACAAGCACTACTTACATATTCCTCTACAGGGGTATATTGAAAACTCAGAGTGTCTGTATTGGGGGTACCACCATCATCTACATCAGAATCTATGGTAAACTCAAAATCTGTAAGTGTGGCATTTGTTCTTAAAGGAATGAGGATAGAATCCTGATTAGCAGCGGTAAAATCAATGATACTTTCGAATCCTATTGCTCTTACCTGTAATTCGTTTGGACGTTTTATATCAGAAACTGTTTGATCATCAATAAACTTGATGATAAGAAATGGTGTTGTAGAAGTATCTTCTGCACAAATATCATCTCGTTGACAACTGGAAGACAGATTGACAACAACAAGACAACAAATTATAAAGGGTAAGATGTTATATAATTTCATGAATTATCTTTTTTCTAATAAAACCACATTTTCTACATGATGTGTTTGTGGAAACATATCTACTGGTTGTACTTTGGTAACTTTATACATACTATCTAATAACGATAAATCTCTTGCTTGTGTTGCACTGTTACAACTTACATAGACAATCTTATTGGGTAAAATATTTAATAATTGACCAACTACATCTTTATGCATACCATCTCTTGGAGGGTCCGTAATCACTACTTCTGGTTGTCCGTGAGTCGAAATAAATTCTGAAGTAAATACTTTTTTCATATCACCAACATAAAACGCTACGTTGTCTATATTATTACGTTTGGCATTTTCTATTGCATCTTCGATCGCTTCGGGTACAGCTTCAACTCCAACTACCTTTTTTGCTTTTTTTGCAACAAATTGGGCGATAGTTCCAGTACCTGTATAAAGATCGTATACTAATTCATTTCCTGTAAGACCGGCAAAATCTCTAGTTATCTTATAAAGTTCGTAAGCTTGTTTAGAATTAGTTTGGTAAAAAGATTTAGCATTGATTTTAAAACGTAACCCTTCCATTTCTTCTTCTATATGATCTTTTCCGTGATAACAGATAACTTCCTGATCGTATATGGTATCATTTCCTTTGGTATTAATTACATATTGTAGAGAAGTAATCTCGGGAAATTCAGATACAATATAATCCAGCAGTAATATTCTTTTTTCAGCATCCTCATGAAAAAACTGAATAAGTACCATAATCTCTCCTGTAGATACTATTCTAATCAATAAAGTGCGTAAGAAACCATTTTGATTCCTTGCATTATAAAATGGTAGCTTATGCTCGGTAGCAAATGCTTTTACCTTGTTTCTTATTGCATTACTGGGATCTTCTTGCAGATGGCACTTGTCAATATCTAATATTTTATCCCACATTCCGGGAATATGAAATCCTAAAGCATTGCGGTTTTTGATCTCTGTATCACTTTGGATTTCTTCTAACGTTAACCATCTGCTATCACTAAATGAAAATTCCATTTTATTTCTGTAGAAAAACTGATCTTCTGACTCAAGAATGGGAGAAACTTCTGGTAGTTCAATTTTACCTAAACGAGTTAGATTATTAACTATTTCTTGCTGTTTATACGCTAGTTGATGTTCATATCCCATAAACTGCCATTTGCATCCACCGCACGTACCAAAATGTTTACAGGCAGGTTCTACACGTTTATCAGACTTACTATGAAAAGTAGTTGCAGAACCTTCATAATATGCTTTACGCTTTTTGGTGGTTTGTATATCAACTACATCACCAGGAACTGCATTGTTAAGAAATATGATTTTCCCATCAGGAGCTTTAGCAATGCTTTTTCCTTTTGCACCTGCATCAATCACTTCTATGTTTTCAAAAACTTGTTTTCTGTTTTTTCTCGCCATAGCGCAAAAATAAGAATAGAAACTATATACTTATGAAATATTCCACATATCTTATAAAAAGAATAAAAAAAAATGAACCTAATTTATATTTCTACGTCTATATTATAAAGGTTACTATGACAAACACCAATAAAATATTTGACTCTTTGTTGGTATTGCAATGCCAATCAGGAAATAAGAAAGCTGCAGCAATTCTTGTTAAGCGATGGCACGAGAAATTATGTAAACAGGCGTATTGGTATAGTAAGGATGTAGAGGCTTCTAAAGACATAGCCCAAGATAGCTGGAGTATAATATTGATGAAAATTCATAATCTAAAGGATCCTAATAGCTTCGGAAGTTGGGCATTGACTATAGTTACAAGAAAGTCTTATGATTGGCTCCGAAAAAATAAAAAGGAATTAGAGAATTTAGACTCTTATAACGAAAATCTATATGAAGATCCTATAGATGATGATACTAGTGGTAAGGATGATAGTATAATAATATTATTAAAAAAATCTATAAAAACTTTGCCTAATGATCAACAAATGGTGCTTCATCTTTTTTATCTCGAAGGTTACAGTGTGAAGCAAATAGGCAAAATAGCGAACATTTCTACAGGTACCGTAAAATCTCGTTTGTTTACCGCCAGAGAAAAATTAAAATTAATTCTAAAAATTAAAAATCATGAAGAATAAAATGGAAGATATTGATCAATTGATAAAAGAAACATTAACTAATGAAGAGGCGAAGTTTTATGACGAGTTAGATGAGCAAAACTTGCTAGAAATGGTAGGTGCACTTTTCAAAACAAAAAATAGTTGGGTTATTATTGTGATGTTTGTTGTAAACCTTGTGGTATTTGGGCTTTTTATATATTGTCTAATTCAGTTTTTAAGTACGGATAATACAAATGAGCTTATAAGGTGGAGTGCAGCGGGATTTTTCTGTATTATGATAACAGGAATGCTTAAGTTGTTTTCTTGGATGCAAATGGATAAAAATGCATTATTACGAGAAATTAAAAGACTAGAGTTACAGATTTCATCTATAGCGGTAAAATATGATAAATAATTAAGTACGTTAACTTTTGAAATTCTTAAATCGTAATAGAGTAAACCTATTATTTTGAATAATTAAAAATAGCATGCATTGCAGACTCGAAAATTAAATAATCAATAAAGATTTAGTAATTTTGCAATTCTCTTAGGGATGATTTCTCTCCCACGCTGAATTTTCGAGTCTTTTCGAAAGGATAAAGGTACAGAAGGAATGGTTATTTTATCAATTTAAATTATTAAAAATGGCTGTTTTAGAAAAATTAACTTCTCAACAAGCAATCGATTTAGAAAACAAGTACGGAGCTCATAATTATCATCCATTGCCAGTGGTCTTAAGTAAAGGAGAAGGTGTATATGTATGGGATGTAGAAGGAAAAAAATACTATGATTTTTTAAGTGCGTATTCCGCGGTTAATCAAGGACATTGTCACCCAAAAATAGTAGGGGCAATGATGGAACAAGCGCAGACACTAACACTTACTTCTCGCGCATTTTATAATGATAAGTTAGGTGAATATGAAAAATTTGCTTCAGCGTATTTTGGTTTCGACAAGTTGTTACCAATGAATACCGGTGCAGAGGCTGTAGAAACTGCACTAAAGATCTGTAGAAAATGGGCATATGAGAAGAAAGGTATTCCAGAGAACGAAGCACAAATTATAGTTTGTGAGAATAATTTTCACGGAAGAACTACTACAATAATTTCTTTTTCTAATGATCCTGTAGCTCGTAAAAATTTTGGACCTTATACAGCTGGATTTATCAAAATTGAGTATGATAACCTAAAGGCTCTAGAAAAAGTACTAGAAAACAATAAAAATGTCGCTGGATTGTTAGTTGAGCCAATACAAGGAGAAGCAGGTGTGTATGTGCCGTCTGAGGACTATTTGTCTAAAGCAAAAGCATTATGTGAAAAATATAATGTGTTATTTATTGCTGATGAAGTTCAGACAGGTATTGCAAGAACAGGAAGATTATTAGCTACCTGTGGAAACTGCTCTTGTAGTGATAAGAATTGCTCAGGAACGCCAGATGTAAAACCAGATGTGTTGATTCTTGGTAAAGCTTTAAGCGGTGGAGCGTATCCCGTTTCTGGAGTGTTGGCAGATGATGATATTATGGAAGTAATTAGACCAGGTAACCACGGAAGTACTTTTGGTGGAAACCCCATTGCAGCTGCTGTGGCGATGGCTGCATTAAAGGTTGTACGGGACGAGAAGCTTGCAGAGAACGCGTATGAACTTGGGGAGCTATTTAGGTCAGAAATGAATGAGTACATTAAAACATCAAATATAGTAGGTTTGGTACGTGGTAAAGGGTTGTTGAATGCTATTGTGATCAATGATGATGAAGAAAGTGAAACAGCCTGGAATATCTGTATGGCTTTAAAGGAGAATGGTCTTTTGGCGAAACCAACACACGGAAACATCATACGTTTTGCACCACCATTAGTGATGACAAAAGAGCAGTTATTAGAATGTACAGCGATTATTTCGAAAACGCTTAGAGAATTTGAGTAAGCAATTCCTATTCTTTGAAAATAATTCATAAAAAAGCACCTTTATATCGGGTGCTTTTTTATGATAGGTTTTTCGAGACAATAACAAAACCTACAAGATAAGTCGTATATTTTTATTGGTTTAGGATCTCTGTCCAAGGAATCATAGCACCCACAAAAATGATATAAGCAAGAATAAATAGGAGATATAAAGCGCTTAGTGAAATGCCAATAATTGCACAGATTCTACCGGCCTTAAGGTTTTCGTAACCATGATAGAGTTCTGGACTTTCATCGTATAATTTCATTGATTGTTTAGAAATTACCAAGGCTACGATTCCAAATATTAGTCCTAGAATCCCGTAACAAAAGCAAGTAACGATCGAAATAATACCAAAAACAAGTACGAGTGTGGCATTAGGTAGTGGTTGTTTGTATTCCATTTAGGTGTATAAAAATTGTTTGATTATATAATTGACAACAATAAGAATTATATTCAATAAATAAAAGTATTTAAGAATAGCTGCTCCATTTTTGAAATTAAAATATAAATGGCTAACCAAGTATGTAAACATAATAATCATTGGAATTAAAGCGGGATACATTTTTATGGAGTTCAAAAAATTTCCTTTTAGTAAAAAAATAAAACTTCTTTGAAGCCCACAGCCAAAACATTCTATACCTATTAAGTTTTTGGTAGGGCAAACGAGCAGATTGTTCTCTAAAAAAAAAGTGAGTTCGTGCATACATAATATGTGTTTAAACAAAAAACTGCCTGGTAAATGTCCAGGCAGTTTTATAAACATACTAATTTTTTATGTATTTAGTATTGACCCATCTGCTCCCTAACCATATCCATATAACCTTCATAGCCTATAGTTGCGAACATAATGATTACAAACACCAGATAAACAGCACTGAGAATTAAACCAATTATTGCTAATATTTTTCCAGTTTTTACATTGTTGTAACCATCATATAGTTCTGGGTTTTCTGTATATAATGCCGTAGCTTTTTTGGCGAGAACCAAAGCCACAATGGCAAAAATAAGACCAAGAACTCCATAACAACAGCATCCTACAATTGATAAAATACCAAATACTAAAATTAGGGTTGAGTTGGGTAACGTTTGTTTTTCCATAAAATAGTTGATTAGTGAAAAATGAATTTCATTTTAATTAGATAGCTTACAACCATTGTAAGCACAGATATAATAATTAGGCTCACCTTTACAAGTGAATCATATTTAAATTTAATAAAAAAATTAAATCCTAAGAAAAAAAGTAGTAAAAGTAAAGGATAAATTGCAGGATACATTTGGAGAGCTCCAGCAAATTCCCCTTTCAACAAAAGAACTATTGATCTTTGTAAACCACATCCCAAACAATCAATACCAAAAAGCTTTTTGTTTAGACAAGGAAACATATATTCTTCCAAAGACATTTTTCTAAATAATTAAGGCACAATATACACATTTTGAGTATTCCTAAAATTAATGTGTGTAAAAAATCTAATATTTGATACTTTTGCACAATGAATAAATCAAGCTTCAAAAAAGGTGCTAGTTTCTTTCTGATTTTTCTAGGAGCAGTTCTTTTAGTGGTAGAAATTGCATTTGCTTATAAAAATTATTATATGCAAAGTATGGGTATAATTTGCTTAATGACGGGTGTGTTTATAGTTAATACGAAGGTAGCATCTAGATCAACAGAAACTAAAACAAATTATCACGAACATAAAGAAAAGATGAAATGAGTCTAATTAAAATAGGCGATAAGGTATCTGTGTTAGATGAACCTATAAGAGGAAGCGTAATTTCAATTAAAGAAGATGAGGTTACTATTGAGACTACTGATGGTTTTGATATGACATTTTTTGCACACGAGTTGGTTAAGGAAGCAGCTGATAGTTTATTGGTGCCTTCTTATGAAGAAGTGGTAAAAAACCTTCAGGAAAAAGAAATTTTTAAAAAGAAACCAAAAAGACCAATATCCAAACCAAAAGAAAGAAATGTTCCTCCGATGGAAGTGGACCTCCATATTCATAAATTGGTAAAGTCTACAAAAGGGATGACAAATTACGATATGGTTACGTTACAATTGGATACTGCAAAAAGGCAATTAGATTTTGCCATTAGCAAACGCATTCCCAGAATAGTTTTTATACATGGCGTTGGTCAGGGAATACTGAAGGAAGAACTAAAATATTTGTTTGGGCGATATGATAATGTGAGAATATCAGATGCCGATTACAAAAAATATGGTCTTGGAGCTACGGAAATATATATTTTACAAAATCCAAAGTAGTTTTTAGTTCACTGTGAATTCATCTGATCCGATTACCAAACTTTCGATTTGAATTGGATTGCCGTCAGCAGCTTCAAAAATAGTATCTATTAAGGTTACTGTACGCGTGAATTTTCTAGGGTTTTCTACTGGATTTGATTCTTCATAACTGACCTCTACACTACCGCTAGAGCTTATGAGCTCTTTGGTGATGTTGACATCAGTAGGGGGAATATTGTTACAAAAATATGCAACTGCATCAGCTTCTGTAATTGCAGTATCAAATTCTCTAAAAATCAACTGATTATCTGTAGTGTTTAGATCGATAACGGTTGGTGTATCTGTAGAGAAATCATTAATTTCTGGAGTGATATCAAACGTTGCATCCATAAAATTAAAAGATAGTGATGCGTTAGAATCTGTATCAAATTTATAGAAGACAAAAGAGGTTCCATTGGTATCAGAACAGTTTAATAATTCTGCATCAAAATCTATTGAGATATCTACATCGACCACCTCCGTACCTAAATTCAAAAATTCTCTTCTAATAGCTTTTCCATTACCTTCTAAAGTTATGTTTCTTAATATCAAGGTTCTTATGAAGCTTTCTTGTGTTTCAGAAGATGACAATGCTTCATAATTTATTTCTAATATGCCATTAGAACTAATAAGTTCTTCAGTAACACTAATGTCAGAAGGAGGGATGCTATTGCAAAAATAATCTTCTCCTACGATAGGAGATCCGTATTCTCGATATATAAATTGGTTGGTGGTTGCATTCAATGTGATCACGGTAGGTTGGGTGACCGATACATCCATAACCTCTGGTGTAATATCAAAGGTAGTACTAGTAAAATTAACAGACAATGACTGATTCATAGAAGTATCAGTTTTATAAAAAACAAAAGTATTATCATTTTCATTGGCGCAGTTTTGAACTTCTCCTTCGAAATTTACAGAAATGTCAAGTATGTCACCTTCACTACAGCTAACTAACATAAAAGCACATAATAGCCCCCCTATTTTATTTATCATCATATTAATTTTCATTTTTTTTGGTAGTCTTAGGGATCGTTCGATCTCTAAAACCGAAAGAAAAACTCTCATTAGTAAATTGTTCATTATCCTCATCAAGAATAAGATCATCTATGGTTAATGTAGTTCTAAAGATTGTGATTACTGTATTGTCCAAAACAGAAGGGTTTTCATTCTGTTGCGTATTATCATCATTATCAAGGAAATTAGCGATACCATCCTCATCTGTATCATCATCTCTTGGGTCACCATTGCCATCAATATCTTCATCTCTGGTTAGTATCCCGTCACCATCATCATCTGGATCTAGATAGTTCGGAATACCGTCTTCATCAGTATCTAAAAAACTATCATCATTTGGATCACCGTTTGGTAACTCTACACTAGTTAATACATTATCATTATCGTCATCCTGATCTTTAAAACTAGGAATGTCATCATCATCATTATTATACCCTTCTTCTATCAATCCATCAACATCACCAATGGTTGGATCGTTCATCGCATCATCAAGATAATTAGGAACACCATCTCCATCAGGATCGGCCTCTGGGTCAATTTCGCCATTTGGAGATTCCTGAATGGATTCTACACCGTCATTATCATCTTCACTTACGATCTCATTTATTATTTGTGCTTCACCACTTATGCTCTTGAGCTCTTCTGTTACGATAATATTACTGTCAGGAATATTGTTACAATAGTAATCTGCAGTGATCGAACTGTTAAATTTTCTATAGACTAAACTATTATCAAGATCAGCCAAATCTATAATTATATTATCTTCTGTCGGAATTGTATCAGAATACCTTGCGTCAATAAAGTTATAGGATATCGCTTCATTTACGGATGTATTAATTTTAAAAAAAACAAATTCATTGGTATCTGCTCCCCTACATAGCTGAAGGTCTACATCTTCAAACTCGAAACTAGTAACGATAATATCTCCATCATCACAAGACGCCAATCCTAAAAGAATAAAAATATATAAAAGCTTTTTCACGTGCTATATTTTGAAAATTAATAACGTTCCAAAAATGGTTTTCACATAGTAAAGACGAATAAAGTTTCTGGATGTTTACTATTTTATGAATTTTCTTGGTATGCTATGGCAAAAATAAAGGAATTGAAAGATTATAAGGTGTGGTGAGGAAAATAATTTTATTTGAATTAGATTTGCGGTTATAAACTAAGAATATGACAAAATATGTTCTTAGCTACGATATGAATCGTATTTTTTAACTTATCAACAACTAATTTTTTAGATTTAATGCAAAAGGTTTATTTCGATAGCGCAGCAACCACACAACTGCGACCTGAGGTAATTGATAAAATGACTTTAGTGTTAAAAGAGGATTATGGCAATCCATCTTCCACTCACGGATTTGGTAGATCTGCTAAAAACCATATTGAACAAGCTCGTAAGAATATTGCAAAATATCTAGGTGTAAAAGCCTCAGAGGTTGTTTTTACATCTGGAGGAACTGAGGCGGATAATTTAGCTTTAAATAGTGCGGTAAGGGATTTAGGGATAGCACACATTATCACCTCCAAAATTGAGCATCACGCGGTGTTGCATACAGTACAAGAAATACAATCCCATACCAATATATTAGTAAGCTACGTGCATATTAATACCGATGGTTCTATAGATTATAACCATCTGGAAAAGTTATTACAAGCAACTTCTGAAAAAACATTGGTGAGCTTAATGCACGTGAATAACGAAATAGGTACTATTTTAGACATTACTAAAGTTGGAAAGCTTTGTGAGAAATATGAAGCTCTTTTTCATAGTGACATGGTTCAATCAATAGGACATTTGAATGTAAATCTTAGTGAACTAAATGTTGATTTCACTGCAGTAAGTGCCCATAAGTTTCATGGCCCAAAAGGAGTAGGTTTTGCATATATCAAGAAAAATTCTGGATTAAAACCGTTAATTTATGGAGGAGAGCAGGAGCGAGGTTATCGTGGTGGAACTGAAGGAGTTCATAATATTGCAGGAATGGACGAGGCGCTGAGGTTAGCCTATGAGCATATGGACGAAGAAAAAGAATATATTTCTAACCTAAAACAATATTTTATTGACCAATTAAAAGGACAAATTGATGGTGTCAAATTCAATGCAAACTGTTGTGATGTCGGTCATAGTACCTATACGTTGATTAACGTGTGCCTTCCTGTATCGAAAGAAAAAGCAAGTATTTTATTGTTTCAACTGGATATCAATGGAATCGCTTGTTCTAAAGGAAGTGCTTGTCAAAGCGGAAGTAACAAAGGCTCTCATGTACTAACAGAAATACTGTCTGAAGAAGATATGCAAAAACCTTCTATTAGATTTTCTTTTTCTAAATACAATACAAAAGAAGAAGTTGATTATGTAATTACTGTTTTGAAGAAGTTTATTAAAGGGTAGATTTATTTAATTAAGTAGTATATTCCAAAAGTTATGTATCCTTCTAACGTTTGACTAATTCTACTTTCGGTATAGTTTGAAGTATTGATGTTGTTCGCAATATTAGAATTATTAATATTTAGTATATTAAAACCAGTAAGACTTAACTCCCAATTATTAGTCATTTTATATCGTATGCTTGGTTTTATATTAAAAAATTCCGTGTTGTCCTCATCGGTTTTATAGATAGCGTATTCTCCACCAAAATTCCAACTAATTTTTTTGTTATAAAAACTTCCAAATATATATAAATATGGTTTTGTTGATACTGACGTGGTTTCTATAGCATTTAATGAGTTTTTGAAATTTATATATTCAATATTTATACCAGTATTAAAGTTAATCCCTTTTCTAAACCTAGAATAAATTCCCGCACGCTCTTTGATATATAGAGTTTTAGTAGTATTGTCTAAAAAGTTGATTTTATTTTCTTCGGAAGAATAACTAGCAGAAGCCTCAGAGAATATTTTTAATTTCAACTTCTTAATTCTTCCGTCCATATTTATTCCAAAATTAGTTTGAACCCTATTTGTACCCAATCCATTCTGTATATTGGTAATATTGTTGTTGTCGAAAAAAGAATTTATTGCTGAAAATTCAGGTGTTATTATATGATTAGTATATATAAGAAGGCTAGAACCATTGGAACCGTTGAAACCAAAATACGTAGCGTTAAATTGATGTTCCGGAAATACTTTATCAATAGGGATAATGCTATTCGTAATTTTAGAAAAATAATCCGAAATGATTTCCAAATCATTTATAGAAGCACTTTTAGGTAAATCAATATCGAAAGAGTACCCAAAGTCTAATCTTTTCGTAGGTTTTATGTTATATTCTAAATTAATACTTGGTAAAAAGTATTGTTTTTCGAATGTTCTATTTAGCCGCTTAAAGGATAAAAACCTGTATTCGATATCCGTCTTAACTCGTGTTTTTTTAGTTAAAAATTTGGTAAATCTACCTCCTAAATAACTATCGAACCGGTCCGTTATAATATCATTATCGAATTGATTAAAATTCAATGTCTCGTTAATGAAAGTATCTGTGGAGTTAAAAATTCCTTGATACCCTTCTAAAGTAGTTTTTTTTGAAAATTTAGTAGTAGTTTTTAGTTCGTATCCGATTCGTGTTTCATTTGTAGTTGAAAATTGGTCTATACTATTGTCTCCCGAAAATTGTAAACCCAAAACAGGTTCTGAAGAATTGATCAACAACTTGTTTTTCTTATTGTTTATAGAATGCACGCCGGTAATAGATAACAAAGTTTTAGAAGTCATTACCCCAGAATAGTTAAGATTCTGATTTAAAAGATATCCGTTGTTCTCTCTAAACTGATCAATAGAATTATTAGTGTTTTCTATAATTGAATTTATGGTGAAATCGGTAGTGTTATTTGTTGGTATGTAACTTACATTATAAGAAAAAAAACTTTGGTCATTGGGTTGATAGCCTACATCCAATATGGTAGTTCCTAAAAGAAAATCACCAGTTACTTTACGCGTTTCTTCTTGAAGCGTATTTTGTTGATCAAAAAACCGACGGGATAACGATAGCAGTTGTTCTTGCCTGGTATTGTTAACTACATTTAGCAAAGATACTTTTGTTTTCTCATTGGGTTTATAAATAAGACTTAATGCTCCAAACGTGTTTGTCCTTTCTGCGATATCCAAACTTTCATCTAAAAAAGTAGGTGTCGTATTTAAGTTATCGTTTCTAAACCCTTTCTTGTTTAATTTATTATCATTGGATGCAGTAGTGAGTCTATAGTATTCATTAGAAGTAATAGATGCAGTTCCAAGATTATTCCAATCACCAATAAAACCAGCCTTTAATTTACCCCCTAATCGAAAAAGATTGGTATGTATCAATCCTTTTTCTTTTATACCTCCAGAAACTTTGATATCCCCTGTAATTTTATTTTTAAATTTATCTTTAATACTTATCTCTAAGGCTTTGATCTTTTTGTTATTGAAATTCTTAATGTTGCCAAAATCTTTATACTTATCCAGATATCGGATTCCTTTGATCATTTCTGAGGTAATACTTTCTGAGGTGATCCGGTGTTGATTTTTAAAAAGTTCTTCTCCATCGATCAATAATTTGTCTATTTGTTTACCATTTACAGTGATTAAACCGGAATTGTTCAATTTAACACCCGGTAATTTATCTATTACATCGGCTAGTGTGGTTTCAGTTCCATTAGTTAACCTTTTTAAATTATAGGTAATCGTGTCGTTATTTATTCTGAGAAGTTTATGATCTACTTTTAGAACTATTTCATCTAGGTTTTCAGTATTTTTTTTAAGTGAAATGTTTTTTATAACCTCTTGTGTATCTTCAGGAATAGAGAATTTTATTTCTTTTGGAAGAAAGCTAATATGAGTGACTTTTAAAATATAATCACCTGCGCTTTTAATAGAAACAGTATAATATCCATCACTTTTTGAGATACCATAAGCTATTAAATTTTTATCACTATTCAATACCTGAACTGTAGCGAAACCAATAGTGGCATTCTCAGAGTTTGTTATATTGCCCTTAATGGTAAATTGGCCATAACCTTTGATAGATAATAATAGTAAAAAAAGGGAGGTTAAAAATAACCTCCATATCTGGTGTATAAATAAGGTTCTCAATATTGTATACTATTCTATTTATTTTTTTAAGTATTTTTTTATGCCTTTGAAATCACTATGTATAGTAACAAAAAAATCCTTTATAAGATAACTTATAATGTTGGCTTATTCCTATAAAAGGGAAGAATAAAGCAACTAAAATTGATTTTGTGTATATCATTTTTTAATGTACTTTTATCATAGTACCATCTGGTAATGTTCTTACACCAGGTTTCTCTAATTCCTTTTTTAAAACCAAAAACTCTTTTATGGTCATTACATTACCACCTTCAATTTTTTTAATATCAATTTTTTTGTCTAGTTTTTTGATTGATTTAGCAACAACCAAAACAGCTTCGTTTATTTGTAACTGAATAACTAGACCAGGTAATCCCCAAAACTCTCTAGGCCCATCATTAATAGGGATTTCATCAGTATACCAAATTAAAATAGAATTACCTTTATAATCGACAGTCTTAGCTAACTTACAAGTATACCCTGATACATTCTCTTCGATATTAGTTAACTCCCAATCATGTTTTAGCAAGGTATCTGTAATCAAAATATCTTCTCCATATAACATAGAACTATAATTTGGATACTTATTTAGAAATAAATTTTCTTTTTGATTCTTATAATATGTCGCCATCTGGATTTTATAGGAATAAATTTCAGTCGAATTACTTTTTTCCTGATCTATTATTTCCTCACTTTTATCTATGATATTATAAGAAGAAATTCCATCAGTGTACCTAAATAATTTTTTGTAGCTTGTTAGATTAGTCTTAGTAGAATCATCGTTATTTTTTAGTCTTTCCTGTAAGCTATCTATAGATCCTCCATTTGCACTCACAAAAAATTCCTCATAAATGATTTCATAACTTTGAGAGAAAAATAAGGAAGGACATAATAATAGTAGTAATATAATTCTTTTCATATAATTTTTTTAATAAAGTTAGTAGTTCTAAACATATTTCACACTACGTAACATAATCTTACATAGTGTGAAATAAAAATTTTAATAGCACCTATTCTATTGCTGTATCTCTATATTTCACACACCTACTAACTGTTGTCACGGACCCATCCTCTCCTTGGGTAGTCTCGAGCCTCCACAATACACATACACGTTCTTCTTCAGGAGTTGATTCACTTTCCACTTTTACCATGTCTTCTTTTGGTATAAAAGAAAACGCTCCAAGAGCAATAGCCCCATTAAAATTACTTTTTTCTTAAATAAAAATTACTTTTTAAATTAAACATTAATATTTTGAACGTGAATTACAGGGAAAAATCACTTAAACAAGTTTAAAGTATAATAATTTATATTCTTTTTTTCCCAAAAATGGATTCTATAGTATGTGTTTTGAGTAAGGGATATGTTACCGTTTTGTCTTGTTAAAAAATGTTAAATTAAAAAACAATGAGTCCTTTAAATATACTATTTACAATGAAAATGCCATTAATAGAAAAACTGAGAATTAAAACTTCATTCCTAACCGCACATTAAAAACCCGTTGGGTTAAAAAGTTAGGAATAGCAAATTGTTGTTGTGAAGCGGCATCTCTTACAAAAGTATTTGTAATAGAATTAAGATTGTCGAAAAGATTAAAGATTTCTAACCCTACATTTAGTTCTCTAAATTTATTAAAAAAACTACCTTCTTTACGTCTTATTTTCTGATCAACTACGATGTAAGAAATTCCTAAATCGGCTCTTCTATAATCTCTTAGCCTTGTTTGGAAAGCATATGGATCAGCGTTGCTAGGTGAACCTCCGGGAACACCAGTTTGATATACGAGGTTTAAATACATTTTTAAATTAGGAATTGTAGGAACGTAATCCTGAAACAATACGCCAACTTTTATTCTTTGATCAGTTGGTCTCGCGATATAACCTCTGTTATCAAGGTTTTCCTCGGTTTTAAGAACACCAAGACTTACCCAACTTTCAGTTCCGGGAACAAATTCTCCGTTTAATCGTAGATCAACTCCGGCAGCATAGGCTTCTGCATTATTGTTAGCACGGTATCTGATTCTTACATTTTCTATAGTATAGGAATTGACGTCGCTAAGTTTTTTATAGTATAATTCTGTGGTAAGCTTAAAAGGTCTGTCCCACATATTGAAACTATAATCATTGCCCGCTACTAAATGTATGGATTGCTGGGCTTTTACATCAGGTTGAACAGTACCTTGTAGATCTCTAAGTTCTCTGTAAAAAGGGGGTTGATGATACCAACCACCTGAAAGTCTGAAGATCATGTCAGCTTTCCAGTCAGGTTTTACAGCAATTTGTGCTCTAGGACTAAACACAGTCTGGGATGTTTTGTTAATCCCTTCTCCCGAAACACTCCAATTATGAGCCCGTACGCCCACATTTGCCCATACTTCGTGTTCGTTAAAAGTCGACCGGTAGCTGTACTGAGCAAAACCAGAAAATCGATCTACTGCTACCATATTAGTAGCTCGAACACTGGTAAAGGGAACAATCGGACTTGCATTAGGGGTATAAGGCTGATCATTTATAAATGTACCCGGAGGACGAATGGAAAACCCAGCAGAATCAATTACTTCATATTCCTGAATTCGATCTCTGATGTCTTCAGACGTATATTTTATCCCCCAATCGATTTGATGTTCATCCGCGATATAGGTCCCTTTATGTTCTAAATTAAATATCAGCGCATCCAGATCATTTCTTGCGTGCGTAAGTTGGGAACCAATACCTTCATTAAATTCGACATCTCCGAGGTCTTCACTACCGATATCTGTATTGACCGTTCCCAGGAAGTAAGCTGCAAAAATATCAAAATACTCTTGTTCCTGTGTGTGGTAAGCAGAACCGATGAGTTTTAAGGTCAAATTTTCGTTTGCCTGATATGTTCCTTTAAGTGCGCCAAAATACGTCTCATATTGATCCTGTTCCTGACCTTCATAAAAAACAGTTAATGCAATAGGATCCGTAATTGTTCCAAAATTCGTTTGGCGAGTCAGTGGTTCATAATCATACTTGTTAATCGCAATATTTCCAAGGAAACCTAACTCGAATTTGTCTGAGAAGTTATAAGAAAGATATGTTTGTACATCTGCAAACCTAGGTCTGAAATTTGTTTCAGTTTGTCGGGCATCTACTAAAAGGCTATTGTCTCGATATCGAGCTCCAACGATGCCTGCAAACTTTTTGTCTTTGGTGATTCCTGCTGCAGATATACTACCTCCAAGTAAACTAAGATCCGCTGTTATATCAAATCGTGTAGGTCTTCGGTATGTGATATCCAACACAGAAGAAAGTTTATCTCCATACTTTGCTTGAAAACCTCCTGCAGAAAAATCTACATTTCTTACTAAATCCGTATTCACGAAACTTAACCCTTCTTGCTGTCCAGAGCGAATAAGAAAGGGTCGATATACTTCTATTTCATTAACATATACTAGGTTTTCATCAAAATTCCCTCCTCTTACCGTATATTGTGTGCTAAGTTCATTATTAGAACTTACGCCAGGGAGCGTTTTTAATAATCCTTCTACACCTGCATTGGCAGAAGGGGTAATACGAATAGTTTCAGGGTCTAAGGTGACTATTCCTTCTACCACTTTTCGTTCTCTACCCGTAATAACTACTTCACTGATTTGTTCTATGTCAGTTTTTAAAACTGGATTTAATTCATATTCCTGATTATCTTTTAGATTGATAGTAAAGACAATATCTTTGAGACCTACGTGGCTAATTTTAATTGTTATCGCTTTATTAGCAGGAATACTAAGTACATATACTCCATTTTCATCTGTTAGCGTTCCTTCGTTTTCATAGGATACATTGGCGCCCACAATGGGTTTGTTAGACGCATCGAGCACTACACCTTTTACAACTGAATTTTGAGCTAATAAACTATGGTTTACGGAAACTAGAAAAAAAACAAAAAGAAAGAGAAGATTTTTCAAAGAGTATATCTATTTACGGTTTTCTAAAGAATGTTGTTTCAAATGTAGCATTATTTCCTACTTTATCTAACACAATAAGTTTAAATTTATTTTCTGTTTCCGTAATTATTTCGTCATTAAAATCATATACAAGCATCCCAGTTTTATAATCATATTCCATTAGGATAAATTTTCCATTGATCGTAGCACGATAACTTTTAACGCCAGAGTCAGCATCATCAATCTTTATTTTTAAGAAATCTGCTTTGGACATCCATTTTTTATCTGAAACATTAACAGGTACAATAGTTGGTTTATTTTCATCGGTGAATAAAGAATAACTTCCTAATGTTCTTGTCCGTGTTGAAAAACGATTATTTTTTTTATAAGTTTTTACATGATAATGTTTGTCATTATAACTTAATCTTCCTATGTAAAGCTTTTTCTTATCTACCTCACTATAATTAGAAACATCAAAGACGACTGTCATATTTTTATGTAAGGGGATTTCATCCTGATGAATTTTTATAGTATTACCATTTGCCTGAATATCTAAATATGCATTTTCATAAAAGCTGCCTTTAGGGATGTATAAATCAAAAATTCCTGAATTATAGGTAAAATTTTCAGTAGGTTTTACGAGATAAGGAGTTTTGACGACTTGTTTTTTAGAAATCTCTGCGATGTTCTTTCCTTCTACAGGGATACTAATTATGGTCGTGTTGTTTTTGAAATCTTTTACAAAAACTTTTGCAGTATAAGATAAACTGTCTTCTATCCTAATAATCCCTTTATCAGCACTGTTTTTATAGATAGTAAGCGGATTGTTTTTCTCTATAAAAAGTTTAGTAATCCTGCTTCTGTTCTTTTTATAATATTCATAATCAATTAATCGGTTGATATAACGGGTTTCAGAAAATGAAAAACGATTCATTTCTAATTCAAAATTTTTCTGACCGTTAAGTTCAGTTGAGATATTGTAAACTCCGTTTTTATTGGCTGCTAGATTTTGCTGATCTATGGTAGACACACCGATTCCTATTTTTCCAATTGCGTGTACATTAGCTGCCTTAAAATTTCCATCCTGTTGTGGTATCAACCTTAATTTGGCGGGTTCCTGATTCCCATTCACATGGGATGTTTCATCAAGACTATACAGCCACACACTATTTATTGTTGGTTTTTTAGTATCCTTTACTTCGATACCAAAACGCATCGGATTCATAGGTCTTGCTTTTGCATCCCTGATCTCAAAATGTAGGTGTGGGCCACCACTTCCACCAGTATTGCCACTATATGCTATCGTATCTCCTTTAGTAACGGACAACGTTCCGGATTTTGGAAAAAGCGCTATTTCATAAGATTCTTTGGCATATTGTCTTTTTTTGATGTAGGCTTCAATATCAGGAGAAAATTTTTGCAAATGTGCATATACGGTAGTATAACCGTTAGGATGTGATATATACATTGCCTTACCATATCCGAAATGAGAAATTTTAATTCTACTCACAGTTCCTGTGGCCGACGCATAAACAGGTAAACCTTCTTGTCCTTCTGTTTTAAGGTCTAGACCAGAGTGAAAATGATTAGACCGAAGCTCTCCATAAGTTCCAGAAGTAACCAGAGGGATATCTAACGGATTTATAAAATAGTCTATCGGTATATCAGATTGACTATATAGTACTGTGAAATTTAGAAATAAAAATAATATAATTACTCGCATAGCAGGTAAAAGTAAATATTTAAGTATTAAAATTAAAGGGATGTTATTAAAAACTAAATCGCTATAAACTAAAGACTTGATTGATGAGATATACAAGCCGTAAAATTAGTTTAAAAACTATTGGGTTTTTTCAATTGGTATGTTAACTTTGTGTAACGAAGTATTGCGTGAAATTATAATGAGTGATTTAATTGAAATCGTTGATTCTCTTGAGAATAGAATAAGCAAGTTGTTGCATAAATATGATTTACTAAAACAACAAAACACTAATCTTGAGAAGAAAATAAAGGATATGGAGTCTAATTCAGAACTTCAAATGGATCAGTTAAAGCAGTGGGAAGAAAAATTCAGTGCACTCAAGAATGCAAACGCAATGCTGGGCAGTGACGAATATAAAAGGGAAACCAAGCTCAAAATAAATGCCTTAATAAAAGAGATTGATGTGTGTATAGCACAATTGTCTGAATAATTAAAGTATGGCAGATAAATTAAAAATCAAACTATCAGTTGCGGATCGTGTGTATCCATTAACAATCAGCCCTGATCAGGAAGAAGGATTGAGAAAGGCAGCCAAAAAGATTGAGGCTATGATTAAGCAGTTTGAGCAAAGTTATGCGGTGAGAGATAAGCAAGATGTATTAGCAATGTGTGCTCTGCAATTTGCTGCACAAGTAGAACAAAAGGTTATAGATAAAGATAGTGATGAGGTACAAGTAACAGATAAGTTAAATGCCTTAAATAATTTGTTACAGGATCATCTATCATAAACGTTCATTTAAATAAATTAAGGTTACTGCCTGCACTAGATGTTATTTTTTGATAAACTCAACAAGAATTATTTCAAAAGGGTGAGTTTAAGTTGTAAAAGCAAGCCGTGCTGATTTATCAGTATTACGGATCCTTGACCAATTTGTTAGCCCTAAACCTGTTTTTTACAGAGTTTATACAAAACCCAAGCTAGTGCAGGCTTTTTTTATATATAAACACTAACTAGGATTATGGATAACATTATATTTTTGATTATTGCGGCAATTGCAGGTTTAGTGATAGGTTTCTTGATTGCTAAACTATTAGAGCGCAGTAAGGCCTCAGGAATTATCAAAAACGCTAAAAAAACTTCACAAAGCATTATTAGAGAAGCGAAAAGCGAAGGAGAGTCTATTAAAAAAGACAAGATACTACAGGCTAAGGAAAAGTTTATCGAATTAAAATCAGAGCACGAAAAAGTAATTTTAGCTCGTGATAAAAAGATGGCTGAAGCCGAAAAGAGAACTAGAGATAAAGAATCTCAGGTTTCTAACGACTTATCTAAAGGAAAAAAGTTAAACGATGATTTAGAGCAGAAGATAAAAGATTACAATCATCGTAACGAGTATCTCGAAAAGAAACAAAGCGAACTCAAAAAACTTCATAAAAGCCAGGTGCAACAACTGGAAGTGATATCGGGCTTGTCTGCAGAAGAAGCTAAAGAACAATTAGTAGAGTCTTTAAAGCAACAAGCAAAAACGGATTCTATGGCACTGATTCAAGAGACGATAGAAGAAGCTAAATTAACTGCTAAGCAAGAGGCGAAAAAAGTTATTATTAATACAATACAACGAATTGGGACAGAAGAAGCTGTAGAGAATTGTGTGTCTGTCTTTAATATTGAAAGTGATGACGTTAAAGGACGTATCATAGGTCGTGAAGGTAGAAATATTAGAGCCATTGAAGCTGCTACCGGAGTAGAGATAATCGTTGATGATACTCCTGAAGCTATCATATTGTCTTGTTTCGACTCTGTAAGAAGAGAGGTAGCTCGTCTTTCTCTACATAAACTAGTAACTGATGGTAGAATACATCCCGCACGTATTGAAGAAATAGTTAAAAAAACCAGAAAACAAATTGATGAAGAGATTATAGAAGTTGGGAAAAGAACCGTTATTGACCTAGGTATCCATGGGTTACATCCAGAATTAATTAAAACTATAGGTAGAATGAAGTATCGTTCTTCTTATGGGCAAAATTTATTACAACACTCCAGAGAAGTAGCAAAACTTTGTGGAGTCATGGCATCAGAGCTTGGGTTGAATCCAAAGCTTGCTAAAAGAGCAGGTTTGTTACATGATATCGGTAAGGTACCAGATACAGAAACCGAGGTTCCACATGCAATTCTTGGAATGCAGTGGGCAGAAAAATATGGTGAAAAACCAGATGTATGTAATGCTATAGGAGCACATCACGATGAAATTGAAATGACAGCGTTGATATCACCAATAGTACAGGTTTGTGATGCAATTAGTGGAGCAAGACCTGGTGCTCGTCGACAAGTACTGGATTCTTATATACAAAGATTGAAGGATCTGGAAGATATAGCCTTTGGGTTTAACGGTGTCAAAAAAGCATACGCCATTCAGGCAGGTAGAGAATTAAGGGTTATTGTAGAAAGTGAAAAAGTAAATGACGAAAGAGCTGCAAGTCTTTCATTTGAAATATCTCAGAAAATACAAACAGATATGACCTATCCTGGTCAGGTTAAAATTACAGTTATCAGAGAAACTAGAGCGGTAAATATTGCGAAATAAGTGTTGTCTGCCTATAAGGTAATAGAAAAGGGAATCAATCGATTCCCTTTTTCTCTTTGTAGGAAGAATTTTTTTCTCTTTGATTTTTTTCTATAAGTGAATCTTTCCAGTTTAGCGCTGACTCCATATCATCAAACCTGCGAAACTCTTTTTTGAAAAATGACTTTTCGTAAATAGTTTGTGTTTCTTGTTTTGGATCTTTTGACACCACAACAAATCCTAAAAGGTTCGGGATTTCTGCTGTTTTTATATATACCATTGGGTCTACGGCATAAGAATGAATACGATGTGTTATATATACAAAAGGAGCTTTTTTAAAATGTTTTTCAGCTATTTTTATTAAAGTAGCATTGTTTTCTACAGAAACAACAATACCTTCTTTCATAATAGCCATCATATAATTAGGATAAATTTCTAATTTGCAAAAGTCTAGGTCGTAGAATCTAATCATGGGGGATTTTTAGATAGTGGTTTTAAAAAACTAAGCGCGAAAATATAGTATTTGAATAGTAGAAACAAAAAAAAAAATGGGTTAAAATTCTATGTTTTTTGTAATAGCTCATTTTTCCAATTCAATGCATCATTAATATTTGTAAAATATTTTAATTTTTTTTCAAAGAATTTACCTTCTAGTTCAGTTAGTCTTTGTTGTCTACAGTTTTTTGAGACCACAGCGATACCCATTAGATTGTCAATTTTTTCAGTCTCGTGATATACTGTGGGGTCGACAGCGTATGAATTTACTCTGTTTGATATATAAACGAAAGGTTTATTATCAAAATATTTCCTAACAAATTCAAGCAGTAATTTGTTATGTTCTGGTGTAACCAAAAAACCTTCTACAATAGTATTCTTCAAAAAGTCTTCTTGGATTTCAACTTTAGCGAAACCTAAATCATAGTATTTTGTCATCGATATTTACAAAACTATTATTTAAGTATGGTTAATTTTCAAATAAGTTACGATAAAACTATTACTTTTAAAAATTATTTAAAGAAAAAACAAGGTTTATAAGGTTGATCTGTAGTAGATTATATGGTTTAGTCTAAAAAGGTATTATTACATTGAGTATATTCATCTACCACTTCAAAACTAACATCTGTTATATACAGGATTGGTTTTGTTCGGTTTGTGAGCCTGAAAACATATATTTTCTTAATATTCTAAATGAGTAAAAGAAATACAAGCAGTAGGTAAAGCTTCTGAGATATTTTTATTTCAATGGATAGTTTATTACTGTAATCAAAAAAAACTTCCTATATAACAAGGAAGTTTTTTAATCTTTAACCAGACAGCGGGTTTTGTTATGATTCTGTTGACTTTTCTGCTTTTTTGATATTAATAGTCAATTCATTAGTGTTGTTATCCAGATCCATATAAATACTATCACCATCTTGTAACTGAGAACTAATAATCTCTTCTGCCAATGCATCTTCGATATATTTTTGTATTGCTCTCTTAAGAGGTCTGGCTCCATATTGTTTGTCAAACCCTTTTTCGGTGATATAATCTTTAGCTTTATCACTTAGGGATAAAGCATACCCAAGTCCTTTGATTCTCCCGTAAAGTTTTTCTAATTCGATATCAATAATCTTATGAATATCTTCTCGCTCCAATGCATTAAATACGACAACATCATCAACTCTATTCAAAAATTCAGGAGCAAAAGCTTTCTTCAATGCATTTTCAATAACTCCTTTCGCATAACTGTCAGATTGTGTCTTTTTTGCACTGGTTCCAAAACCAACTCCTTGTCCAAAATCCTTGAGTTTTCTAGCTCCAATATTGGATGTCATAATAATAATCGCATTTCTAAAATCAATTTTACGACCAAGACTGTCTGTAAGATATCCATCGTCTAGCACTTGTAACATCATGTTAAATACATCTGGATGCGCTTTTTCAATTTCATCTAAGAGAATAACAGCATAAGGTTTTCTTCTTACTTTTTCGGTAAGCTGCCCGCCTTCTTCGTATCCAACATACCCTGGAGGTGCTCCAATAAGCCTTGATACAGCAAACTTTTCCATGTATTCACTCATGTCGATCCGTATAAGTGTATCTTCACTATCAAAAAGTTCTCTTGCCAGTACCTTGGCAAGTTGGGTTTTACCTACACCAGTTTGTCCAAGGAATATAAAAGAACCGATTGGTTTATTTGGATCCTTTAGACCTGCACGATTACGTTGTATTGCTTTAACTACCTTAGAAACTGCTTCATCTTGGCCAATTACTTTACCTTTAATTAAATTTGGTAATTCGGCAAGTTTGTTGCTTTCTGTCTGAGCGATTCGATTTACAGGGATACCTGTCATCATAGATACTACATCAGCAACACTTTCTTCATCTACAATTTCCTTATGTAACTTAGAGTCTTTTTCCCACTGCTCTTGAGCTTGACTTAGTTCTTTTTCCAGATTTTTTTCATCATCTCTAAGTTTAGCCGCTTCTTCGTATTTTTGTTTTTTTACTACACTGTTCTTAAGTTCTCGAACTTCTTCCAGCTTTTTTTCTAAGTCAAGAATCTTTTTAGGGACATCAATATTAGTAATATGAACTCTGGATCCGGCTTCATCTAAAGCGTCGATCGCCTTGTCTGGCAAGAAACGATCAGTCATATATCTATTGGTAAGTTTTACACAAGCTTGAATAGCTTCATCTGTATAACTAACATTGTGGTGCTCTTCGTATTTTTCCTTAATATTTTCGAGAATCTCGATAGTTTCTTCAATATTAGTAGGCTCTACGATTACCTTCTGAAAACGCCTTTCTAAGGCACCGTCTTTCTCTATGTATTGTCGATATTCATCTAAAGTAGTTGCTCCGATACATTGAATTTCGCCTCTGGCTAAAGCTGGCTTAAACATATTGGATGCGTCCAAACTTCCGGTAGCACCACCAGCTCCAACAATGGTATGAATTTCATCAATAAAAAGGATAATATCATCATTCTTTTCAAGTTCATTCATAACCGCTTTCATACGCTCTTCAAACTGACCTCTGTACTTTGTGCCAGCTACTAAACTTGCTAAATCAAGTGTGACAACACGTTTGTCAAAAAGAATTCGTGAGACTTTTCTCTTGATAATACGAAGTGCTAAACCTTCAGCAATAGCTGATTTTCCTACTCCTGGTTCACCAATAAGTAGCGGATTGTTTTTCTTTCTTCTACTTAAAATTTGCGAAACACGTTCGATTTCTTTGGTTCTTCCTACGACAGGATCTAGCTTTCCTTCTTCTGCCATGGCCGTCAAATCTCTACCAAAATTATCTAAAACTGGTGTTTTAGATTTTTTGTTAGCCTTGGCACCTCCAGTGGGAGAGTTAAAAGGGTTTTCTTTTGATGCGTCCCCTGTCATGTCATCGTCCTCAGAAAATGATTCAGACTTAGGGTTTTCTATATATTCTTCTTCGTTAGCAATCATAAATTTAAATTGATCTTTAACATTATCATAATCTACTTTAAGCTTATTTAAAAGTTTTGTAGTTGGATCATTTTCGTTTCTTAAAATGCACAATAACAAGTGCGCTGTATTTATAGAAGAGCTTTGAAAAAGTTTTGCTTCTAAAAAAGTAGTTTTCAGTGCTCTTTCTGCTTGTCTGGTTAAATGTAAATTCTTTTTTTCATTTGTTGCAACTGCTACATTTGGGTTTGCGGGGCTAAGAATTTCAACTTTTCTTCTAAGATTTGTTAAATCTATATCTAACGCATCAAGTATACTAATTGCCTTTCCGCTTCCATCACGTAATAGTCCTAACATTAGATGTTCTGTCCCAATAAAATCGTGCCCTAATCTCAGGGCTTCCTCTTTACTGTAAGCAATAACATCTTTGACTCTTGGTGAAAAATTATCATCCATATAATTAGTTTCTTTCTTTTTCTATGTTTCTTCTACTACTAAATATAGTAATTTTTAAAATTACATGGGCAAAAACTATTCCTTTTAACCATGATTAACAAATATGCTGACAAAAATGGTCTTAATGTCAGATTTCCTTAGGGATACCTACCATTTTTTTCGAATTATTTAAAACCAAATCCTTACAATAAGTAGGTTTTTTGAGTAAATAGACAAAAAAAGCATTAATAATCAAAATCTACACCAGTAGACTTATTAACTATATGGGTCGTTCAAGTTGTTAATAAATTACGTATATTAGAAAGGTTATAGTCTGTTAAAACCGTCTTAATTTACTTAAATTAGCCCGTTTAATTAAATCAATGTAAGAATAAAATAATTTTTATGGCAGAAGGAGAAAAGCTAATACCTATCAACATAGAGGATGAGATGAAGTCTGCATACATCGATTATTCCATGTCGGTGATCGTATCGCGAGCGCTTCCAGATGTGAGAGACGGTCTTAAACCTGTTCACAGAAGAGTTTTATATGGTATGTATGAGTTAGGCGTAAAGGCCAACAGTGCTCATAAGAAATCAGCGAGAATAGTGGGTGAGGTTCTCGGTAAGTATCACCCACATGGAGATACATCGGTTTATGATACTATGGTTCGGATGGCTCAGGAATGGAGCTTACGTTACATGTTGGTAGATGGTCAGGGTAACTTTGGTTCTGTAGATGGAGATAGTCCTGCGGCAATGCGTTATACAGAAGCTAGAATGCGTAAAATATCGGAAGATATGCTTGCTGATATAGAAAAAGATACAGTTGATCATACATTTAATTTTGATGATACGTTGCAGGAGCCCACTGTTTTACCTAGTAGAGTGCCCGGATTATTAATTAATGGAGCTTCGGGTATTGCTGTAGGTATGGCAACTAATATGCCACCGCACAATCTAAGCGAAGTAGTAGATGGAACTATTGCGTATATAGAAAATAATGACATTGATATTGATGAGTTGATACAGCATATCAAAGCACCTGACTTTCCTACTGGTGGTACTATATACGGATACGATGGCGTAAGAGAGGCCTTTAAAACAGGCCGAGGCAGAATTGTAATGCGTGCCAAAGCTAGTTTTGAAGAAGTAAACGGTAGGGAGTGTATTATAGTCTCTGAGATCCCTTATCAGGTTAATAAGGCAGATATGATTAAAAAGACTGCCGATCTTGTAAATGATAAAAAGATTGATGGTATTTCATCTATCAGGGACGAATCAGATAGAAAAGGAATGCGTATCGTTTACATTTTGAAGAGAGATGCGATACCCAATATAGTACTAAACCTTTTATATAAGTATACTGCTTTACAATCTTCTTTTAGCGTTAATAACATAGCATTAGTAAAAGGAAGACCACAATTACTTAATGTAAAAGAAATGATTCACTATTTTGTTGAACACAGACATGAAGTTGTCGTGCGCAGAACAAAGTATGAACTAAGGAAAGCAGAGGAAAGAGCACATATATTAGAAGGGTTAATTATTGCTTCGGATAATATTGATGAAGTGATTAAACTGATCCGGGCTTCTTCTAATGCTGACGAAGCGAGGCAAAAACTTATCGACAGATTTAAGCTTACTGATATTCAGGCAAAAGCTATTGTCGAAATGCGTCTAAGACAATTAACAGGTCTGGAGCAGGATAAGTTACGTGCTGAGTATGAGGAGTTGATGAAAACTATAGAAGACCTTAAAGATATTCTTGAGAAAAAAGAACGAAGGATGAATATCATTAAGGACGAACTTCTTGAGGTTAAAGAAAAATACGGAGATCCACGTCGTTCTCAAATAGAATATGCCGGAGGTGATTTAAGCATTGAGGATATGATACCAAATGAGAAGGTAGTGATTACTATTTCTCATGCTGGCTATATTAAGAGAACTTCTTTGACAGAATACAAAAAACAAAATAGAGGAGGAGTTGGTCAGAAAGGAAGTACTACTCGTAATGAAGATTTTCTTGAACATCTTTTTGTAGGAACAAATCATCAATATATGCTGTTCTTTACACAAAAAGGAAAGTGTTTCTGGATGCGGGTTTACGAAATCCCAGAAGGAAGTAAGACATCAAAAGGAAGGGCGATACAAAACCTTGTTAATATAGAGAATGATGATAAGGTAAAAGCATTTATCTGTACTCAAGACCTTAAGGATGAAGAGTACATCAATTCGCACTATGTTATTATGGCTACGAAAAAAGGTCAGGTTAAGAAAACTTCATTAGAACAGTATTCCCGACCACGTACGAATGGTATAAACGCCATTACTATAAAAGAAAATGACGAATTGTTAGAGGCTAAACTTACGGACGGAAAAAGTCAGGTAATGTTAGCGGTAAAATCAGGAAAAGCAATTCGTTTTGAAGAAGAAAAAACCAGACCAATGGGACGTGGAGCATCTGGTGTTAGAGGTATACGACTTGCTGATGACAAGGATGAAGTAATTGGAATGGTAGCCGTTAATGATATGGAGAGTAATATTTTGGTGGTTTCTGAAAACGGATACGGTAAGCGCTCAAAACTTGAAGATTATAGAATTACTAATAGAGGAGGAAAAGGAGTTAAAACTATTTCTGTAACAGACAAGACTGGGCAATTAGTAGCTATTAAAAATGTTACGGATGCTGATGATCTTATGATTATTAATAAATCTGGTATCGCAATTAGGTTGTCAGTAGAAGATTTAAGGGTAATGGGGCGTGCTACACAAGGAGTTCGCTTGATTAATCTAAAAGGTAAAGACTCTATTGCAGCTGTGGCTAAAGTTATGCAAGATGAAGATGATGTTGAAGATATTGATGGAGATATTGAAGAAAATGACATATCTTTGCAAAATGATGATGATACATCGGATGGCACGACTATTGATGAATCAACTAATGAATAAAAGAATCCCATAAAAAAAAAACGAGTAATGAGAACTAAATTTATTGTAGCATTTTTTCTAACTATTGGTGCGATAGGATTTTCACAAAAGAAAGCGTTAAAATCAGCAGATAAAGCTTTAAAATCTGGTAACCTAGAAGTTGCAAATGATGCATTAAAAGCAGCAGAAGGTCAGCTGGAGGCTGCAGATGAGAAAATGAAGGCACAGTATTATTTTTTGAAAGGGCAAGTTGCTTCTGCATCAAAAGATAAATCCTTAACGAATATTGAAGCGGCTGCTAATGCATATGCAAAGGTTCTAGAAATAGAAGAAGCATCAGGTAGTAGTAAATATTCTGATGAGGCTAATCAAGGAATACAAATACTACGTCAATCCTTAATAGAGCAAGCAGTTGCAGATCAGGAAGCTGGAAAAAATAAAGAGGCAGCCGATAAATTGTATTTAGGTTACAAAACAAAAAAATCAGATACTTCTTATTTGTATTTTGCCGCATCTAATGCTGTTAATGGAAAAGATTATGATACTGCGATTAAATATTATAATGAATTAGTAGATCTTGGATACAATGGTGTTGAAGAACGTTTTGTTGCGACCAATAAAGAAACTGGAGAAGTAGATTCTTTTGATTCTAAAGAATTAAGAGATTTCTCTGTAAAGGCTGGTACTCATATTAAGCCAGAGGTTACTAAAACAGATTCTAGAAGATCCGAAATCACAAAAAATATAGCTCTTATTTATATCAGTCAAGGTAAGGATGAAGAAGCTATTAAAGCAATGGAAGCTGCCAAAAAAGATAATCCTAACGATCCTGCTTTAATGCAAGAGGAGGCGAACATGTTCTATAAATTAGGTAATATTGAAAAATATCAGGAACTAATGCAGGCAATTGTTGCTAATGATCCTGAAAACCCTAATTTATTATACAACTTAGGAGTAGGAGCTTCACGTTTAGGGGATAATGAGCAAGCAATAGAGTATTATAAAAAAGCTTTGGAGATAAAGCCAGATTATACTTCTGCACAAATCAATATTGCGGCTATCATTTTAAGTGGAGAGACAGCTCTTAATGAAGAAATGAATAGCTTAGGAGGATCAAATGAAGATTACAAAAGATTTGATGTTCTCAAAAAACAAAAGCAAGATTTATACAGAAAAGCAGTTCCATATTTAGAAGGGGCATTAGAATCTAAGCCTGATAATGTAGAGGCAATACGCACACTAATGCAGATTTTTTATCAGTTAGATGATCCAAAAGCTGCGGATATGAAAAGTAAATTAGAAGCTTTGGAAGGGGGGAACTAGTTCCTTAACGAAACTTCAAAGTAAGAAATAAAAAAAGCGCGGATCTTATTAAGATCCGCGCTTTTTTTTATACTAGGATTTTTAATAAGACATTAAAGGCTTTTCCAATAGCTGGATGTCATTGTGAAGACGCTCTCTCACAATATTCATCATCCTTTTATTTAAAGATGAAGAATTTTGGACGTACTTCAAATATTCGTCTACAGTAAATTGACCTATGATCATACCTTTTAGACTATTTCTAAATTTCATATCCTTTTGTATTGCATTATCAATGAATAGAAAACGCTTTTCTAACGTTAATTCATAAAAAGTGTTCTTTCTTTTCTTAATATAATTTCTAAACACTTCAATTAATAATTCCCCTTGAAGTTTGATAATTGGTCGGATTGTTTTGTTCTGAAATTGTTCGTCATTTGACATATTTCCAGAAACCCTAGCACTTAAAATCTGTGGGCGTATAGCCAATAAATTTGATTCCCTGTTTTCCATAATAAAGAATGTTTACTAAAAATACAGAATTGTTTTATCCAAAACATATAATGACGTTTGGAGTTTTAAACCAGTTATGAACATTATTCAGGCAACGACATTATACGATAAAATATAAAGAGCTCTTTTTTAAAGAGCTCTTTATAAGGTGACTATGAAAAGCAATTTTACTTGCTTAAAAAATCTTCTTTAGACTTCATATCGGTAACACCTTTATTATTCTTTTCCAAATACTTTTTAAAATTGGCTAATTGTTTTGTTTCTATCTTCTGATACGTATCTTTTGCTTTCTGTAACCTGCTTTCCAATACTTCTTTATTCTCAAGCTGTGATAAAGAAGGTTTCTCAAAAAGATTAGCAACCTCACTATATAGTAGTGCTAATTCTTCTCTTAGTTGAGGTTCTGCTTCGGCTACATAGTTATCACCTGTTGTTACCACTAATGTTTCTTTTAAAGAGTTCAGGTCATTAATCAATGTAGATGTCATCTTTTTAGCTTTAGGATCATTTTTTTCAATTTCTTCTGCCTTTTTGATATTCTGGTTAATTTGATATACCAAATAGGCTAGTTCTTCCATAGAATCATAAAGTTCCATGGTTGTTTTGAATTGAGCTTTTCTTTCGGAAGGAGTAATACTCGAATCAGGGTCATTTTCTAACTTTATCGAACTTTCATATGATGTTTTTCCTTTCTTTAGGATGACTTTATATATTCCGCTGTTAGCTCTTGGAGCAGTAAAACCGCCTGGTGTATAAGATTTACCAGCAGCAACTTTTGGTGGTTTTGTTCTAAAATCCCAGTTTACAATATTAATTCCCTTGGACTTACCAGGAACAAGAGAAACAATTTCATTCCCATTAGTATCCTGAATAGACAACGTCATTTTTCCAAAAGTGTGTCTCTTCTTTAGATAATAAATAATCTGGCCAGAAGAAGACGGATTGTTTCCTACAAACTGAAGCTCTGTGCTTCCTCCACCAAAACCACCTTCTTCCTTAATAATTGCTGGTTTTGTTGTAAAGAAATGAACATCTTTTTGTAATACTTCCTGATTAATTTGTCGTAGAGGAGAAATATCATCAATAATGATAACGCCCCTACCGTGGGTACCCAGTACCAAATCATTTGTTTTCTTTTGTAAATCGATAAAATGAACAGCGGTTGCAGGCATATTATTTGTAAAACGAGACCAGTTTTTTCCACCATCAATTGTTATAAATAATCCAAATTCTGTTCCTAAATAGAGTAGATCCTCATTTTCGTAATCTTCTTGAATGTTTCTGGTAAATCCTATAATATCATCGGTTACAAGGGATTTCCAGGTGTTTCCAAAATCAGAAGTTTTATACACATATGGTTTCATGTCATTCTGTGCATGACCATCGAAAACAGCATAAGCAGTTCCTTTAGAATGAGTACTAGCTTCTATATGATATACCCAGGTGTTTTTAGGAAGGCCTTTGATATTCGGTGTTGTATTTGTCCAAGTTTTTCCTCCATCTTTTGTTATTTGAACATTTCCATCATCAGTACCTACCCAGATCACTTGCTCATCCATGGGTGATTCAGCAATTGTGAAAATTGTCGTATGCGTTTCTGCGCCGGACTTATCTGTCGATATCCCACCAGATTCCTTGTCTTGTTTTGCAGGATCATTGGTCGTAAGGTCTGGAGAGATTATTTTCCAATTGTCACCCATATCTTCACTTACGTGGACAAATTGACTACCTATATATAATCTGTCAGGTTGATGAGCACTGATAGCAATAGGAGCATTCCAATTAAAACGAAGATCCGCTTTACCCTTAACTTCTAATGGCTTTACATTTTTGGTATTGTTTTTATCCATATCATATCGCCAGACATTTTGAGCTCCTTGCATCTCAGAATAAATAATTCTTTTTGTGGGATGTCTTAATACTCTAAAACCATCCCCAACACCTACACGCTTCCAATCACGGGCTTCTACTCCTCCTGGAGAAGAGGATGGACCATACCAAGAACCATTATCTTGCAGACCTCCATAAACATTATATGGTTCTTCATTGTCCGTGCTTATCTGATAAAATTGGGATAGTGGTAAATTGTCTACGATATCCAAAGTAGAACCTCCATCCCAACTTCTGTAGACACCGCCATCAGTACCTACATACATTCTATCAGAATTATTAATATCAAATGTAATATCGTGGATGTCAGAATGCATATTACCAAGATTTTTGAAAGTTTTTCCACCATCTCTTGAGATAGACCCAGATAAACCTCCTTTAACAACGATATCGGGATTTTTAGGATCAACAACAATTCTGGCAAAGTAAAATGGTCTTACTACAAGTCCGAAATCCCCATTAAGTAGTTTCCAACTTGCTCCTGCATCATCAGAACGATATAAACCTTTATCCTTTTTACTTTCAACAACGGCATATATAATTTTAGGGTTTGACGGAGCGATTGCCACTGCAAATCTTCCTAAATCCCCTTTCGGGAAACCATTATGAATTTTGTTCCATGTTTTTCCAGCATCAGTGGACTTATATAAAGCACTGTTTGGTCCTCCAGAATTAAAATTCCAAGCGGTTCTCCTAAATTCCCACATAGCTGCATATAACGTATTAGGGTCATTAGGATCCATAATTACCTCATTTGCACCCGTTCGCTCATTAATATATAAAATTTTATTCCAGGTTTTTCCGCCATCTATGGTCTTGTAAACACCACGATCTTCACTATCACCCCATAATGCTCCGATAACGCCTACATAAATTTCATTCGAGTTTTTTGGGTTGATCTGAATACTACTGATACGTTCAGAATTTTCTAGCCCCATTTTCTTCCAGTTGGATCCACCGTCGGTAGTTTTATATATACCATCACCTACCGAAACACTATTTCTTGTCCAAATTTCTCCGGTTCCCACCCAAATAGTATTGTCAGGATCGTTGGGGTCAATAGAGACAACCCCTATCGACTGTGCGTAATCATCAAATATCGGTGCAAAACTAGCTCCACCATTGGAAGATTTCCATACACCACCCCCAGCGGTGCCTGTATAGATAATTCTGCTATTTGTTGGGTGATTTTCTAAATCAATAATTCTACCACTCATCAAAGCAGGTCCTATATGTCTTGCTTCTAGTTTTCCAAAGAGTTCTTTACCTTTAAGAACAATATCCTGAGCTTGTAATCCTAATGAAAATATAATGCTCAGCCCTGCGATTATAATTTTTTTATTCATAATTCCTTTAGATTAGTAATTTATGCGAAAAAAAAACCCCAACGAATTGGGGAGATATTACAATAACTTAAGTGTTACTTTTTTTCAGGAAAAGCAAATTTTGCACTGTCAACTTCTGGATTAAGTTTAATCTCTTTAAAACTCATCGTTTGAAAGTCACTTCCGATAGTAAACGGAAAATATACACCATTTACTTCTTGGTAATCACTGATTGAAGTTTTTATAGTCTGTCCCTTCATAGGTCCTTGATTAACCTGAGCTTCCATAATTATTGGTACAAAATTTTCAGTATCAAAATAATAATGCATAATATTTGGTATAGACTGACCGTCTACTACGATAGGATCTTTTGTTATTTTAACCTTAAAGGTTTCTGTACCATCAACAGTTTCTTTTCCAACCAATTCTACCTCATATCCTTTTTCTTTGTAGTTTAAAAATGGATCCGGAAAATCTTTTGTTTGCTTTTTCATGTTTTCCGTGGTTTCATTATCACTTTTTTCAGCTTCCATTGTCATTTGGTTCCTTTGCCAAGAAGTGTCTCCGTCAAAAGCAGACCATATCATACGGTTTCCTTGTAGTTCGATCGTTACAAGTTGTTTTCCATCTTTTGTAGAGACTTGCTCAAAAGGGATTTCCATGCCTTGCATTTTCATAACACCAACCATTTTTACACCTTCTAGTTTTTCCCAGTTTTCTTTTCCTCCTGTGTTTTCCAAATAATTAGCAATAATTTCATCTGCGGTTTGAGCATTTGCGGGAGCAATAATTGCTATAATTAATGCTACAATAAGTGATTTTAAAGTATTCATTTTTAACTTTTTATTGTTGTTACTGTAAAGTTAGTCATTCGAATCTTATTTTTGTTACACTATTTATCTCAATATTTTTAAAATTTGGAATAATGAAATTTGGAACAGTAGCGCACCCTGAAAGAATCGATTTTACATTACCAATAGATGACATTGATACTCTAAAGGTTTTGAATAAAGACAAGAAAAAAGGGTTTTCGGTATACGTTGGATGTGCAAAATGGAATAGACAAGATTTAAAAGGTTTTTATCCAAGAGGAACCAAAGATGAGTTGTATTATTATTCAAGGCAGTTCAATTGTATTGAATTGAATGCTACATTCTACAGGATTTTTCCTGAAGACCAATTTAAAAAATGGTATGACAAAACACCTGAAGGCTTTAAGTTTTTTCCTAAGCTCGTTCAGAATATATCACATTTTAAAAGACTCAATGATGATGTACAACCTTATGTAGACCAATATTTGTCCAGTGCTATTCATCTAAAGGAAAAATTGGGAACGATTTTTTTACAAATGCATAGTAATTTCTCTCCTAAATACTTTGAACGGGTCACTAATTTCGTAGATAGATGGCCTAAAGATATACGTTTGGCAATAGAATTTAGACATACTGATTGGTTTAATGACGACACTGTAGCAAATGAGTTGTATGATTTATTAGAAAATAACAACATCGCAAACATTATCACTGATTCTGCCGGAAGAAGAGATTTGTTACATATGAGACTAACTAATAAAGAAGCTTTCATTCGGTACGTAGGAGCCAATCACGAAAGTGATTATACACGTTTGGTTGATTGGAGCAGTAAATTAAAATCTTGGAAAAATCAAGGGATAGAAGATATTCATTTTTTTGTTCATCAAAATATAGAAAAAGAATCACCGCTTTTATCAAGATATTTTATTGAGTTACTAAATAAAGATTTAGAAACCAATCTTAGTTTACCTAATCATTTCTCTGATGAAGCTACCTTGTTTTAGTGGTGATTTACTTGAGAAAGTAATAGAATCAGTAGGAATGTAGGTCAAATCGTGTTAGAAAGTGTTAAAGTTTAAAAATATATTGCACTTAATCTGATTTATATGTATTTTGGCGATGTTTTAAAAAGCTAATATTCGGATTTTATAAAGGTTGTTTTAAGAACAACGTTTATTTGAATTTGTTCTAACAGGCCAAAATAAATACATATGACTAAACGATTACACACTATTTTATTGTTCTTATCTGTTTTATTTGTTTCCTCATTACAGGCTCAAAACGTTGTTTTTAATGGAAATATAGTTAATCCTAATGTGGTAGTATCCGACATATCTGTAAGATCCGAAAAAAAAGATATACATAGTGAGAAAGTCTTTTCTTGTTATTTAGAGATGCATCCTGGTGCTCACAAAAACAAAATTCAGGACAAATTACATAACCTTCATTCTAATCATATTTCATTGATTGATATTATTTCGTCTGATGAAGGAGCTGATTTTAATTGCTCAGGTGGATTTTGTATGGACAAATCTCATTTTCATAAAAGAGGGTTAACGCTAAAAAAGCAATTATTTGGGTATTTTATAAAAATTTCCTGCTAGGATCTAACTTTTGTACTTTGTAATGTTCTTTTGTTGGGTAATGAATATATTCCATTATTTTTGTACCCTAAACTAAATAAGGATGACATTCGAAACGTTAGGTGTTCCTAAGGATTTAAATAAAGGTCTTAAAGAAATGGGGATTATCGTCCCTACTAAAATTCAAGAGCAAGCATTACCTATTCTAATTAATAATAGTGTAGATTTTGTTGGTAAAGCTCAGACAGGTACTGGGAAAACTGCTGCTTTTGGTATTCCTTTATTAACGAATATCAATGCACAAAAAAAAGAAGTTCAAGCCTTAATATTAGCACCTACTAGAGAACTCGGTCAGCAAATAGCGAAACAACTATTTAAATTTACAAAATATACCGATAAGATTTTTACAGAATCTGTTTATGGAGGCGAAAGGATAGAAATTCAATTATCCAGATTAAAAAGACCCACTCATATTATTGTAGCTACTCCAGGACGACTTATTGATTTAATAGAAAGAAAAGCGGTAGACATTTCTAAGATTAAAACTATAGTTATGGATGAAGCTGATGAGATGCTGAGTATGGGGTTTAAAAAAGATCTTACTACAATTTTGAGCAAAACCAAAGGTCAACGAAATATATGGCTGTTTTCTGCTACCATTCCAACCGCACTTCATGAAATAATTAATTCATATGTAGATAAGAATGCTATCAGAGTATCCATAGATAAAAAGGATGCCGTAAATAAGGGGATTGATCATCATTTTGTAGTTGGAGAAGAAGCAAATAAACTAGATACGCTTACATATTTTCTGAAATCTCAGAAAATACATAGAGGTATAATTTTTACTAAAACCAAGGCTGCAGCTCGAAAATTATCTAAACAACTCATAGCTAAAAATTATGAAGTGGGCTTACTTGAAGGCGATATGACCCAAAAAGATAGAGATAAGGTAATGAGAGCTTTTAAAAAAGGTTCTCAAGAGTTGTTAGTATCTACCGATGTAGCTGCTAGAGGTATTGACGTGGCTAACTTGGCATTTGTAGTTCATTATCAATTACCTGATCAAATGGAATATTATACACATCGAAGTGGGAGAACTGCCAGAGCAGGCAAAACAGGACTATCATTAGCGTTAATAGTTAAACAAGAATTAAAAGTCATACGAGATCTAGAAAAGCAGTTGGAGATTAAGTTTACTCAAATTCGATAATTTGATTCGGTTTATTTATTCGTTAGAGCACATTGAATTTTAATTACTAGTTAAGATAATGGTACAGCTGTTAATTAAAACTACAGAAAACTATCAAAACCACTGAAAACAGGGTAAACGTTTTACCTAAAAACGAGGTGTATATATTGTTAAAAACAAGCTATATTTGACTTAGGAAAGTATAAATTAGCAGGTAATAAAAAGCAAAATACCTTTTACATAAAGAAAATTTTAACTTTATGTGGTACTGATAGATAATTTTTTGCTAATTACTAGGTTATTTATTTACTTTACGAAAAACCAACTTCATGCAAATATTAGACTATATATTATCTCCAAAAGTAGATAATGCTATACATATAGCACAATCTATTGCTAAAGAGTACCATAATGATCAGTATAACTCGGCTCATTTATTAAAAGCACTGTTGCATAAAGATGTAGGGTTAAAAGATTTTTTTAACCAAATAGATGGAGATATTTATTACTACGAAGAATGGTCCGAAGTAAGAATAGAAGCACTACCCAGAGTAGTCAATATTCCGGATACGATTCGAGGAGATAAATCAATTGAGGCAGTATTTAACGAAGCTGATACAATCAAACTTAAACTAGGAAAGGACGAAATAACGCCCCTAGCTTTACTTATTGCGTTATGCACTCCTGGTGTTGGGTTCTCTTATGAGCAATTGAAAACATTACCATTAAAAGCGGATGAAGTTTTAATTGCGGCAACACAAGGAAAAGTAGTTGCAGCAAAAGGAAAATCAAGTAAAAACAACACTTTAAGCACCTCTGGGTCCACAAGTGATTCTGGTATATTAGATGCGTATTGTTTTGACAAAACTTTTGCGGCAAAAAACAAACAATTAGATGATGTTTTTGGACGTGATGCAGAAGTAAAAATGATTACCGAAATATTAGGGAGACATTCTAAACCAAATGTATTAATAACAGGTGAGCCAGGTGTTGGTAAAACGGTACTATTGGATGGGTTCTCAGAGGCAGTTGTTAACGGTAATGTACCAGGATCTTTAAAAAATGCGCAAATTTATGAACTGGATTTTATCAATCTCGTTTCAGGAGCAAGTTATAAAAGTGAAGTAGAAGACCGATTTAAAAAAATTATAACTGCCTTAAAAGAATTTGACAAGCCTGTTTTGCTGATTGATGAGATCAATAACTTAACCGATAAAGATAGTGGTAATCAAGGGTTGGTTAATATCTTGAAATCAGAGTTGGCTAAAGGTGAAGTTACATTTATAGCTACTGTCACCAACGATGCTTTTAGAAAACATATAGAGACAGATGAAGGATTGACTAGAAGATTCGAAATAGTAGCGCTCGATGAACCATCAGAAGAAGATGCGCTAACCATGATCTCTAATACGATCGATAAATATAAAGCACATCATAACCTAGATATTATTGACGAAACCATAGCTGAAGCAATACGACTTTCTAAACGGTTTAATAAAGATAGAAGCCTTCCGGATGCGGCTATAGATTTAATTGATAGAACGATGTCTGCCTCTAGGTATATGATTGAAACCACAGCAAACAATGTCGAGGCATTATTAAAAGATGTCAAAGAAATTGGAGAAAAGAAGTCTGAAGAATCAGAAAAAGTGTCATCAGTAAGTTGGATCTATAACAATCTAAAAAATAAGTTTAGTTATCTGCTATTTACAGAATTAGGTGAAGAAGAAATGGTTTTAGGTGAAGAGAGTTTTGATAATTACAAAACAAAAATTGTTGGTATTCTGGATCACTTTTTCAAAAAAGCTTCTGAAGAAAAGACGTTAGTTGATAAAAATGATGTTTCTGCAACGATTGCTAATAAAACAGGTATTCCGGTTGGAAAACTTCAAGCTGATGAAAAAGAAAGGTTATTAAATATGGAAGATCATCTTAAGAAAAGAGTGATTGGACAGGACCACGCAATTAAAACTATTTCAGAAGCAGTATTAGAATCAAGATCAGGATTAAGTAAACCAGGTTTACCCACTGGATCTTTCTTCTTTACTGGACCAACAGGTACTGGTAAAACAGAGTTGGCAAAATCTTTGGCTGAATTCTTATTTCAGACAGAAGACGCTATCATCAGATTCGATATGTCTGAGTTTAAAGAGGAGCATTCTGCAGCTCTTTTATATGGTGCACCTCCGGGTTATGTTGGGTACGAAGAAGGAGGTTTGTTAGTTAATAAAATAAGACAAAAACCATATTCAATTGTTCTTTTTGATGAAATTGAAAAGGCACATCCATCGGTATTCGATATTTTCCTTCAAATTTTGGACGAAGGAAAATTAAACGATAGGCTTGGTAAAACAGGGGACTTTTCTAATGCGGTTATTTTGTTTACTTCCAATATCGGAAGCGAACACGTAGTAAAATCTTTTACAAGTGGCGAAATACCAAAGTCCTCAGACCTTTTAGAGCTTATGTCAAGGCATTTCAGGCCAGAATTTTTAGGAAGACTTACTGAAATTGTTCCTTTTGCCCCTATAACTAAAGAAAATGTGGTGAAGATTTTCAATATTCAATTAAAAGATCTACATAAAGCATTAAATAAGCAAGAGGTAACTTTAGAACTAACAGAAGAAGCACAGGAGTACCTTGCTTATAAGGGGTTTACCCCCAAATATGGTGCAAGACCTTTGCGAGGAGTAATTAGAACAGATCTTAGGGGGCCGTTATCTAAAATGTTGATTACCGGAAAGATAGGCAAAGGAAATGAGGTTAAACTTGATGTTAAAGATGAAAAAATGCAGTGGTCCTATGAATAAAGAACCAAATCCTGCAATAAAATTAGTATATTTATAATTCACAATCATTATTTAGAGAAAGTATGAGTAATAACACATATGGATTAGGAGGAACAGAAGTTAAAACCGATGCCAGTGAAGCGATATTGGAAATCGGGCAGAATAAAACGCTACTCGTTCAAAAACTGACACATGATCAACCAATCAAACCACAAATCGTCAATGGATTGACCTCGATAGATCATGTATTCGAAAACTATAAACCCGAAGTAGAGGTAGAGTTTGAAGATGCAGATGGAGTAGAAAGTAAAGAAATGCTGAAATTTAACCACTTAGGTGATTTTGGAAAGAAGGGTATTATTAATCAAAGTAAGTTTTTAAATGATTTGAATACCGAAAAAGATCAGTACCTGAAAGTTGTAAAACAACTTAAATCAAATAAGATCTTGAAAACTGCTTTGGCAGATCCAGATGCAAAAGAAGCATTGATAAGATCCATTCAATCATTATTAGCAGAATTACAACAAGGTTAAAAGATAAAGCAGAGAATACATGGCAGCAGGAAAACAAGCTCAACAGAGTGTCAAAATAGAGAATCCGGCAAAGGAACTAAAGATAAATGAAGAAAAATTAGCCCGATATGGTGGATTTGATCTTTTAGAAGCGTGTATAGATGACGTTCAGAATATGAACCCTGATCGTAAAGCACGTAAAAAGATTTTCCTTACGGAATCAACAAAAAAAATGGAAAGAGCTAAACTCCAAAAGACATTAGAGATATGGAGTGATATTTTATCATCTTCTGAAGATATTTCTGTAATGGTTGAAGAGTCTGAAAAGCGCTCTGAAATTGCAGGAAAATCTTTAGAGAAAAACCTCGGAGCAGCTTTAGAGCAAACAAGAGAATTAGAACAATCATACAGATCTGTGGCTTTGTTCTTTAAAAATACAGAATCACAAAAAGTTAAGAATATTAATATCATGAATGCTGAATTAGAGCAGCTTAAAGACCTAGATAATACAAGGTTTATTGATGCTATTCAGGAGGAATTGGTACAAGGTTACGATCGTCTTGATTTAAGAGATAACTATGGGATCTTGGTGATACCAGGATATCTTGGATCTAATAAAGTGGTAGAAAAATGGGCGAAAATCGCTCACGAAAATAAGGTAATGATGATTACTGATTTTGAGCACCTTGATGAACCGGATGATGTGATGGAGATGTTTGAAGCTGCTAACCTTACTGGAGGTGATAAATATAGATCTAATGTAATGATGGCTTGTAACTGGCTTGTAGGTAGAGGAAAACACGATGAAGTAGGAGAAGAAGATGATCTTTATGTGCCACCATCTAGTGCCTTGGCCGGACAGGTTTATAGAACACTGATGTCTCAGGTTGCTGCAGGTAAGAAGCACGGAGGAATTAATGAAGTAGATGGGGTTCGTTTTGACTTAAAGAAGAGCGAAATAGCACAGTTAGAAAAGCTTGGATTAGTTCCGATGGTTAATGAGTATGGTAAAGTAATGGCTTTTTCTGCAAAAACTTTATTTAATGGAGATAATTTAGGACTACAAACATATTCTGTAGTAAGAGTATTCGATTATGTGACTAAAGTACTTATGGATTTTCTTAATAGAAGAGCATTCGAAAACTTTAATGCAAGAACACGTAAGGAATTGATGGGACAAATAGTTAAATTTCTCGACGAAATTACTGGTCCAGATCAGTTGATTGAGGATTTTTCAATCAAACGTTTCGAGCAGGATCCTAACCAAAAGGATAGAGTTTATCTAGATATTCATATGAAACCTTATTTTCCCGCTAAAAACTTTATGATAAAAATGGATGGTCAGAAGGGTGATGATGGTACAGATTGGGATTCTGATTATGAACAACAATAAATATTGAAATCAATTATTAAGTATTGAAGACGAGTGTTATAGTTGTAGCACTCGTTTTTTAATTCATATTTGTTTTTACTTTAGAAATAGCTGATAAAAGCTTTTCAAAATTAACAGGTTTGGAAAAATATTTATCAAAACCTACTTTAATAAATTTTTGGGGATCACCTGGCATTGCATAAGCAGTAACCGCATATATCGGGATGTTTTTTAACCCATCGATTTTTTTAAAACGCTTCAATAACTCACAACCGTCCATTTGATTCAACCCAAGATTTATATCTACCAAAATTAAATCAAGAGTTGATTGTTTTACTATTTTCAATGCGGTTGGTCCATTTTCCGCAATCATCACATTAGATGCATTTTTAGATAGCATCTTATTCATGACCATGGCATTAATTTTATTATCTTCTACGTAAAGAATATTCATATACTTTCAGGTATTGTAATGATAAACTCAGTTCCATGATCTAATTTACTAATAACTTTAATTTTTCCACCTAGGATTTCTATATATCTTTTGGATAGGCTTAAGCCAATTCCAGTACCTTCATACTTGCGACTTAACCCTATACTTTCCTGTATAAAAGGGTCAAATATTTTCTTTAAATTATCTTTTTCAATGCCAATTCCTGTATCTTTTATGGTAATCTTAATTTTGTTCTTTTTTTCTTTTACCCTGACTAATACCTTTCCTTTATCGGTGTATTTGATGGCATTATGGATGATGTTGTTTATTGCAGTATGGAAAATATCCTCATCAATCATAGCAGAAGGACAACTTTCGTCTAATTCTAAGATATATTTAAGATTTTTGGAATTTGCAAAATGGCGATATTCTCGATAAGAAGTTTCTACCGTATAATTAATATCCGCCTCAACATAGTTGAGGTTTTTTTGAATTGTTTCTAATTCACTGAAGTGCGATAGGTTATTAATAGTATCAAGAAGACGTTCTTTACTTTCGTTTAGATAAGCTGCCAATTTCTTACGGTCATTTGGATTTTCTTCTCCAAGTAATATCATATTGCATATCGTTATAATACCATTTAAAGGTGTTCTAATCTCATGACTAAAATTAGATAGTATATTTGATTTCAGACTGCTTAATTCTTGTTCTTTTACATGTGCCTCTTTGATAACTTGCTCCGCCAGTTTTTGTTCTGTGATATCGTGAAAACTTACAAGAACTGCATTAACCTGATCTTCTTGGTTTTTAATAGGCGTGTATTTTGATTCCAACCATTGTATCCCACCTTCATGCATTATTCTTTGAATTTCTTTTTCGACTGTATTTCCTTTTAATGCTTCATTAAACTTATGAGCAAAAGTGTTTTTGAAATTAACAGGCATAACATCAATAAAGCGTGATGTAGTTGTCCTTGGATCTATACCAAAATCTCTTTTTATAATTTCTATAGAACGTTCATCTGCCATTATTATTCTCCCTTCTATATCAAGTAAAATGGTATAAACAAAACCGTTATTAACCATTGCCAACAGTCGACTTTGGTTTTCTCCTATCGTTTGCTCGTTTATTTTTTTTTGATGAACGTCGATGAGGTTACCAATCATTCGTATTGTATCTTCCTTTTCATTCTTTTTCCTATACCCGTATACTTCATAATGACGATACCCTCCGTCCAGATGTTTAAGTCGATAATAGTTAAAATAATGATTTCCACTTTTTGATAGGTTGCTAAGATGTCGCTTAAGGGCTTGATCAGCATCTTCGGGATGGATCATTTTTCTGAAGATTTCTTCTGGGACAAAATCAATATGGAGAGGTAAACCCAACATTTTTCTAAAATCCAAGCTATAAAAGACAGTGTTGTTTTCAATATTATGATCAAATAGACCTGATCGGATACCTTTTAATGCTAGTTTTTTTGTTTCTTCATTATGTTTTAATTGCTCTATATAATTATGCTCTTCGGTAATATCAGAAAAGCTACCATTTATAAATATTACGTTACCGTTGTGGAACACTGGTTCTCCTATAACACGCACCCATTTTTCTGTGTTAGTTAGTAACCGGTCTACATAATCACATGCTGTTCCAAAGTTTATTAGGTTGTCCCAATAACTTTTTACACGTACTCTTGATTCTTCAGGGTAATATAGTAACGCCTGTTCGATATTTATTGGGGTTCCCGGTTTAAGGTCATGTAATCGATAACATTCTTTTGAAAAGTATAACTGGTCGTTTATAGGATCATAATGCCAAGTGCCAGTTTTTGTTAATCTAGAAAGAGTTTTTAAAAAACTATGTTCTTCATTTTCTAAAGTGACATCCATTCCCGAAGCATAAATACGGTCTTTATTATAAACGAGATCAAATTTTACTGATAGTACTTTATCGGATACCATGGTTCCAAACCGAAAGGTTTGACTAATTTTAGAAACTTTATCACATAATTCTGTAATAGCTTTAGTAAAGTATTTTTCATCCTCGTCTATGATAAAATCAGCAATTGATTTACCAATAATTTCACTTTTTGGTAATGAAAATAAAATTTCACATCGCTTATTCGCTTTATATACTTTTCCTTCTTTATCTAAGACTATTAGAAAAAGCAAAGTTTTATCTGCGAGAAACTGAAATTCGTCTGCTGTAAATGCCATATATCTAGGTAGAAAATTCTACTCTTAAAGTTACAAAAATGATTCATATTTAGAAACGTTGATTTTCATCAACAGAATTAGCCGTTGCTAGGCTTTAGTTAAGATGGAGGAGGAGGTTTAATCTGGTGATTTTTTAAGGTATTTATACGCCAGAATTAAGATACCAAACCCAATAAGTACATACAATCCATAGGATTGCCAAAAAGACACACTTTTTGTGGTAAGCAAGAGCGGAGTTTCCTTGTTGTATAATATTGTAATTCTATCGCCCTTTTCATCAAACGGTTCAATAAATGGGATATGAACTAATTTTACAGTACCTGTTAGACTATCTCCTTCTAAAGTTTTATAAGCTACCGTTGCAGTTGCAGAAGATCTACGGCTTTTAATTTTGAAATTAATCTTTTGTATTACTGCTTCGGTTTCAATATATGTGGTCGTTTTTTCCTGAGCACTTCCATTTAGCGAAATAAAATACAATAAAGAAGAAAGATAACAGATTTTTAGATTTTTCATTGTTGGTTAATTAGTACTCTAATATACTATAACAATTGTAGATTATGAAATGAGATATTACTACAGAAAACTTACTCAACATCCTTTCTTGATAACTGAATGTACAGCCTGTCAAAGAAGCCTTTAGCGAACTCCTGAAAGTCTAGCGCGATATTCTGACTCGGTCACTAAAAAGTTCTAATAGACCTTTTACACTCTAACCTCATAAATATCATCTGCTTCCTGCCGGGTTTTTTCTCCTTTAGAATTATACATTTCCACCGGTGTCCCTAGATATTCGGTAACGATAGAGTTGGAATCTTCAGCTGTTATCTTAGCAGTAGGTTTGATTCCCAAGTAATTAAATTTCAATAGGTTATGTTTTGCTTTGCTTGAGCATACCATATTCATAAATTACTAATTCTGGTCTTTGATTAAGACTATAATTCCATTGATGGTGCGGAAAAACAGTTACATTCCATTAATTTCAGCATGTCCAGAAGGAGAACTATTAAAAACTTGTGAATTATTACCTGCAGTAATTTTTGCACTGGCACCATTCATAAAGCCGTCTCCCATAATCCTTTCACATCAACCCAAGCATTTGTATCGTGCACGTAACTATAAAATCTATCACCTCCTTTAAATCTAACCGGATCTTGGCTGGTATACACTCCTTCCTCTGGCGCATAGTACCTAAACCTGTTATAATACAATCCAGTTTCTATATCCTCATACTGTCCTTGATATCTAAAACCTGTACGATATTCAGAGGTAAGATTTACCTTTTCCTCACGAGTTTGCCAACAAAAAGCAAAGAACGTCTTGTTTCACTTTCTCAAAAATAGTTTTTATTCTCTCAAAAGTAAAATAAAAAGTGTGCATATTTTCTGCGCTGCAGCAACCCAGATGCATTGCAGAAAAAGCAATACAACTTCTGTGTCACTGCAGCTTCCTTTCCCTCGATATTGTACATAATACGAGTTATACCCGCACTTCCTTCGTCAGGAGCTATAACAGTATTATGTACAATACTCCCGTAGCTTCGCCCGAAGCTGCCATTGCGTTCGAAGTATAAACTGATTTTAGTTATCTTTAATCAAAAACATAATTTTGGAGACAGGTATATTGATTTCTATTGTTGGAGCACTTTCAGCCGTGATAGTTTCACTGATAGGAGCTTGGAGAGCTAACAAAAACAGTATTTTATTACAAACAAGAAGATTAAAAGAAGAGCATTATATCAAGTATATTGAAGCGTTACCTAATAATATTGAACACAATAACGAAAAAAGTTTAGCCGATTACGTTTTTACAAGGGATAAACTTTTTATTATAGCAAGCGAAGACATTTTAAAAAATTTGATAAAATATGAAGATGAAGGCATTGATAAAAATCTTGATCATGATATTCACTTAACTGAACTGATAAAATCTATAAGAGAAGATTTGGATTTAACCAATAAAAAAATATCGCTACACTATAATTTTATTTAGAACTAATATAAATCATTGTTTTTTTCGTAAAATTCTAAAAGTTGCATAAATGCTTCTTTTCATACATAAAGTAAACATTCTTGCTTATAAAAAAAAACAGCTACATTTCTGTAACTGTTTCTTTAACTTCTTATCGCTTATTCATACGGCTACGAAGTTGAAAACTTTGCAGAGCTGGTTATAACTGATTAATTTTATTAAAAAATAAAAACTTCTTCTTTCAGATTATTTTCCTTAATAAATTCTGTCTCCCAATTATCATATGATTCGGGTATTTCAACCAATTTTGGATTATTTTCCCAATACATATCTCCGTAATAACATACCATAGCCCAATGATAAGGATGTTCATGAGAAAAGAAATATACATCATTAGTGGAAGAAATAGGGGGTTTGAATATTTTACAATTTTCAACAGACTTACCTGCTTCTTCAATAGGTACATTACAATATTTATTAATACAGCCTTTTAGTATCTCACAAAATGTATGAAGATTAAATGTGACTTCCTCTTGGGTTGTGTTATCTATAAATTTTAAATCATCGTTTTTCATAAACCAAACTTGATTAACTGCACTTAACTTTTCCTTTATTGTGTTTATCAAATAATTTAGCAGCTTTGTCCGTGAATATTGCTAATTGATGACCTATTGGTTTAGGTTTTCCTCCTCTAGGATTAGCAAGCATAGGTCCATCAATACCATCAAACGAATGATTTAGAGTTCCCTTTCTTCCAGAAGTAACAGTATCTGCCAATTCATCAGTTGCTCCATCAAAAGTTTTAATATTTAGTTCGGCTAATTCACTATCAGGGATATCAAAATGAATTACTTCTCCACCTTTTCTACTTGCCCAAGATTGTGCTTATGCTAGATCATTTGTTACATAAAAACCTTCTTGACTGGAAGGATTAAAGTCTAGATTAGGTCTTCCTTTTGAAGGATCAATTCCTTTCATAACCGCTTCCGTACTTGAACTTCCATTGATAATAGCAATATTTGCCTTTGGTTGATTTAGGTTCTGATTCTGACAGTTCAATCATATTTAATTATAAAACTTCAATTACTGGAGCCTTATCGTTAAACATATCTGTAACCATTTCCATATTTATACGTGATTTTTCATAAAAATAATTGTCATGAAGGGAGGAGCCTCCTTTAACTCCTATTCCTATGGAATCATCTTTTTTTAATTTCCTTTTTATTGAATTAAATACTTTTCGAATTGTTTTGTCGGGTTTTTTCGAAATTAGCCTTAAAGAAATTCTTTCAATTTTATTATTGGATACTCTTCCTCCTGTTCCTTCGATGGCAAATTTAGAAGCTTCAGTGCTATAAAAGCTATACTTGAGATCAGCAATATTTTCTAATGATATGTAGAAATTTAGGTTTTTATCTCGATTTTCTTCAATTGCATATTCCTTGTTTAATTGGTGTTTATTTATGGTGTTATCTGTATCTCTTTCTTCTATATAAAATCGAGCATTATTTTCATTTAAAATTTCAGAAGTATAAGAAATAAAGTCAGAAAATGACATTACTAAATTTATGTATGACATATTAATAAAATTATATATAATTTAATTGCATCCGCCTTTTATCTTTTTACCAGGTTTTGATCTATAATCAGAATCTTTACCATACCCCTCAAAACTAACATCATGACCTTTAGCTTTTACATCATCAATAGCTACTCTTTCTCTTTTGATACCAGTTGTGCCATCTTCTAATGTTCGCCCTACGTTTATATGATAAACCGATCCATCAGCATTTTTAAATGAGGCATCCATTCTACGATAAGGTTTTTCTCCACCTTGGGTATCTAAGGTTATCTCTGTCAAATCTCCACCACCAATATGCTCAACTCCAGGTTTAGTTTTTTCTCTATCTATTATTTCTGAAATTTTAGCATTATGATCTCCTGTGCCTTTAGTTTTTGGTCCTGGTTTTTTATAAGGTGTTCCATCTTTCTTGGTCTTTCCTTTCCATCTTTGACCAGCAAGTCCAAATACATCAATTAAACTATTAGTATCATTAACATAAGAATATAGGCTTATTCCTCCCCTTAATCGAACTGGATCTTGGCTGGTATACACTCCTTCCTCTGGCGCATAGTACCTAAACCTGTTATAATACAATCCAGTTTCTATATCCTCATACTGTCCTTGATATCTAAACGGACAATCTTCCAAAGAACCTTTTACAAGTTTACGTACTTTTCCATAAATATCATACTCTACTTGCCAGGTTTTTTCGCCTTTACTATTATACATCTCTACAGGAGTACCAAGGTAATCTGTTATAATAGAGTAGGAGTCTTCTGTTGTTATCTTAGCAGCAGGTTTAAAAGTGCCTTCATCAAATACCCAAGTAATTAAATTTTCAATAGGTTCTGGTTTACTTTTCTTGAGCATACCATATTCATCAACTACTAATTCTGGTCTTTGGTTAAGACTATAATTCCATTGATGGAGCGGTACATTCCCATCCCAGACGAATCTTGTTATTTGCTTATTTGCCTTTGACACGCTATGGCTGTTATCTGAGATTTTTGCGGTTCGTCTTCCTAGTGCGTCATATTCAAATTCAGTTACTTTATTTTTAGGATCAGTAACAGATTTCAGCATACCGTTACCATACCATTCATAATCCCAATTTCCTTTATTGGTAATTTTGGTAATTAAATTACCTTCTGCATCGTATTTAAACTTGTTGCCATCTGCTTCCAGTAATTGACCTCCGGTTCCGTATTTGCGATCTCCTTTGCCTTCAGTTCTATATAAATTACCAACTTCATCTGGTAATTTGTAATCAAATTGTTTATTTTCATATCGAGCGCTTGCCAGATTGTTGAACTCATCATAGCCGTAAGTAACAGCACCTTTGGTTAGTTCATCTACCATTTTAGTCAGTCGGTCATTGACATTCCAGGTATAAGTACGATGGCGCATTTCTCTGTTACTTGAAGTCACTTTCTGTTGTATAGGTCTGCCAGCGTGATCATATTCGACATGATTGGAAATACCACCAGGAAGTATGCGTTCTACTTCCATACCCAGACTGTTATGAGAGAATTGCGCGTTCCAGGTATTTCTCTGTCTGCCTTCATCGGACTTCTCTTTTTGAGAAGGAGAGAAGCTACTACTTGCGCTAACTTCTTCTACGAGTCCAAGTTTATTTCTTGATAAGGCAATATTTGCTCCCAGGCTACTGGTAATATTAGTTCGATTACTTAGTGCATCATATTCGCTTTCGACCAGATGTCCATCTTGGTTCTCTGCAGTAATACGCCCTGTCTTATCTCTAATTAGTTGTACCCGGCTATTTTCATTAACGGCTTCGGTTAGATTTCCATTAAGGTCGTAGCTATAGGTTTCCCAAGTACCATCACTATATTCTGCTCTTGTGATTCTTCCGTTTAGGTCATACTCGTATGTTGTAAATTTATCATCCGGGCGATTTATTTTTAGTACTTTTCCTGCACGATCACGATCATATTTTCTGGTCAATCCATCAAACCCAATTTCTCTTACAATCTCACCATTTTCATTTCTAGAAAATCGATAAAACTCATTGTGTTCATTTGTAATTGTATTCAGTTGTTCTTCGGTATCATATTCAAAATACACTTTGGCACTATTTTCTTCTCGCATCTTCAGACTTCCTAAAGGTGTGTACTCAAAGTTGATTTCACGCTTTTTTTGATCTATCGTTTGGATCACCTCATCATATGCATTGTATGTTAACTTAATAATATTAGCGTCCGCTTGTCTTATTTGATAGATGCGATCTAATTCATCATAGAAGAATTGTTGTTGATGGTTTTCAGCATTTTGGGTGTGCAAACATCTTCCCCAAGGATCATATTCCCAGTTGGACTCTGCTCCGTTGGGCAGGATAAGTTTATGCAAGTTATGATCTTCATCATACTTCAGTTTTGTTCTGTTTCCGGCATTATCTCTTACTTCACTAATCAATCCTTCCTCGTTATATTCAAATGAAGTTACACCTCCATCTAACCCTATAACGGCGTGTAAACGATCATTATCAAACGTTTTTATAACAGATCCTCCAGAAGGATCTTTAGTAAGAACCAATCTATCATTATCATCATAAACAAATCCAATGACGGAACCGTCCGGTTGGTGTAAGCCCGTTAAATTTCCGCGCTCGTCATAACTATATCCTGTTATATTTCCTTCTTCATCTATATCACGATAGGGTTCCATATACGGAGTATATTCATGAAATATATGATTTCCCATAGGATCTGTAACCTGTGTACAAAGATTTAGCTGATTAAAATAATAGATACTTTCTTGATCTAATGAGTTTGTTATTATATTGTATCCCTTGTTGTATTCAATAGTTCCGGACAGAATTCCTTGATCGCCCCACGTTTCTATACATCGAGAGCCAGTGTTTTTTCCATCATATTTCCAGTAGAACGCTTGTCCGTTACGATCTGTTTTTTTGATCATCAGATGACTTTCATATTCCATAACTGTTGCTTGATCTAACGCATCAATTATTTCGGTCAAATCACCTTCTTCATTATAGGTATATTGTACTAATGTTCTTGTTTCTCCCTGATGTCTGGCAGTTACTTTAGTCACTCTATTTTCTTCATCCAAATCCAAATCAATTTTTCTACCAGCGGTATCTATAATTCGCTCTAGTTGATAAACAGCATTGTAAATAAATTGAATTCTGAAGCCTTCTGGGTTTCTTAAACTTGTCGGTTTGTATAATGTATCCGAATATTTCGTAAAGCTATAGGTTTGTTGCGATTGATGATCTATAACTTCATATGTAGTGCTATCTATAAATTTTAGCGTCAGCTTTTCTGTTCTATTAAAAGAAGACTCATTTTCTGTAAGTAACATCGGAAAAGAAGTAATCCTGCCATCAGGAAGACGCATTACAATAGCGTCTTCATCATATTCTATGTGTAATGCCAAGTCATAATTACAATGCATTCCGTGTCCTATCATACCTTCATACCCAGAATCAGAATACCAATTACGCTCCCAACGAATTGGTATTTGTCCGGCAATACTAAAATCTTCTCCATCATACACCATTCGGCCAGTGACCAAATCTACCGGCTCGAATCCCATTTTACACATTTTTTTGCTAAGACCTTGTGTGGCAGGGAATTTCTTTAATACTTTGTTATTTAGTTTTTTAAGTCCTTTTCCGGCTCCTTTCATTAATGCCCCAAATCCATAAGACATCACTAAGGCCATCAACATTCCTAATAAATCTGGAGCATAAGGGCCTCCTACATTTACTGGTTTTCCCATAGGAATAGGAATACTCATAGAAGAAGGTAAATACAAACTAGGTATTGGCTTCATTTTTTTACCAGGAGTTAATGATAATGGAATTCCTATGTCATTACAAGTCATGGTCATATAGCCAGCTGGTGTAAAATATGCATCTTCTGCGCTTACTTTGGTGCTACCAAAAAAGTTCATAGAGTCGTGTCCAATCATGGGAGCCATCGCAAAAGGACCACCCATAGGAATATGAATCATAGTACCGATCATACCTGCCGTACCACTATTTCCTTTGGGAACACAATTAACATTTACAGTAGAACCTATTATTGGAATATAATCCATGGGATCCACCACCATGCCAATATATGGATGTGGCATCGGTACCGGAACTCCGGGCGGAATGATCACAATGTGTATATCAATTCCAACAACCGGGGTAAAATGTTTACTTGCTAATAACATATCTAGAACCAGTTTAATATTGAAAGACTCTTTTTTTCCATTTCTTTGCGGTGCTCTTCTACTTTTTCTCTCCAGCCTTCACCTTCAGTTTCTGTCATAAAGCGGTTTACAGATTCGCATTCTTCTGTATTTCGGTTTTTCTCAGAAATGTTATAAAAATCCGCGGCGATATAGGCCATACAAGTTGACTTTATCATTTCTGTGGGTAGTGAAATACCATAGCTATATGCTTTAGAAACAATGGTAGTATATCGCTTTTTATCTCTTTTCTTAATAACATTATATCCCAACCACCAAGCTGTCAGGGCTTGTGGTCCAAAACCATATTCAATTGAGATATCAGCCTGTTTGCAGAAAAAGTCTGCTGCAAGATCTTTTTCTTTTTGTAGTTGCTTGCAACTAGCTAGGTATCCATAGTTTTGTATGATCACTGGTTTGCAGGTATCCTCTCCTCCTAATAATCCCTGCTTGGCAATTGCAAGTCCTTTTTGAAGTAGTTCTTCTATAGTTTGATATTCTCTAAAGCTAAAAAGCATGCCTGCGTAAATCACATGTGCAGTTGCAAAAGCTGATTTGCTACCTGATTTCTGAGTAATCATTAATCCTTTTTCTCCCCAGTTATGTAGTCTTGGAAGGTTTTTCTTGGTTACGCTTTTGGACATTTCGATTAGGCATTGCCTAAACTGTACCTCTGGATCATTTGGATCACCTGCCGATGCTATTTTATTGATTGCTCCTTGTAAATCTAATGGTACCGATAAAGATTTAGAAATGTCACTATGGGTTTTAGTTACTTGGTCAAAATACCGTTCTTCTATATAATCAAAGAACATTAATCTTACCTTATCAGGTAGTCCTAATTGTGCCAGAGTGTCGATCCATTTACCATATTCTTTAGTTTCTTCTACAGAATACGGGTACAATGATAAAACCAATGACAGTTGTGGATTAGGCATCGCTTTTTGAAATGTGCTCAACATTTCTAATAGTAATAGATCACAATCGGTGTTTTCATTTGCTAGTTTGGACTCATACGTGGTAACATTCCAATCAAATTTTAGATTTCTTGTATCTAAATCTTGTTGCAATGTTTGATCTTTTTTGAAAGTTTCTATCCAGTCTTGAATTAATTTCCTGCTATGAGTTTCTTTTTTTTCAAAAGCAGTAAGTAGTACAATAGGAACATCTGGTAAACCGCCGTTTGGTGTAGATTCTAGACGCAAAAATCCTTCATACAATCTGGCTTGATCAGGTTTTATCAACCATCTCACTAATTTAACATGAGTATATGGACTTACTCCATCAATCCATTTTTGCTGAATTGTTGTAACTAATTGTGCTATGGGATTATGCTCGTTGTTCATCGCGTTTTAACCACAGTTAAGATTTAAGAGACCGCCTTTTACGTTGGTCATTGCAGTACCATCGATGTCAGTCATTCCTTTACTGGTAAGTTTTAATTCTGCTTTTCCTTCCACCAAGGTACTCGGTGCTCCGATTTCTACTTTTGCTTTGCTATTAACAGTCACCTTTGCACTTCCATCAGTAAGGATTTCTTTAGAAGTTAGATTTACATTATTTATACCATCTATATTAACAGTTTCTGAGGCGTTGATGTTAATTTCTTTGGATGAAAAATTAATTTTTTCAGGCGCGGTAATGTTTATTTCCTTTTTAGAAGTATCTAAGATAATGGAGTTCCCATTTTTGTCCGTAATAGTAATTGTTTCTTTTCCATCTTCATCAGAAAATGATAGGGTGTGACCTCCACGAGTTTTAATGGCTTTGATGTCATTTTTTTCTGTTTTCCAATCGCCTGCATTACTTCCTCCAGTAAAGAGAGCTCCCATCACATAAGGTCTTTCTGCATTGCCTCCTTCAAAACCTACGATGACTTCTTCTCCTTTTTCTGGAGTAAACTGAAACCCTTTACCTCCTCCTGCGTGTGGAGTCATAACCCGCAGCCAAGGAGTCATTTCTCCGCTGGCTTTTTGCCACGGGAACTGCACTTTGATTCTACTCATTCCATCTGGGTCGGCATTATCGGTTACAGTTGCTACTTGTGATTCGCTTTTCGGAAATGCCATCATATTCGTATTAGGATACACATCCAGATCTGCTGTAACAGCTACGAATCGATTTTGATACTTTCCATTCTCGGTGGATGAATGTGATACACTAATAACCCTGAAGCTTCCATAATGAGATTTTTCCCCTTTAATTTTTATTGCTTGTCCAAGATTCACTCCGGGATTATCACTTACTCCCTGAATCTGAACCTGTCTTATTTCTGTGGCTTTTTTTTGCTGCTCAACGTGTTTATCTAGGCGTTTTTTTAATTGAGGGTCATAGTAAGCATTTACATAAACACTCGTTTCTTTTGCAAAAATAGCTTCACTTTTCTCACTGGTAAATCCATTAAATCCATTAACACCGGAGCTCACCTGAGCACTAGCCATTTCGTGTTGCTCATCGGTAAGATAATCATTGGTGAAGTATTTAAAATTATTTGGAGTAGGGTTGAGGTTTAGAGAAAACTCTTGTAAGTCATGGCCATACCTGAGTTCTGTGGGTTCATCATCTTCAGGCTTTCCAAATACCAGCCTGCTTCCATCGTAGTAAAACCATTCGCTATATTGCGCTGCCAATCTACTCGCATACTTAAAAGAACTCTCATTATGTTGTACACTGTAATGAAGGCTTTCAGGATTTTGAGGATTAAAACTCGTTTCTAATTTGGATTTATCGTATCCCTGAAATGTTTTATCTAGTATCTCTATAAGTCCTACGTCACTATGAGAATCGTAATGGGGTCCATCATCTGTTATAATACTACAACTCTGTGCTTTGATAGAGATCATATCACCACTTTGCTGATGGAACCCTTTGGTATTGCTCACTGAAGTGACAATGCCTTTAAATTCTAATTCCTTATATCCATTGACAGTATCAAGAGAAGAAACTTTAACAGTTAGAATCTCACCCAGATAATTTTTGCTTTCTGAAGCAATTTCTCCCGCTATATTTTCTAATACATCCATACGACATAGAAGTTCCAGTGCATGATGTGTATCAATTTCCTGATGAAGCATTAATTTCTTATAAGCTTTGATGGGAGATCCTCCTATGAAAATTTGTGTGTTTGATTGCAGAGCCATAATTTCTTTTTGTTTTCAGTTGTATAGCGTAATAATGAAATTCTATCTGTCATTATATTTTAGTGTACTATTAGAAAGCATAGTTAACTTTCTCAATTATTCGAACGATTTGGGGAAGAATTGTAACTTTTCGAATTATTTAACAGCTATCAAATTAAACATCTTTTATTCTTAAATAAAAATACTTAATTTTTTAAAAGTCTTCTAGTTAACCATGTTATTTTTGCGTTTTCTTACATAAAAATGGGTGTTTTCCCCCTTTATTTCGTTCATTAGTATATAGAACCTATCGTATAATTGTTACCCTATATTTGAAAAATAATTTGCAAGCAAGTATTGAACTTTAAGTACTGGGCTACTGGATTTGTGTAGGAATGGTCATTAAATTTTCTCTATATTTGACCGAGTTTTTTAAGTATTAAGCAAGAATTAATGTTTTTATTCAGTAAGATTAGGATACGTTAAAAATTGTCTAAATGTTCAATTCACTATCTTTCCTGAATCAAACTAAATCAACTACTAAATTATTTTAAACTTTCGCCATCCTACACTCATACTACCAATACTTGGCTATTTTTACTGCCCATCAAATATTGCATAAATAGGTTCGTTTAATTCATAATAAAGATCTCTTGCCGCGCGAATTCTAATTCCTGGATTTCTTCTGTATCCAAATGTTGGAGCATTTGTTTCGTGTAGGCGATATTTCCAATCTTTATAATCTTTATTTTTAAATCCATCCGTATGATTTAATGGCATCGTTCTAAAAGGAAATAACAATCCCGGAGTTTCTAGGTTAAAATAATTTTCAAAATCCTTACCAATCACTGTTCCAGGATTTTTTACGCTTTCGCATTGAGATGTTAACCAAAGGGAATTAGTTTTGTATTTTGAAATTCAATGTTTGAAATTTGGATTTATTAACCATCGAAATCACCGCAATCGATTCCTCCGAATTTTGAAATATCTTTTTCTTTAGCAAGGTATTTGCTAATACTTATACCGTCAATTATAGTTCCTTCTATTTCTATTTCATATATAGGTATATCATTTAAAGGTTTTACAATTTTTATACTTTTTATATAATCATCCTTAAAATTTAAAATCAAAATTTTTCCTTTGATATTATAATCTTCAATCTTAACTTTTTGGAAGATTTTTTTATCATAGTAATTTTTAATTTGTAAGAATTCTTTATTTAATTCAAATACACACAATTCATTAGAATAACAAGCAGCAGTAAAATCAATCACATACTTTTTATAAGGATCTGTTTCCCTATTGCTCTCAATCTTCTCCATTCCGATCAATCTAAATCCGATTAGCTCATCAATTTCAAAATCTTTTTGGATACTTTTTAAAGTATCTATTTCAGCGTTAGCTTCTTTCTTTTCAATAGACTTATTTTTCTTCCCTAATTCTTTATGATTGTTACAGGAAAGAAGTAAGGCAACTAGTATTATTAAAATATTTTTCATGAGTTTGCTTACTATTTCATTAATCCTTCTTTTTTAGAATTCTTATACATTATATTTAAAAGTGATAAGGGATCTATTAAATCTTTCCTTCGTTGAAAAGAAGAGCCACTTATATGTTTGCCCGATTTAGCATACAACATTTCGTTATATTTAACACTTGTATTCGACAAAGCTCCACTTTCTTCTCCAGTATATATTTCTAAATGGAGCATTCCTCTTTTTTCTCCTGAGGGTTGTTTTATAAATCGCCCATTTTTTGTTAAAAGCCCTATTTCGGCAATTTTTTGACCTCTTACAACCTTATCTCCTGTCTTAACTAAGATGTTATTTTTATTAACCTCTCCATACCGTACCATAATGTTAAAACCAGATTTTTTCTGATATTCGTGTTCAATTTCGATAACCCAAGTATCCCAATAAAACGAAGCTACTCTTTTTACAACACCATCAGCAATTGAATAAATTGGCTCATTCAATTCATAATACAAATCGCGTGCTGCATGTATTCTCGTGGAGGATCTTAAAACGCCAAAAGTTGGAGCTTTATATTCACGTAGAGTGTAATTAAAAGGTGTGTAAAAATTGTTTTTAAAACCATCAGGATGATTTAAAGGGATAGTTCTAAAAGGAAACAGTAAACCGGGAGTTTTGAGTTTAAAATAACTTTTAAAATCCTTACCAATCATTTCTCCGGTGTTTTCAACACTTTCGCATTGTGTGGTGAGCCAAAGTGAAGTTATTTCTCGCTTTGAAATTTTTGGTTCAGGGGTTTCTTGTACTGTTGTAGTCTTTACATAATCCTTTTTGTTACTAAGATCTGGTGATCCTCTAAACGCTTCAATTTGTATTTTTTTTCCTACCAACGCCTTATCAAAAACAAGTGTCAATTGATTTTTACTATCGATGATTTCTGACTTAGCATATGTATACCATCCTGTTTTACTTTTAGCATCGATATATGTTTTTTCTTTATCTGCTGTCGTAGTTTTAGGATCGCCTTGTACATAGAAAGACCAGCGGATATTTTTTTTATCATCTTCCGTCGCAGATGTTCCGTATGTATCTAAAGTATATACAGCATCTTTATCAATGCTAATGGTCTTTGGCCCACTTATCTCTTTAGGAAAACTCTTTTTGTTCTCTTTCTTATCTGCATCGGCATCACGGGTAAGCGTAATAAAAGTTTCGTTTTTTCTGGTTTCAGCTAACACTTTTGCATCTTCAATCGCTTTTTTTCCTTCTTCGGTTTCATCTTCCCGGATGTATAAAGCTTCCTGCCAACCCTCAAAACTTTTAAAAGCATCTTCGCCATCAGTTTTGATCTTGTCTTCTTTAGGACGTAACTGTATTTTTTTGATACCTACTTCTATTTTATTTTCGTTTTCTTCTTTATACAAAAATAAATTACCATTTTCTTTAGTACCATTTTCCTCTTTTACATCAATCGCTATCCAATCACTAGCTTCTGTATCTGTGGTAGTATCTTCTTTTTTTGCAAATACTAAAACAGGTAGTATATCGTCTTTGGTTTTTAGTAATTTAAGATCACTCTCTTTTTCGTAAATCTTAAGTTTTACTGTTTTGTCTTTAAGATTTCTGGTCTCTGTAATGAGGTATACTTGATATCCCATTGGTGCAGAAGTAATCTTTTTGTAGTATATCTTGGTTTCTTTTTTATACTGATCGAAGGTTAGGGTACTATCTTTTGCATGACTTTGTAAAGGCCATTTTTTACCTGTTTCCTTTTCATTAATAATTTTTGTAATATCTACGAGCTTTACTTCCTTATTTTGTGATGATAGTTCGTCATTTATACTTTTATGGATAGCTTTGGCGACATTAGATCGTTTTGTTTTGCTATCAGTGCTCGTTACTTTTTCAAACGTATATTGATATGTACCATCTTTTAAAGATTCTTCTTTTACTGTTTTCTCTGCAAAATAAGCACTAGTAACTTCAGGTTCTTCTTCACTAACCAGATTTAGTACTTGATCATCAAAGCAAAAAGTTCTATCCATTACCTCGATATCCATATATAATTCTCTAGTTCTTGTCATACCTTTATGATTTATTCCAATCTTTATCCGTTTCTACAGGGCTTAATTCCGCAGTACCATCAGCTTGTACAGTTCCTGTATAGGTTAGCTGTTCTTTTTTACCATCGATCTTACTTCCTTTAGTGTCATTTACTTTTATGGTCATGGACTCACCAGGATCTACATTTTCTGTTCTAACAAACATAGTTGCTTTTTCTCCGTATTTGATTTCATCAATCTTTTCTTTCCCTTCTTCATCCATCCAGTAACTTTCCACTACTTTAGGAGCTTTGTCATTGCCCATCATAGCACCGGGAATGGTCATTGCAATTTCTTTAAACTTTGTACTGGCACTGCCTGCGGTATTAATTTGCATGGGTTGCAAAATGGAAACTTTACCTCCGGTAGCACACATACACTCAGAATCTTCGTACAAAAATTTCTTGCTTCCGCCAAGTGTTGAGGTTTTGGTCGTTTTTGTCCATTTTTGCAAAGCAGGAATACATGGTAAATATCCTCCACTAGTGGGTTTTAATTTACACTGTCCAAAAGTGGCAGGGACCTGATTATCCATATCAGTAGCCTTAAATTTGCCTTGTATTTTCACTTTTTGATTTTGTGTAACTAATAGTTTTGCTGGTACAAAACCTTGATTGCATTCTAATAATGCACCGTCTAATACGTATATTTTACTACTCATCTTTTTCTAAATTAAAGGTTATGGTAGTTGTTTTTTTATATAAATCTTTAACCTCAAAGATATATTCCAACATTCCTGTTGTAACCAATCCGTATGCTGGTTTGATGGTATATTTACCTTTATAGTCAAAATCCAAGGTATGTTTATCACCGGGATTTGTCGGAAGTTTTCCTAAAAAACCGTTTAGCTTTGCCAATGGAAATTTATCGTGGTCGATATCCATTTCGGCATCTGCACTAATCAGGACTTTAGTAAAACCAATATCTTGTTTGGTTATTTTCTTTTGTTCTATTATCGGAATGTTAATACTCCCCACAGCATTGGCGATCATTTTTGGCTGTTCGATAGCTCTTTTACTTTCGAATTCTCTGTAAAAAACATTGGAAAAGAAAAACTGATAAAAATTATCATTCAGAAAAACCTGCTGAATATTATCTTCTTGTAATTGCCAGTCAAAATCACTTGCCATCTTTAATAAATCTGGATACTCTTCTAACAAATCCATTTTTACTTCTTTCCATTTTCGCCTTATTTCTTTAGTATTCACGACCTTGTTAAATCTAAAATTTTTGTCCAGTTTAAATTCTAATGTGTCATTAACACCAGCTACTTTTAAAGCAATTTTTTGTGCTTTATCTACTTTTCGAATTACACTGAATTTTTCATTTAGAAGGAATCGTTTTTGGACTTCTATTCTATAATCAAGTAATCCATCTTGATCCATACCATAAAAGGTTAGATCAAATTCTATCCCAACAGCAGAATACGATTTGTTTTTACCTTTTTCAATAAGATTTGCTACTTCTGCGGTGTATGTACGTGTGGTTCGCTCTCCATTGAGTTTTATGATCTGATTGATATGGGGTAGGGCACGCTCCATTAACTTAAATTATCCAGCTTGGGTTACACGTTCTCGATTACCATGAACTCTATTTGGCCCCATTCCTATACTGTTGTAGTGAGCAGAAAAATGGAAGTAACGATTTCTAAGTGTTCCTAATAAAATTCTATGTTCCGGATTATCGTATGACATTTCAACACCGTCGTTAAATACATATTCATCCAGAATAGTTTTTGCTGAACTTAACTCTGATGTTATAGCATATGATCTTGTAATTTTACTCATTACGAAATTCACTCCTTTATCTTTAGAAAATTTTGCCATAATTTGCAATGGAATATAACTATATTTATTGCTTAGACCTTTCCTGTCTCCTGTGAGAGTTCCCCAAAAATCACTTATTGTGATTTCATTTGGTTGAAACCACCCTTGATCAATGAGTAATTGTCTTTCTCTTTCCAAATCATTGAGATTTGTAACTGTATAATCCAGGCGAACTTCTTCATCCGAGTTATCAACATAACCACCGCCAATATCTGAATGTACTCCAGGCAAGAATTTCTCGATACCTCTATTGCCTGTACTTCTGATATCGGTAAGTCTAAAGTTACTTCTATGTTCATCGGCAGCTGCAAGCTGTAAGGTGTTTTGAGATTTTTTAACGGCATTTAGCTTAAGCTGAGTTGTATTATTACCATGAGATAATCCTAAAGAAGCCACCGTATCAAACAATCCCGTAAAATGTATTACGACCATTTTTACGTTGATTCCTTTTTCTTCTAAAAATTCACCTAAGGCTCCGTGATCAACTTTCCAATACACTTTTCCTCCCCGCCCTACACGTTTTTTAAACTGCCCTTTTCGTTGGGTTATTTCATGGATAAAATTTCTTGCAGCAGCAGCACCACGGCTAAAGCCATAGGTTTCTATGGTCAATACATTAATATCCTTTTCTCCTGTTCTTTCGATTTTAATAGCTACTTGCTCACACCCTTTTTTTACTTTAGCTCGAACACCAGTGGATCCCGTACCTAATCCCATTCCAGTTTTAGAATCTGAACCTTCATTTTCGGTTCCTATACCTTCTATATATATAGAGAACTTCTTGACTTTTTCTTCGTCAACAGCCTCATAGGCAGGTTCTATTCGTGAAATATTAGAGTGATCATTATCATAACTACCAGTTTTGTTGGGACTCCAGGGTGTTCCCCACCAGATATCACGATATTTTCTTACCAATTCTGCATTATGAGGTTCTCCACGTTTCATTTTTTCATATTCCAAACGTATATTTGTGTTTTCCCTATTATTAGCGGTACCATCAAAAAATATAGCAGCAGTGACATTAACGCTTTCTTCTGGAGTTAATTCTTCATATTCTGCATTTCCTACATGTACTGGTGCTGTTTGTACATTTACTCCGCTCAGTACGTTTCTTGTAGTCTCTTGTGCTCCAGATGAGGTTGCCGTTAATCCTATACTTCCCATATTAGTTCTTAATTAGAAGTTTCATATACTTTTATCCTTGCTTTTTTTATTTCAATTTTTTCTAATTCATTTTGTAAAGCAATGGTTATATTACTATTGTATTTGTCAATCTCTAAAGTCAATTCTGCTGGTTTTTCTTTTTGTTTTTCAAACAGCTTTTGATATACTGTATACATTTCATTTTCATCAAAATAAATCTTGGAACCAAATTCATTGTTGTTTTGATCTACCCATTCCATTCTTATATGATCTGGAACCGCGTATTTTTGGAATTGGTCTATTATTTTATTCGATCCTATAGTATATAAACTTTCTCCGTTGTAAAAAGTTATCCGTATTTCTTTTAATTTCCCTTGTTTTAAGAACTGTACTGACGGTTTCCAGGTAAACTTTTCTCTATACATATCCCATTTTCCAAAAGGAATGCTATTCGGATTCATTTTAGCCTTTGTTTCTTCATTAAAATCTTCTTCCAGAACAGAATTCATAAACTCCTCCATACTTATAATAGCTCCAGGCGCAAATTCTTTGATGGTAACCTCGGTTTCGGATGCCTGAAATTTAGCTATCTCTGTTGTTCGACCTCCTCCAAGAAGCCATACAACAACAATGCCTCCAGGAGCTAACCCAATATTAATGTCTCCGTACGTATCTTTTTTATTTAAGCGATTGATATAACCTTCTTCAAAAAGATTTTGTATTTTTTCGGAAGGAAGGTCGAATCTTCCATTATAAAATTTCTTTTCTAGATAAGAAACCCACGTTATTTCTAATGTAACAGGTATAGGTTTAAGATCCTCTCCAACGACGTGCGTTGGTCCAATTTTTCCCCATCCCTGATGTAAGGTATGTCCACTTGGTATATAAATACTTTCTCCGTTTTCATATATCAGGCGCCCTTTATGAATCTGCATCGGATTATATTTGGGTGCACATGCAGTAGGTCTCCATTCGTATTTTTTCATTTCTTTCGTATTGATAATTTTAGTCTTTTCAGAATTACTATTCTGACATGAGACCATTCCGATACTCGTTATTGTAAACAATATTATCAGGAATGCAGTATTTATGATACTGCTTTTATTCACCATATTCAACAGTTTCTGCACTTGCAATTGTAATTTTACCGCCTGCATTGGTTTTAATTTCGCCACTGGCATCGGTTGTTATTTCCTGAGCTTCTTGTTTATACTCACTACTAATGACTTTAATAGTTTCACCAATTTGGCGATCTTCATTAGTAGCACTCATAAAATAATCTTCGGAAATTGTTTCGTTTTTATTTTTACCTACTGATATATCTAAATTTTCATCCACATTTATCTGCATGTTTTTTGCATTCAAGGTCATGTTTTCTCCTGCGGAGATGGTAATATCATTATTAGCTGTATCAATATGAATAACATTTTTATTCTTATCAGTAATCATAATAAATTCTGCTCCATTTGCATCATTTAATTCTACTGTGTGACCACTTCTTGTTCGTAAAGCTTTAACATCATTACTTTGGGTATTCCATCCTGCAGGGTTGGCTCCTCCTGTATACAGTGTACCTAAAACATAGGGTCTTTCTGCATTACCTCCTTCAAAACCAATTAGTACTTCTTCATCAATCTCCGGAATAAAGTGAAACCCTTTATCTCCACCAGCATGTGGTGTTACAATTCGTAACCAAGGAGTTAATTCTCCTACATCTTTTTGCCACGGAAATTGTACGCGGATTCTTCCAATTCCATCGGGATCACTATTTTCTTTAACTACGGCAACTTGACTTTCACTTTTAGGAAATGCCATCAAATCCGTATTAGGATATACATCTAAATCTGCTGTTACAGCTTCGAATCGATTTTGATACCTTCCGTTCTCTGTATTGGTATGAATAATGCTGGTAACTCTAAAGTTTCCATAACCAGTGTTGTCTCCTTTAATTGTAATAACCTGACCAATTTTGACACCAGGATTATCACTGACCCCTTTAAACACTACTTGCTTTATTTCTTCAGCTTTTTTCTGTTGTTCCACATGGGTATCTAACCGCTGTTTAAGAGAAGGATCGGTATACGAATTTAAATAGATGTTCGTTTCGTTAGGAAAAAGCTCATCACTTTTATTACTGGTAAAACCATTATAACCATTGACGCCAGAGCTTACCTGATTGGTTGCCATTTCATGTTGTCCATCAGTCAGATAATCATTGGTGAAGTATTTGTAGCTATTAGAACTTGGAGTAAGATCCAGAGAAAACTCCTGTAAATCCTGACCATAAATGAGTGTAACTTCATCTTCATTTTTCGGTTTTCCGAATACCAAAGCACTACCATTGTAGTAAAACCATTCACTGTATTGTGCTGCTAATCTACTAGCATACTGAAATGCACTTTCTTTGTGTTGTACGCTATAATGAATATTCTCTGATCCGACTGGATTAAATATAGTTTCTAATTTGGATTGGTCATACCTTTTGAAGGTCTCGTCAAGTACGGTCGCCAAATCTGCATCATTGAAAGAATTATAGTGAGGTCCATCATCAGCAATGATGCTACAACTATGAGCTTTTATCGTGACCAGATCACCATTTTGTTGATGAAATCCCATAGTACTATTAACTGAAGTAACCACTCCTTTAAATTCAAATTCTTTATAGCCAGAGAAAGCCCCCAATGATGATATTTGAACGGTGATAATTTGCCCAAGATAATTTTTAGTCTGTGATGCAATGTCGCCTGTAATATTTTCAAGAACATCCATTCTGCAAACTAACTCTAATATATGGTGCGCATCAATTTCTTGATGTAGCATTAATCGTTTATAAGCATTTATTAGAGTTCCTCCTATAAATATTTCTGTTTTAGATTGTAATGCCATACTTTTTATTGTTTTCAGTTATATAGAGTAATTTAGTAATGAAATTCTATGATTTAGTTTATGACTAAACATAGTTAAGTTTCTAGAACAATTCGAACGATTTAGGGGGTAAATTTAGATGAACGAATTATTTATCAAGAATGGTACCGAGTTAATATCTATATAAAAATACTTAATTTTTTAAAAGCGTTATAGTTAACTAAGTAATTTTTATATCTTAGTACACGTAATACGTGTTTTCCTCCTTTAATTATAAGTTTACAGCATGATTTATTGGTGCTTGTGATGAAATCTGACAATTTTCAACATTCATTGTAAGTACAGGATGGTCATTTACTCTTATTTCGAACCAGCATTCAACTGCGCTAAACTTTATGATATAATATGTTTTTTTTAATGTTCTGTGTGTATTTAGATTTTAATTAAAGTGGTAGATTATTTGCTAATTCGTTAGAATACTTCTCTTCTCCAAAAGAATCATTTTTCGTATCCTCTGCGAATTGACTATATGAATAATTTGAGTCTTGTTTTTCAGCTTTCGATTTTAGAAATTCAAGATAGTTAGCTAATCCTTCATAAAGATAATATTCAATTAGTTTTGGGGCATCATTTTGTAATATAATCAATCTACTTTTAGTTGTTTTGGAACCTTCTGATTGGGATGTGAAATTTTGTTTTAATATGAAAAAAGTATTTTCTAATTCCCATATCCCATTAAAGAAATTTTCGTCTTTATTGTAATAATTTGGTGTGCCAAATTTTTCTAAAAACAGTCTGTACAGTTCTTTACTATCTGCGTCTATAGATGTGTCTAAATAAATACACTTAACTTTATTGGACTTATTATCCACTAATAAATGCAAAATGGTCGAAGAAAAATATTTTTCTGATTGTTGTTTTTGAAAATTTAGAGTGTTAAACTTAAAAAGCTTTTCATCTTCTGATTTGTATTTTTGAAAATGCTCTAATGTCGATGTTTCTTCTTTAATATTATACTTTCCATTTATCAGGTTTGAAGCATCATATGGCATTCTTATTTCTGATAAATCTAATCTTGATTGCGAAGTACATGACATTATAAAAAATACGAGTAAAAGTGACGATAGATTTAAAAATTTCAACGCAAAAATGTTTAATAAGGTATTTGTCATCCTTAATTTAATTTGTCTATATAGAAATGGTTAACTATAAATTAAGTTAATTTCAAAATTTATAGTTATTTTTCTTTATTCAAGAGAGTCTTAATTAAATCAATAATGAAAAAATAATTAAAGCTAAATTATTTCGAATATATCCGAGTTTTGTGGTAAATAAAACTCTACATCTAAAAGAAGTTGCTTTCCTTTTTCTTTATTTACAAAAGTTAATGTAGGATCGCCATTTAATTTTTTAAGACTTACTTTTTTACCATATGCGGAATAAACTATTACCGAGTCTTTAAGCAGAGGTAATGCACTATACCCGTTAGAAAATTTATCAATTAGATTGTTTATTCTAGAAGCTGCTCTATTTGGTTTTATGTACATCGATGTTATCATATTATCTTCTCTATTTTGAAGCTTTTTTTGAAAAAGATCAAACTTACCCGCAGATATATCATTAGAAAGTCTACCATATGCTTTTTCCAATTTCACTCTAAGATTATCCACGTCTTTTAAGTCTTGTCCTTCTTTCCAAAAATCTTTAACTTTATAAGGAATAGTTGCTGCAAAAATATTCTCATTAATTATGATAGGTTTCACCTCATCTTTTTTAATTTCTTGCGATTGGTAGGATGTTATTTCGTCTTGGTATTTAAAACCATTAGCTGTATCAAAAAGTTCCAATTTATATTTCAATTCAGAACCTTCGAGTAAATTAGTATTTCCCAACACGGGTAACATCTTAATAGAAATGTGTTGCTTCCCAGATTCAGTGATTGCATAATTTACAGGAATTCTTGTGGATATTTGATTCGTCATGTTCATACAAATCACAGGAATATCGTTTACACGTATCTCGAATAAACAGGATACTGCGGTAAATTCTATCATATAATATGGTTGAAGCATTTTGATATATTTTAATTAATTTATAAATGTCTAATAATAGCTTTATTTATCTAGAAAAACGTTTTATCAATCTTTTTTCGATCGTTTCAACCTGGCCGTTTGGATATTCAATTTTAGCATCATTTTTATAAATGTAGACTAACAAGGTGTGTATTTTTTGCGAACCTTCTTCTTTCGTTAATCCACCTATTGTAGATTCTGAGTATTGAGAAGTAATAATAGATTGCCCTTCTATATAATTTTTCCAATAAAAATTCTCTCTACGTTTCATAGTATTTATAGATTTTGCGTCATTAAGCTTGTTATTCTGACCAAGCTTTTTGTTTAGTTCGTTTAGAATTGCATCTTTATTTCCTAAATAATTTACTTTTAGGTGGATTGATATAATTTCATCCGTATTATTGCTTTTAACAAAAGAAACATAATTTCCATTTGGTAACTTCTTTCCTTTGTAAGAATATGTAGTATCAATAGGAATAGCTCCTAGCGTAAAGGGAACTTCTTTTTCCGTTTTAAAGGATGTAAGATATTCTGAAAATTCACTTGAGGATTTGTTAAATCCATTTTCTAGATTGAACTGATCTGGACTAAGAGTAGATAACGTAGTTATAAGTAAATCTTTGATTATCAAATCTTTGTTATTTTCTTCATTTTTGGCAATATGTTCTTCTTTTTTTTGTGTTTGACAACTAACAAGTAGGCTTACAAAAAGTGATATGTAAAAAAAATGTTTTTTCATGTTTTAAGAATCGTTTCTCATTAATGGAACTTTTGGTTCAAAACCGGTAAGATCCGCAAGGCTTTTAATAACGTCAAATTTAGGAACTAATCCTTTATATTCTCCTCTGGATATTTCCCAACTATTATCCCAATCAATTTCTGGACTATTATCCACGATATCCTTCTCTATTGAAAGACCAGCGGCAGCAGAAACTTCATATTCCACATCTAATCCATCAAATCCTAATTGTGGAACATAAAATAATCCATTATTATCATATTCTACACCGTGCCCAAAAGTTACGGATGCTTTCCCGCTGGCGTGTGCTTTAAAGTACGCATTCGCTTTTACTACCCAAGCTCTTATTTCTCCCTCTATAAGAACTCCTGCTTTTAATTCAATTCCTATTTTACTTGCTAATTCTAACTTAACACCAGGGTTAGGGTCTCCAACAGTGTTAAATGAGAAACCAATTTCTGAGGAAATCTCACCTGAGAGTACTAAATCTATATATACATCTGCTTCAACATCAGCACCAGCATTATCATTTCCTACTCCTATTCCTTCATTAAGCGCACCATCAATTTTTTGCCATAATTCTACAGCTTTCGGAGCCGCAGTTCCACCACTAATTGCCCCAACTCCTAATCCGATTGCCGCACCTATAAGGTCTATCGTTATCTCTAAGCCAATAAGTGGGCTCGCACTAAAAGCAATTTCAATCTGTGTCCCTATTTCTTTGATCGCTTCATTATCTTTTTGTGCCCGTTTTAGGAACCATTCTCCTTTTAAGCTTACGTTAGGAGGAAGTATAGCAAATACAGCAGGGATGCCACCTAAACCTACATTTCTTACTGTACCTTTTGTTTTGTTTGTAATACCATTTGCAACATTTCCTATAGAGGCAAACATATCATAGAGTTTCTTAATTTTTGTTTCAAACTCTAATTTTAGTGACTGATCCCTTTGATAACTATCTTCTCCGCTTTTATTCCATTTAGCTTCAATTTCAAAACCAAAGGACGCGTCTTTTTGTTGCCATCTTCTTTCAGCACCTATTTTTCCTGCTTTTTGTTGTAATTCTCTATGTTGTACCGGGTTTTGATTTTGCCACCTTACACTCAGTTCATTGGTAAGGTTTAAAAAGAATTCTAGTTTCCATTTAATATCCGGATATATCTTTGCTACTACGGTTGGGATATCTGGAAAAGCATAATATCTACAGCTATGTATATGGAATAAAAATTGATTTATGCTAGCGCTTATTGGCCAAATATATCGTATCGGAGTTAATCCAAGTCTGGACATATCAGAAAACACTTTTGTGGCAAAAGGTGCTTTTCCATCTTTACTATCGCTATTAGAGACGTCTCCATCAATGGTCAATAATTTAATGTCCACCATTGTACTATGATCCGCAGTTTCAATACCTCTCCTAATGCATTGGTCTGTATTAAAATCATCAATTGTTACATTAAGATCAATTGGGAAATCTTTATCACCAGAAATAGTTTCGAAAATAATACTTTGTGCATCCGCTCCAAAAATTAAAAATTCAATGGTAACACGTCTATTTAATTGATGCTCATCTTCTGTTAATTCTCTTCCGTTTTTTTGGATTAAAGGACGTCTTTCTCCATAACCTCTAAAACTTATCCGATCTTCATCAACACCTTGTTGTACTAAATATGATACAGATGAGTCTGCTCTTCTCCAGGATAATCCATCATTATATTCGTCCGAACCTCTATTGTCACAATGAGCACCCAATTCTACAGGTATTCTGGGATTATCTAATAACAGTCTAGATATTCCATTAAGTATGGGTTTGGCATCAGCTCTAATTGTATCTTTATCAAGATCAAAGTGAATAGATTCCGAAACTGCAAACTCACGTTTAGTATCGTTTTCATCAATTTGTAAGGTTCCTTGGTCAAATAATACGATATCTTCTTTACCATCATTGATCGATATTTTTTCGAACCTACATAACTCGTACCTCTCAAAATTAACTTGATTTTGTTCTATAGTTGCTGGTCTGTCGGTTGTAGAGGATGTAACATCTCTACTGCTTACTTCGTTATTAATTCTTAAATATCTAGCATGTTCTTGATCATCATTACTGTCCTTAAGAAAACCCGAGCTACCTCTCTTTTTTATTTGTATGTAAAATTCATCCTGCCCAACCTGAAAACGACTTTTCCAAGTAAAAGTATTACCGAACTTGATATTCACCTCACCATCGATACATCTCGTTGTTTCGGTAGCTACTTTACTATCACTCCAAGCAGTATTTTTATCGTAAACTTCGATGGTAAGATTTGTACCATTTAGTCCTTCTGTTTGAATATTCAGCCAAACATCATCTCCATATTTAATTGGCGAGTTACGTATATCTTCGCCTCCTTTAGAATTACTCCAAACAGTACTGATAATTTTTTCCGGAGCATATCCTCGAAATGTGAGTTGTTTCGGGTATTGATTTGTAGGATTTTCTAAAAAAGCTTCTATGGTAAATTCTTGAGGCCCACAATACTTGGGCTCAATTGATAGATGACCTACATCTCCAATTTTATCAATACGATCATCAGAAGTATATCCTGTTGCTTTTTTTGGACCAATAATCCACTTTGCCGAGTTTCTTACCGACACTGGAGTGTCGGGATAATACTCTGCTCTAAACTCCACACTTTTATTGGCTCTTATTACCCAGTTAGTGTTTGGATTTGAATTACCAAAAGACAAAAAATTATCCCAATTAATGTCGCTTGGATTTGCAAATACTATTTTTTCAACTCCTTGAGGCATATACTATTATTAGGTGAATTTCACTTGTTTAATTTCAGAGGAATATTGTTCCTCAGTTTCGGATAATGGATTTAGTTGATTCTCCACTTCTTTATTATCATTATTTCCAGAAACGTTACCTTCGGTGCTTTGTCCATGTTGTATAACGCTTATGCAGGGACTGCCTGCAATTGGACAAATGGCTTTGCTTTTATCGGTTAGGATCTTGCTCCCATTTCCAAGTTCTACATCTTTGTAAAAACCATCCCATTGGGTAACAACGATCTGACAAGGTTTAAAACTACTTCCTGTGGGTTGCAATTTGCATTGACCAAAGGTATTCGCCTCGAATGTTGCACCACCAAGTTCCATTGAGGTAGCTATTAATTTATCGGCTGCGTTTTGATCACTAGCATAAAATTTACTATGAGATAAAACTTTTAATTTATCAGGACCATCACCGAATTGACATTTACACTGTGCCCCTTGCACTAAAACGTATTGTTTACTCATATCCTATGTGTTTTGTTATCCCTTAAACAATTTACTAAAGAAATTCTTTTTAGGTTTGCTCTCAGTTGTGCCATCTTCATCCTCAATAATTACAGATGTTTTTGTCGAAAGATGTTCTAATAAAAACATCTTAACTGTCACTTTTTTAGGCATAGAAAAGGAAGTCTCAAAAACAGCATTATATCCTTCTACTACTCCAGATTTTTTATTGACAAAGTACAAAATTTCGTTCGTTCCTTTCAGTTTTTTTTCTTTAGGGTCTATAATGTTGAAATATGGAGTGTTTGAACCTTGTTCAATATCCAACGCACATCTAGGATCATCAATTTCACCATTAAGTGTTATTCTAATGTCTTTAGATGATTCTATTATCTTCTGTTTTACCTGATAATTTATTGCTGAAATGTCTTTTACAAGTGGGTATTCTAATTGTTTAATAGTATATAAATCATCCGAGTACGATACGTATATCGGAGCAAAATACAAATTGAGAAACCAATCTTGAAACATCTTTTTTTCAAAACTTTGGATAGATTGCAGATAGTTTTCCGTTTGTTTTATATGTTTCGCTAGAATATTAGTATCGTATTTATGATTTAGAGTATTTTTTAATTTTTTCCATCGAATTTTTATTTCATTAAAATTATTAATTCCAGAAATATTTCCTTGGTAATTGGTCTCAATCACTAATGGATATATAAAACTACTTACTTCAAAGGGAATAATCTCATTTAAATTATTAGGAATTTTGTCATTAATAAAATAATCCGGCTCACGATCAACTAGTAGAGTAGAGGTAAATTCCTGTTGTTCTAGAAATGTAACATTCAGTTTGTAACGTAGCTCATTTATAACGTCATCCTCTTCAAATATGATCATACAACCATATTGTGCAGAAAATGATTCAGGTTCAAAATTAAGTTTTGACAACCTAAATGAACTTTTTTCAAGTTCTAATGTCGCTTGATTTTGAGGATTGGGCATCACTTTTCAATCTTGAAAATTATATTATTAAAACAGCTTAACTTTCTCTTCACTCTGCACATCAACTGTTTTTCCTGATGATAGCGTAAGATTTTGTTTATTACTGCTTATAGTTATTTCATCAGAAACATTTTGTTGTTTTTTAGAATCGGTAGAAAGATTTTCTTCAACAATTAATGTATTGTTTTTAGTCATTACATTGTAATTTTCAGAAATACTCTTTGTAAAATCTTTACCAGCAACCATATCTATGTTTTCGTCAGCTTTAATCTTTATGTTTTTAGCAGTGAAGGTCATCGTTTCTCCTGCTGAAATAGTGATATTATTATTTGCTGTGTCAATATTTATTATGTTACTATTTTTGTCTGTGATCGTTATGAATTCTGCTCCATTTGCATCATTTAATTCTACTGTGTGACCACTTCTTGTTCGTAAAGCTTTAACATCATTACTTTGGGTATTCCATCCTGCAGGGTTGGCTCCTCCTGTATACAGTGTACCTAAAACATAGGGTCTTTCTGCATTACCTCCTTCAAAACCAATTAGTACTTCTTCATCAATCTCCGGAATAAAGTGAAACCCTTTATCTCCACCAGCATGTGGTGTTACAATTCGTAACCAAGGAGTTAATTCTCCTACATCTTTTTGCCACGGAAATTGTACGCGGATTCTTCCAATTCCATCGGGATCACTATTTTCTTTAACTACGGCAACTTGACTTTCACTTTTAGGAAATGCCATCAAATCCGTATTAGGATATACATCTAAATCTGCTGTTACAGCTTCGAATCGATTTTGATACCTTCCGTTCTCTGTATTGGTATGAATAATGCTGGTAACTCTAAAGTTTCCATAACCAGTGTTGTCTCCTTTAATTGTAATAACCTGACCAATTTTGACACCAGGATTATCACTGACCCCTTTAAACACTACTTGCTTTATTTCTTCAGCTTTTTTCTGTTGTTCCACATGGGTATCTAACCGCTGTTTAAGAGAAGGATCGGTATACGAATTTAAATAGATGTTCGTTTCGTTAGGAAAAAGCTCATCACTTTTATTACTGGTAAAACCATTATAACCATTGACGCCAGAGCTTACCTGATTGGTTGCCATTTCATGTTGTCCATCAGTCAGATAATCATTGGTGAAGTATTTGTAGCTATTAGAACTTGGAGTAAGATCCAGAGAAAACTCCTGTAAATCCTGACCATAAATGAGTGTAACTTCATCTTCATTTTTCGGTTTTCCGAATACCAAAGCACTACCATTGTAGTAAAACCATTCACTGTATTGTGCTGCTAATCTACTAGCATACTGAAATGCACTTTCTTTGTGTTGTACGCTATAATGAATATTCTCTGATCCGACTGGATTAAATATAGTTTCTAATTTGGATTGGTCATACCTTTTGAAGGTCTCGTCAAGTACGGTCGCCAAATCTGCATCATTGAAAGAATTATAGTGAGGTCCATCATCAGCAATGATGCTACAACTATGAGCTTTTATCGTGACCAGATCACCATTTTGTTGATGAAATCCCATAGTACTATTAACTGAAGTAACCACTCCTTTAAATTCAAATTCTTTATAGCCAGAGAAAGCCCCCAATGATGATATTTGAACGGTGATAATTTGCCCAAGATAATTTTTAGTCTGTGATGCAATGTCGCCTGTAATATTTTCAAGAACATCCATTCTGCAAACTAACTCTAATATATGGTGCGCATCAATTTCTTGATGTAGCATTAATCGTTTATAAGCATTTATTAGAGTTCCTCCTATAAATATTTCTGTTTTAGATTGTAATGCCATACTTTTTATTGTTTAGTGATTTCAACCTGTAAGTTACCCAAATGTTCTTACTTGGTATTTTAAAATTGCCATTTTGTAATGGTGACGAATAATCCATTGTTTTAAGCTAGCAACAGTTTGCCTTCTTATTTCTAAATAGATAACGTAAGAATGAAGAATGTAGTTTAAAAGGGGGAGGCGTTCTAGTACTAAGAATAATTAATTCCATTTTGTTTACTTTCTAATGATCCCCCAATCCTTTTGTAAATACCATAATAAAGTGCAATAAACTCCAAGGTTTACACTGTTCTCAAAAATTGAAGAAGCCTACGCATCATTATGTAAAAAACTACATTTCAATCAAAAGCTCTGTGTGATATAACTATGAATTAATATCTGCACTATCTTTTTAATAGTTACATATTCCTAAATTATATCAATATTACACAAGATTTTTTACGTCTTGGATGGCCAATTATTGATAAAAGTAGTTCCTTTTATTGAAATTTCTTTTGCAGATAAAACTAAATGTATCTGTAAAGGTTTTGTGCTTTCTGCATTAAAATGCTCCGTATATTCGATACAATACGCATCTTTAATTTCTACATTTTTAAGGCTTGACATATTGTCTCTTCTAAAAAAAGTGATTTTACAACTTTTGGTAATTGTCGGAGAAATTGTCCAATCCAAAAAATCTGTTTTTGATGTGGATTCTATTAATAAACTAACTTGTCCTCCTTGTGGTTTTGCACAGGGTCTGCCGGTATAATCGGTATCTTGTCTGAAGGTAAAAGAGCAATCTAATACGTTAATTTCTTCCCCATCAAGATCTAATTTTGCTAAAAATGACATAAGTAATAATTTTAAAGTGAATAACTACTTTATCAATTCCATTATTGTTTACGTGAATGTAAAAGAGGAAATGATGATGTAAGATAAGAAAGGGAGTGAAAAAACCACTCCCTTAATTTAAATCTTATATAAAACGAAATGAATTATACCCATTCGTTTACATGTTCTCCATTTCCTACAGAAATTTCTCTCGCAGAAAGTTGTATTCTTTCAACCATTGGATTTTTTCCAGTAGCGTCAAAGCTTTCATTAAATTTTACTGCGTAAGCATCTGTGAATTTTAATTCCTTGGAAGTAGCTTCGGTATCTCTCTTCAAGAATACAATTGATCCGCTTCTCATTTCAAAGTTATTGAACATCCAATCAGATAAGCTAGTGTCAGATGTAGATTCTACTTCAATCGAAATCATACCACCTCTAGTAACAGAGGATGGACGACCTGTAGCATCAGTTTCTTGAGATAAACCATAGTTACAACTTAATACGTTGTACTCTTTTCCACCTACTTTTAATTTTGCTTTAAAAGACATAATAAATAATTTTTTAGATTAATAATAATAATAATGTATAATTATAAATGTAACTTGTACAATGTAAAGATAGCAAAATATACGTAGATGTATAAAATAGCATATCTTTAAACGCTGTGAAATCAGTAAATTAGGAAAGAAAAAGACTACACTGTTTTCAGGGAAATTGCACTTTGTCGTGAAGTTGATCTAATAAAGAAAAGATCTTAACGAGCATTTTTTGAAATAATTTTAACAAAATTTTAACTAAATTTTACTATGCTCTCTTGCAGATGATGACGTCATTTTCTTTGATGCTGTTTCCTTCTATAGTTCTAGTGAAGTCGATATGGCTTTGTATTCCTATCCAGTTCGGTTTGGTATAGAAAATCCATCCATAAGGGTTATTTTTATCATCAAGAAATTCAATTTCTCCTTCAGGATGTCTATCATTATAGTCATTGATGAAAAAGTAGAAAAGCTTGCCAAACTCCATTTTTTCTGGTGCCTTTAGTCTAAAGTTGCTTATCTCCTGGATATTTTCTCCTTTATTAAATTCAAAGGAAATGACCAAAGGGTTTGCCAATTCCTCTTCTTTAGGATCTTTCATCTTCTTGTCAATAGGGTAGAACCACTTCTTATATATAGGTACAGGAATAGATACTGCAAATTCATATAACTTGACCACCATAATCGGAATCAAAAAACAAATGGCTGATGCCGTGAAAATATATTTGTATTCTGGTTTATAAATACCAACAACCAACAGAAAGGTAATAAGGCCAATAAAAATGGTAACGATAGTGTACAAGAATTCTGGCCAGAAACGAGTAGGATTATCATCTAATAAATTGGGAAAAAATTTACGCATAGCAAAAACGTGTAACGATCCTAAGCATAAAAAGATAACTTGAAACCCTATGAAGTTGTTTAGAGGAATATCATTCAGAACTTTTTCATTACTAAGCAATGCTGTCGCAGCAAATAATAAAAGAACTACCAGCATATATAGCAGGAATTTCTTTTTATTTTTGACAAAAAGTTTCTTTAATCCGGCAACAACTCCCATCAGTATAACACTAACGGCTAATAATATTATTCCCACTTTAAAAAAATCAGCATGTATTGCTGCAGATTGTAATATCAAATTCATATCATAGTTGTTAGACCCATTCTGGGACTGTTAGTCTCTTTTAATACAAATGTTTCTTGGTTACTTGCGTATGTTATATTAATTTTAGTATCTATTTCCATAGGGATAAAATAGTCGCAAAAGATAGCAATAAATTTTTTAGTAACACCACTTGCTACATACTTATCAATATTTTTTTCGTCTACTGGACCTACAGTGATTTCCCAACAAGGGTAGGAGATAATGGTCTCTTTTAGTTCTAAGACGAGATCTACTCCTAATTGTTGATCGGTAGCTATAGTATTAGTGTTTTTATTTACAGTTTGGTATTTTTTCTTAATTATAACTTTCTCATTTATAATTTTTTCCAGACTTAACGCGGTAAGCTCGATCTCCCCGGATATTTTGTGAACATACGGTAATAATTGTAAAAGTTTGATGCTATAATCTCTAGGGATTTCAGGATCTAAATTCCAGAAATTTAAAAGAAAATCGGTCTTTAAATTAGTGAATTCATTAATTAATTTTCTTTCGTTTTGCTCTATGGTTACTTTTTGGGTAAAAAACTCGTTTTCCAGAGGAGCAAAGAAAGAACGTGCATCTTTTTCCTGTTTTTTTTGTTTTTGATGTAATTCAGTGTACGATAAATTACTTTTGGATTTTACAGGTTCGTGAAAAAGGCCTTCGGGTAAAGTGTCGTATAAACCGTTTCTGGCTAAATTGAACTGTAGTTTATCTGTATTACTGGAATAAGAATCGACCTTGAAATTTATTACATCTCTCCTGTACGATCGAGAAAAAGTACTTTGATTAAAGATATCTATATCAGTTATGTCTAAGTCAGAATTTTCTAAAATCTCTGTAACAAAAATTTCAGCTTTTAGACTTTGATAAGTACTGATTAGTTCTTGGTAAACTTCTTGTACTTGGTCGTTGCTCATTCGTTTAGTTGGTATAAAGAATGTTAATTGGTTTAGTTTTGAGTGGTATTGTTTGTAAACTTAGGCTTTTTTCCTCCAGCTACAAACATTTTTCTCCAAGGGTGTTTTTTCAAATTACTAATTTGTACTCCATTTCCTCCCATATTTCCTTTTCTAGAGGTGGAGTGAACAAATCTATCGTTACCAAGATAAAACCCTACATGCGTTATATCACGAAACTCTGATCCCTTATTATTAAAAAAGATAAGATCTCCTTGCTTTAAGTTGTGTAGTCCTTTAAATTTATTTGTGTCCGGTGCATCAAATTGTTTTTGAGCAGTACGTTCAATTAAATTACCATAAACATCGTGAAAAATATACTGTGTAAAATAAGAACAATCAATACCATCTCTAGTATTACCCCCAAGTTTATAGGGTGTATTCATCCAATCATCTATAAATTCAAATAAGGGAACATTATCAATTTCTTTTGGAGAAACTCCAAGAATAGCTCCATATTTTTTCTGAATTGGTAATATCGCATTCTGTTTAGCTAACGCGATTGAATCTCTTCTTGCTTGTGCTAATGCCTCTTGTTCTGCTTTCTTTGCGCCCCCGCAACTCATTGCCCCAACAATAATAACAAATAAAATTATTGCTTTATAAAATGTATTCATGTGTAAAATAAAATTTAGACAAATATAAAAAACTTATGGTTATTTTCTACGCTACAGGTGCTGATAACACTAAAATAAAATGAGAAAATAAGAGATTAGCATTTTTTTGCTTACTTTCTTGTGTTATGAGACGTGGATAAATAAAATCTTTATTAAATTGCGTTTACTAAAAGGGTTATGTACGCGCACAAATTATCATTATGGTTACTTCTTATTATAAATTGCCGTTAGATACTTTTGGGATTGTTAAAAATAAGGAAGTCGAAAACTATGACCTTAAACAATCCATAGTAGGTTATATTCATTTGATTACCACTTCATATTTTGGGGAGTGTACTTTTGACCAATCTTTTGGGTGCTCTATTTGGAATGTAGATTTTGACAACCTGACAAGTACCAATAAGCTAAGGAATACAATTTCTGAATCTTTGGTAGAAAGTATTGTTTCTCAGGAAAAAAGACTAAAAAAAGTCGCTGTAGAGGTTGTTATACAGCAAGAAGAGTTTAAAAACAGAGGAAGTTTAAATAGAATTAAGAAACGTGTTGATATAAAAGTAAATGGTGTGGTTAGTAGGACTAATGAATCATTCTCTTGCCTAGAAAGGTTTTATATCGCTCCACTTTCATTTTAATAGGGTTTATGAGTGCAGAAAACAAGGTTCAGATTAAGAACAGAATGATTAAAAAGGCGGCTTCTCTTTGGGGAGTTTCTCCTAATGAAATAGAAAGCTCTTTTGATCCGGTAGTATCTTTACTCATTGCAGCCTGTGCGTCTGAAATAGAAAAAATTTCGAGTGAAATTGATAATTCTCAAACAAGAATAACGGAGCGTTTAATTCAGTTAATGACACCAGAAACTTTGTATGGCTCGCGTCCGGCTCATGGCATTGTTTATACAGAACCAATTGAAAAAAAGACCGTGATTACTCCAGAGCATTTATTGTACTATAAAAAGCGAATAAAGGCAAAAAATGCAAGTAATGAATTAAAAAATATATATTTTTCTCCAATTCAAAAGAGTCAACTTATAGATGCTTCTATCAGTAAAATGATATGTGGTAACAAGATTTATGATGTAGAAGGAAAGAGAAAAATGATGAGTTCATTAGCAATGAAAAAAGGCAATGTATTGGCTCCATCTACATTATATCTCGGAATCAAATCTAATCAGGATAAAATTCCTTTGAAAGATGTATCGTTTTATTTTGAGTTGTTGGACGTTCAGGAAAACGAGCTTTTTTACCACCATCTTAAAAACGCTGAATTTTATTATGAAGAGAAGCGTTTTGAGGTTACTCCAGGTTATTTTAATAGCGATATTTCCGGACGTATAAATCTAGAGTCTATATTTAATCAAAAACCCAATAAGACTAGAAATATTGAAGAACAGGTTAAGAAGCTTTATAAAAAGCACTTTGTTTCTATAAAGTCAAATATTTCGTTACGGTCTAATGCTAAAATACCAGAAGAATTTTCTAACTTTATGAATGAAAAGGATCTTGAGGAATTATCCGATTTGAATTGGGTAAAGATTGAGTTTCCTAGGATAATAGACGATATCATTCTGGATAGTGTTTACTGCACATGCAATGCGTTCCCTGCGTTAAATAGAAAATGGGAAAGTATATCGTATCAGTTGAAAGATTATATTGATATCGTGCCGATAAGTACCCAAGAGCTTTTTCTTGATATAAAATCGATTTCTAATACTTCTGGAAAAGAGTATCGGTTACGAGAAAATGACTCATCCACGGATGATAAAGGTACTTATGTAGTTCGAAGAGATAATGTTAGTAAATTGGATTATAGAAAGGCTAGAGAATATTTATTACATTTAATAGAATTATTAAAAGATGAAAGCGCGTCGTTTTCTTTTTTTGGAAATGACTTTTTGCAGTCTAACATAAATGAACTCAATCAGAATATATCTCTTTTAGAGAAAAAGGTTTCTGATATGAAAAAGTCTTCAGAAGAGACCAATTATATTTCGGTAAAACCTTACAAAAAGAAGGATACATTATTAGTAGAATATTGGGTTACAAATGGTGAAGATGCAAATCAAATTAAATCTGGTAATACGCTTAACATTTATCAGGGAAGTGATTTGAAGCAAAAAGGAAGCCAGTTTTTGACCTCTACATTTCAAGGAAAAAACAACCTGGGAATGGAAGAAAGGCTGAATGCATATCGCAGAGCGTTGTTATCCAGAAACCGAATAGTAACCAGAGAAGATGTGAAAGCCCTTTGCTATGAATTGTGTAGTAATAAGGTAAAAGAGGTAAAAGTCTCTAAAGGGTTTAAGACAGATATTCATATCGCAAAAGGACTTATACCTTGTATTGAAGTAATGCTTTTTGCCAATGAGAAAGAAACAACTCCTTCTGCTGAATGGAATTCGTTAAAAAGTAACATTATGTCTGTTTTGGAACAACAATCTTTGAACATTTTTCCATACAAGATTATCGTAATTGAATAATTATATTTTGAAAACAAGTCATTATGAAAACATCAAATAACAAAACAAATTATCATTTAGATAAAAGTGTCATATTGTTTTTTATAATAACAATATTAGTAACAGCAACTGTTTTTGCTTTTAAGTATGTTAATTATACTCCTTGTATGATTGTTGATTTTTCGTTCAAGGATACTGAATTTAGAGTAGATGAATCTATTGAATTCGAAGATAATACAGTTGGAGCGTTGGAGTGGAAATGGGATTTTGGTGATAGCACAGCTATAGATACCAGAAGAAACCCATATCACACATACAAACAACCAGGAGCGTATAATGTGTCTTTAATCGTTAATGGTAAATGTCCTAAAATTAAGAAAATAACTGTCTTAGAGAAAAAAGAAGTATTAGACCCGTTGAAAAAGGCTAAGTTTAAAATCCTTACACCAAAAATCAGAGTGGGAGAAAAACTAAAAGTAGAAGATAATACCTTAAACGCAAAAACATGGGAATGGAATTTTGAGGATGCTCTAGGAGCTACTTCAAAAGAAAAAGATCCAGAATACATTTATAGTACATCAGGAAGGAAAACAATTACTTTAATTGTTAATGGAGAGCTTAAGTATGCCACTACACAAACCATAGAGGTCTTACCTAAAAAAGAAGAAAAGATTATACGAGATGAGACAGTGGTTAGAGATGTCTCTAGCATACCGATTGATCCGATTGGGGCGGATCCAATTGCCGATGATCCAAAAGATAAATTTAAAGCACCTTTTATTACCGAAAAGTCCTTTAAAGCCAAATTAATCCTTGTGTCAGCTAAAAAAGCAAGTGCAAAAGATTTTAATGATTATTTATGTAAAAATCTTGATTTACCAATCATAGTGAACCGAAAGAGAACTACTTTTATTGAGTTTTGCGAAAAAATAAAAGGAAAGGGCATTAAAATAAAAGAATTAGAGTTAACTCGTGAAGAAAACAATTGTATAAAGAACATCGTGGTTGATTATAGGAAAACAAGTTTATTTTAATTGAATGTTCTACAACAAGTATATTTTAACAATATGGAATTAATAAATAAGAGTCATCATCGTGTCAACTGGATTGACGGTATGAAGATAAATAAAAATCACTTTATTGAAGCTGATAACGCATTTACTAATTTTTCGCAACTTATAGGTTCTAAAGATATCAATGGGATTAATTATGGGTTGTTGCCTGATTTAGCGGGTGATGATGCAGTGGATATGGTGTTTTCTATGGATGGACAAGACACCATAAAGGTTCAGCTTAATAGATGTCGAGCGGTTACTAAGGGAGGGTATATAATCAACATCACACCAGAAATATCTTCTTCCTTAGAACAAAAAGGAAGCATTATTAATACAGAATATAATATCAATCGTACCGAAGAAGAGTGTTATATTGTGCTTAGTGTGGATCCTTATGGGAGAATTCCTGTAGGTGATGCAGATCCCGAAGAAGAGCCTCCAAGACACCCGTTTGTATTACCAGATTATAGGTTGCATGTGGTCAACTTGGCTGAAGCTAATGAAGAAGAATTTGGAAAACATCATATTACGATAGGTAAAATTGAGTTTACAGATGGTATAGCTTCTTTGGCAGAAGATTTTATACCTCCGTGTGTTTCTATTCAGAGCCATCAGGATCTTCGATATATTTATACAGAAATCCATACATTTTTTAATGCGATAGAAAAATATTCTATGAATATTATTCAGAAGATATATCAAAAAAAGCAGTCAAATGAGCTAGCGACAATGGTGATGACCTTAACTAAGAATACGTTGCAGTATTTAGGTGGAATGCTACCAGAGTTTAGATTGTACGATAGACATCTTCCTCCGGTTACTATGATCACAAAACTTATGGCATTAGCCAGAGTCATAAAAAACAATATGGATGTTTATGTAGGTACAGGAAAAGAAGAGCTGTTAAATTATCTTTCGGATTGGTGTGATCTCAATCAAGGTGCTTTTGAGAATGTTTTGGTAGAAATGATGGATTTAGAGTATCAGCATACAGATATTAATAAAGCCTTGCACAATGTGTCTAGCTTTACTAAATTGATGCTTTCATTATTCAAAAAATTAAATGAGCTTGATTACATTGGGAAAAAATCCGATTCTAATATCTTTGTTAAAGAAGAAGTTATTGCGAAACCAGACGTTAAAAACAGACGCAGTTTCCTACTAGATTAATGTATGTTAAATTATAATTTACAAAATGAAACCAAAAAATAGTAAAGAAAGAAGAAATAGTATTTTAAAATTTGCCTTATTGTTTTTATTTACAGTCGCATTAATTGTTACGGCATTCTTTTTCGATTTTGACCGAGTTCCGTTATGGGATAATAAAGTGCTTAGAGAAAGCTTGTCGTCTGTTGAGGGGGACGTTAGATTTCAAAAAGATTTTTCTAAAAGTATGTTTAAAATAGAAAAGTTGATTGATTCTCTTAACAGACCTGGCAAAAAAGAAGATCTATATTATATTAACAGATCTTTGGAGTCGGAAATAGGCGATCTAAGTGAAACGATTGATCCTAAAGATACTACGTATCGATATAAGATGTATGTGAATATCGTTAGTTCTTACAGGCAAATTAAAGAAATGAAGGCGTTGCTTTCTAAACAAGAGGAAGAGTTTAAAAAACTGGAAGAGTATAAAAATGCGCTGCGGGAAACCAGAGAACGATTAGAAAGAGTTCAAAGTGATCTGGACTTAATGAGAGCTAGATGCAGGTAGTGTAGGAGCGTTGATTAAATTAAATTTTATTAATATTTTACAACAAAAAAGTCTATGAATATTCATAGACTTTTTTGTTATAAAATATTTTTACGCTTTTATTTAGCTTTCAGCCAATTTTCTCTTTTCAATAGTGCTTTCTTACTAGGTTTAGAAAATTGAGTAATTTCTACTTCAGGACTAACATCAAACCTGATTAACACTTTTTTCTCTTCGCCTAACCTTCTATACACCACTGTGGCTTTTTTGTTCGGTTTATATTTACTTAAAACTTCATTAAATTGATCAATATCAGAAAAAGATTGATTATCAATAGCGATGATTATATCTCCTTTTTCTAAACCTGCGGTATAGGCAGGTGTGTCTTTCTTCACATATTGTGAAATGATTGCATTATCATCATCATTAAACGCAATATCTACGCCTAGATAGGCTTTCTTGCTGTCTGTTTTGGGATAGATAGCTACAGATCCTAAGAGTTTTTTAAAGTCAGGAATTTGACTATCAAAAATATAATTTTCAAAGAAATCATCCGCAAATGATTCTCCAGCATATTCTCTAAGTGTAAAAAACAAATTCTCTATAGTATATGGGATTTCAGTTTTACCATATTTAGTCCATACTAGCTTTAGATAATCATCTAAATTTAAATCATCCTCATCTCTTAACGAAAGATCCAGAGCAAGTGCTAACATACTTCCGTAGGAGTAATAAGATATAAAGGTGTTACCCTTGTTAGTAGGGTCTACAGATGTAGCCGCATCCACAAACGGGGCTTGATAACTCATTTCTATCGGGTTAAAATACTGTAGAGCTGGAGAATTCCATACGTAGTTATAAGTAGTACTAAGTCCAGCGATATATTCATCTGGTGTAATGATACCAGCTCTGCAAAGAATAAGATTGGTATAGTAACTGGTAAATCCTTCGGCAAACCATAACTCGCCAGACATATTTGCTTCTTCAAAATCAAATGGCTCTAACGAGATTGGTCGAATACGTTCTACATTCCAAGCATGAAAAAACTCATGCGATACAGTACCTATGTTTTTTTCCATTCCACCGTCTGCCAAGCTTCTTGTGCTTGTTAAAACGGTTGAATTGCGGTGTTCCATACCATCACCAGAAACATTTGGCATATAACAAGCAAGGAAAGTGTATTCTCCATAATCAAAGTTAGGATAATCTCCGAAAACTGCTTTTTCCTGTGCTACGATTTCTTTTATTTGTTCAAAATATTGATCTGCTTCTTCTTCGGTTCCCTCGTGATGTAGTGCCAATTTAATAATATATTCCGTGCCACCAGATTCTACAGTAAATTCTTTTAATATATGGTTACTAATTTCCGCAGGACTATCCATGAAATACTGCAGATTAGGGGCTAAAAATTTGTTGCCGCCCAAGGGGATTAGCTGAGTAGCCACATCCCATTTACGATCTTCACGGACTAAATAAGTTACTTGCACTGGACGGTCTTTTAACGTAGGTATATACATAAACGTTGCAGGCATATTAAGATGAGCATGTGTTTCATCAATTTGTGAATACGTCCCATCTCCTTGGTCTGCAAACAAAGTGTAACTAACCTGAAGTGTGCCGTCATGACCAGAAACATCCCACTGATGAGGGTTAGGCCTTGTTACCGTAACATCTTTTCCTTTGCTGTCAGTAATTTTAACATCATAAACGTTTTTTGCAAATTCGTGGAGTGCATATCTACCAGGAGACGTTCTACTCATTCTAAGAGAAATAGTACCACTTTGTAAATTAGAAAATACTGCTGTAATTTTTGCTTCGTGATGTACAGCGTTTTCAAATGAAATTTGGTATTCATTCCTCACCTGAGCATATCCAGATGTTACAATAAATATAGAGAAAAATAAAATAAAAAATCGAAAGGATTTCATCAAAACAGTTTTTTGGTTAAAAGATTCGTGCTTCTATAGTTGACAAAAATAAACATAATTCGTCACCAAAAAGCAATTAGGAAAGTTCGATCAATTTGTGGGGCCCAGAAATGACGTAAAATAAAACTTTATATCATAACAGAAGTCAAAAATACAACAAAGTCTTTATTGCACAAATAATCATAATGGAAATCGATCATTACTCTAAAAGACCCGATGAATTCAGGAAATAATACTTGAAAAGTTAGTCAAGTGTTAATTTTTGTTTAATGAATGATGTAAATAGTTAAACAATTATGTAGCTTTGATCATAAACATTTATGAACCGTATTAATAACGTGCTATTAATCTCATAGAGTCTTGTTATAGTTACATTATCAGTATACAATAAAGAATTGAATGAAAATAGAAACAGAAACATTGTTAGAGCATAGTGGGTATCATTTTAATGATTTTTCTTTTGAAGAAATAGGGGATGATCATATTAGTACAGGAATGGAGACGCCATTAAAAAATAATGCATTTGATATATCGGATACCGAAAAAAAAGAGCGTATCGCTAAATTGTTTGCTGAGATTATGGATGTTATGGGACTAGACTTAACCGATGATTCGCTAAAAGGGACTCCAAAGCGCGTTGCAAAAATGTACATTGATGAGATCTTTTCAGGATTAGATCCAAAAAACAAACCCAAAGTAGCATTGTTTGATAATAAGTATCAGTACAATCAGATGCTTGTGGAAAAAAACATCACTTTTTATTCTAACTGCGAGCACCACTTTGTTCCAATAATTGGTAAAGCACACGTTGCATATATTTCTTCAGGTAAGGTTATTGGTCTGTCAAAACTTAATAGGATTGTGCAATATTATGCAAAACGCCCTCAGGTACAAGAAAGATTAACAAATCAAGTTGCCGCAGAACTTAAACATATTTTGAAAACAGAAGATATTGCAGTAATTATTGATGCAAAGCATCTGTGTGTATCCTCCAGGGGAATTAAAGATAATACTTCTGCTACGGTTACTTCTTATTATGGAGGTGCTTTTAATATGCCTGATAAAATTGCAGAGTTACAGAACTATATTAACGATTGATTTATTTAATTATAAAAAGTTATTTATATACACTATGCATTTTACACAACAACAGATCGAGAAAATGGATCGCGTACAGCGCTTAAAAATTATAAATGCTGTATCGGGTATCAAACCGGCAAATTTGATCGGTACTATCTCTGATAATGAGAAAACCAATGTTGCTATATTTAGTTCAGTAGTTCATTTAGGAAGTGATCCCGCTCTTATGGGGTTTATTATGAGACCAGTTGGCGAAGTTCCTAGGCATACCTACGAAAATATAAAACAAAATGGTCAATACACGATCAATCACATACACAGATCATTCGCAAAAAATGCACATTATACTTCTGCTAAAGTGGATAGAAATATTTCAGAATTCACGCGGTGCGGCTTAACAGAAGAATACATTTCTCAGTTCAGGGCTCCTTTTGTAAAAGAAAGCGAGCTTAAAATAGGTTTAGAGTTTGTAGAAGCAATGAATATTATACATAATGGAACTATGTTAGTGATTGGCGAAATAAAACATTTAATAGTACCAGAAAGAATAACTGGAGAACATTTGGATTTGGATTTAAGTCTTATGGATACTGTTGGTATTTCTGGCTTAAATACCTATTATGCTCTAGAAAAAATAGCAGAATATCCATATGCAAGAGTTCAGGAAATACCTGATTTTTAGTTTTTATGGTGTTCATCTTAACGAGATTATTAGTTGATTTTGGATTGATAGTGTTGATATGGTTAGTACAACTAATTATTTATCCCGGTTTTAGTTATTATCAAAAACAGAATTTAATTAATTGGCATCAAACATATACATTTCGCATAGGAATTATCGTAATGCCATTAATGATCGGGCAGCTTGCATTGAGCATTATCAGATTGTATAAGACTTTGGATTTTTATCATACAGTGGATTTAATTCTAATTAGTGCAGTCTGGCTTTCTACTTTTTTACAATTTGTACCAATGCACCATCGTATCTCTAATGGAAGGATCGACAGGAAACTAATGAACAAATTAACTTCCCTTAATTGGTTACGAACGTTTTTATGGACTTTGGTGTTTTTGTGGAATTTATTTATAAACTTCAAATTGTATTAATCTTTTCCTGAGCATTTAATTCGTGTTAAAATTAATTTACCACCCTGTTTTTGTTTAAGTTTTTTGTAAATTGTTTAAACAATATTTGAATATGAAAAAATCTAATCTTCCTGTAAAAACTTGTGTAGTGTGTGAAAGACCATTTACATGGAGAAAAAAATGGGAAAAGGTATGGGACGATGTAAAATATTGTAGTAATAGATGCAGAAATAATCGAAACAAAATCGATGTAACATATGGGTAATATTATCTGATTGAGACTATGAAAAAGACAGCACTTATTTGGTTTAGGAATGATTTAAGAATTAACGATAATAACTCTCTATACAAGGCTTCGAGCGAACATGATGACATACTTGCTGTATTCTTTTTTGACCCTAGACTATTTGAAAAAGATTCGTTCGGATTCAAAAAGACAGAGAAGTTTAGAGCTAAATTTCTTATCGAAAGCGTTACTGAATTAAAAAAAAACCTGGGCAATCTGAATATAACATTGTGCACTTATTTTAAAAAACCCGAAAAAGTGTTACCGCAGCTTGTTAATGATTACAATGTAGACAATATATATCTACAAAAAGAGTGGACCTCAGAAGAAAAAGAAATATTAGAAAAAATCAAAAAAAAAATAAAGAATCCAAATATTAAATGGATACAGTCATATGATCAATTTCTATTTCATCCTGATGATATTCCCTTTAATTTTGAACGAATACCACAAGTTTTTACAAAGTTTAGAAAGCAATGCGAGAAGCAGGTAAGAGTACGACCAGAAGTTCAAATTTATGCCAGATCTCCTGAGAACCTCACTAACATAACTACCAAAATACCTACCTTATCAACTCTTGGTTTTGATGCTTTCGAAACAGATTCCAGGACGGCATTCCCATTCAAAGGAGGGGAGAGTTGTGCTTTAAAACGGATGGAGGATTATTTTTGGAAGACCAATAAGCTCTTATATTATAAAAAGACTAGAAATGGCTTGATAGGAACTGGTTACAGTTCTAAGTTTTCTGCCTGGTTAGCTAATGGGTGTATTTCTCCCAGAACGATCTATCACAAGTTATGCTTATACGAAAAAGAGGTTGAAAAAAATCAAAGTACGTATTGGTTAGTTTTTGAATTGATTTGGAGGGATTTTTTCAAATATGTATCCCTAAAACATGGCAGAGATCTCTTTAAATTAAATGGAATTCTAAACAAGGAATATTCTTGGTTAAATGATGAACACGAAATTAATAAATGGATTGCAGGAGAAACTAACGAACCTTTTGTAAATGCTAATATGATAGAGTTGCGCAATACCGGATGGATGAGTAATCGAGGGAGACAAAATGTTGCATCTTATTTTGCAAAGGAACTGAAACTGGATTGGAGGATAGGAGCAGCATATTTTGAATCACTACTAATTGATTATGATGTCCATAGTAATTATGGAAACTGGCAGTATATTGCTGGGGTGGGTAATGATCCAAGAGATAGAAAGTTTAATATAAAACTCCAGTCAGAACGTTATGATCCTAAACAAAGGTTTCAAAATCTTTGGCTTCAACCAAAATTATTTTAAAATATGACACTACGGTTACTACTTGGCGATCAATTAAATAGTAAGCATTCCTGGTTTACCAATAATCAGGAGGACGTTTGTTATTTTATGGCAGAAATGCGTCAGGAAACAGATTATACAACGCATCATATACAGAAGGTAGTAGGTTTTTTTCAGAGTATGCGCAACTTTGCTTATTGGTTAGAAGAAACAGGTCATGATGTGACTTATTTCACGATAGATAATAAAGACAATCAGCAAGATTTGGTGGTCAACCTAAAAGAAATTATTAATAAAAAAAAGATTACAAAGTTTGAGTACCAGCTTCCAGATGAATACAGACTCGATACGCAATTGAAAGATTTTTGTAATCAGTTACCTATAGATACTCAGGTATTTGACACGGAGCATTTCCTAACTTCAAGAACTGACCTTTCTGACTTTTTTAAGGGTAAAAAACAATATACAATGGAGTATTTTTATCGTGATATGCGGAAGAAATATGATATTATGATGCTCACCAAAAAAGACCCGGAAGGTGGGAAATGGAATTTTGATCAGAGTAATAGAAAGAAATGGAATGGAAGCCCTGTTATACCGGGAAAGAAGGATTTTCGTAAAGATGTTACAGCATTGGTAGCACTTATTGATAAAGAAGGAATCAAAACGATAGGCAATATAAAAGAGAAAGAATTTAATTGGCCAACATCCAGAGAAGAGTGTTTATCTGTGTTAAAATATTTTTGTGAAAACCTACTCGTACATTTTGGAGATTATCAGGATGCAATGCATCCTGATGAGAAATATTTATTTCATAGCAGATTATCATTTGCTATGAATACCAAAATGCTTCACCCAACAGAGGTGATCAATGAGGTGATAACTTATTGGAGAACAAATAAAGAGGATATTGATATTTCTCAGGTAGAAGGGTTTGTACGGCAGATTTTAGGATGGAGAGAATATATGCGCGGAATGTATTGGGCAAAAATGCCAAGATATCAACAGAGAAATGAGTTAAACAATAACAATACTTTACCTGGTTTTTACTGGACCGCAGATACCAAAATGAATTGTATGAAGTCTTCAATCAGGCAAAGTTTAGACGAGGCTTATGCCCATCACATTCAGCGTTTAATGATTACAGGTAATTATGCGTTATTAACAATGACCCATCCGGATGAAGTCGATCAATGGTATTTAGGGATTTATATCGATGCGATAGAATGGGTCGAAATAACAAATACCCGTGGTATGAGTCAATTTGCAGATGGGGGCTTGGTTGCTACAAAACCATATGTTTCTAGTGGTAGTTACATTAATAAAATGAGTACTTACTGTAAGGGTTGTCATTATAAAGTAAGCAAAAGACACGAAGAAGATGCTTGTCCTTTTAATTCCCTTTACTGGAATTTTCTAGACGAAAAACAAGAATACTTTAAAGATAATCGACGAATGTCCATGATGCTTAATATGTTGCACAAAATGGATAAAGAAAAATTGCATAAACTAAAAGTAAGAGCGAATCATATTATAGACCACCCTAATGAGTATTAAGAAGGAACATATCAATATTGTCTGGTTTAAACGCGATTTGCGGTTACATGATAATGAAGCTATCTATAATGCAATAGCAACTGATACACCAACGTTACTACTGTATGTTTTCGAAAATTCACTGAAAGAAGATAAACACTATAGTGAACGTCATTGGAATTTTATAAAACAATCCTTAAGAGACATTAATTCTCAATTGGTACCATACAGAACAAAAGTTTTATGTGTGTCTTCAGAAGTAATTCATGCAATAGGGATTTTACAACAATTCTGGAAAATAGATCAAGTGTTTTCTCATCAAGAAACGGGTATTAGGCTTACCTATGAAAGAGATAAAACATTTTCACGTTTTTGCAAAAATAATCTTATCCAATGGGTTGAAAACCCTAATAATGGGATCCATCGAGGACTACAAAATAGAGAGCACTGGCGAGAGGATTGTGAACATTATATGAATCAACCCCAATTTCAATATAGCCCAAAACCAGGTAGTTTTATTCCAATTGAAAAAATAGAAGAACTCGAGAAGGTTTTTAGTATTGTCACTTTAGATACAAGGTCCAATTTAAATTTTCAGTACGGAGGAACCACAAAAGGATATGAGTACTTATCCTCTTTCTTTAACGGACGTTATAAAAATTATAGTTTTCATATATCCAAACCAGCACTTTCCCGTAAAGGGTGCAGTCGGCTTTCTCCGTATATAGCCTGGGGAAACCTTTCTATTCGACAAGTCTGGCAATATGCTATCAAACAGCGTAAATCTGCCAAAAATAAAAAACAAATTGATGCTTTTACATCGCGATTGCAATGGCAAGTTCATTTTGTACAGAAGTTTGAGATGGAAGACATTATGGAGTTTGAAAGTATTAATAAAGGATACCGAAAATTGAAGAAACAAATTTCTGAAGCATATCAGATAGCTTGGAAAGAAGGCAAAACAGGATATCCCTTAGTGGATGCATGTATGCGATGTTTAAAAGAAACAGGATATATAAATTTCAGGATGAGAGCATTAGTTGTCTCGTTTTTTACGCACAATCTATGGCAACCTTGGCAGGACGCCAGTGCACACTTATCCAGTATGTTTTTAGATTTTGAACCTGGAATTCATTTTCCGCAATTACAGATGCAGGCAGGAGAAACTGGAATTAACACATTAAGAATTTATAACCCCGTTAAAAATAGTATAGAGCACGATCCGGATGGAGTTTTTATAAAAAAGTGGGTTCCCGAGTTGAAAGACATTCCTATTGCTTATATTCATGAACCATATAAAATGCCTCCATTAGAACAACAATTCAATAGCTTCGAATTAGGTAGGGATTATCCATTTCCAGTTGTTGATATAAATACAACCCGAAAAAAAGCAAGTGATACTTTATGGCAAATGAAAGATGATGCATTAGTAAAAAAGGAAGGATATCGAATTTTAAAAAAACATACATTACCAGATAGAAAATCATAAATAAAATGGGAAAAGAATTGACAATGAGAGATATAGATAGAGTAATAGAAATGGCCTGGGAAGATCGAACACCATTTGATGCTATTTTGATGCAATTTGGTTTAAAAGAGCAAGAGGTGATCAATCTTATGCGAAGAGAAATGAAGTCATCAAGTTTCAGGATGTGGCGTAAAAGAGTTCAGGGTCGAAAAACAAAACACCTTAAAAAGCGTATTTTTGAAGAGGGAAGATTTAAATGTTCCCGGCAAAAACAGATTACGCATAATAAAATTTCAAAAAGATAAATGATGAGTGATAAAAAGCCAGATCAGGTAGTGTATAATGAAGAAGACAAGCGGTATGATGCAGCATTAAAACCATATGCCACAGATGTGGGCGCACCTTCGATTACCATTCCTGATACTGTAGCCTGGAAAAATACTAACGTTCATAAAGTAAATAAACAAGTAAAAGCTAAGTATGATGAACTGAAGGATCAGTTTGATATTTTGATGGAGCAGTTTGAATACAATAATCTAGTGTATAATGCCAAATTTACTTTTGAGCCTATTGTAGGAGAAATTTATCATCTCTATAGAAATAGAAAAGAAGAACCATTTTTGTCGATCATCGCTCCATCTGAGTGTAGTTTTGATCATGTAGGAACGTTTCGGTTAAATGCAGAAAAAATGTGGGTACGGTTGTCATCCTAGACAGAAGTTTCAATTATCTTTTAAGTGAAGCTAAGTTTTTTTTTGAGAAATAGAGGCTATCAACATTTCCCCTTGCTTTTAAGATTTTAGCGAAAGCTATATTTTATTGCTGACACCGTATCAATTCCTTTTTTGACCAAAAAATTATGATCTTTGAGCTGTAATCATAGTCGTACATTAGATCCTAATCATACAAAATCTTAAATGAAAGCTGTTTTGATTTCTATAGATATGTCGTATACTGCATAAAATTAAGTTTTCATGACTGTCGTATCTTCTCAATAATTACAATTTATCTCAACAATAATATTTATTTTTGAATGTATTTTATATCATTAGACAATCGATTTTTATGAAAAAACATGTATTTGGAATTCTCTGTATCCTGCTCCTATGTAGCCACGATATGTACCTTAAAATGGACAGTTATTTTATAACCCCTAATCAGGATGCTGTTATAAATCTTTATAATGGCACATTTGACAAAAGTGAAAATATCATAGATCGTAACCGAATGTTGGATGCCAGTCTAGTAGGTAATGGTGAGCGTATTAAGGTTGATGAAAAACAATGGATTGAAAAGGATAGTATTACAAAGCTCTATTTCAAATCTGGTAACGAAGGAACGTGGATTGCAGGAATCTCTACGAAATCCAGAAATATTGAGATGGATGCTAATGACTTTAATAGCTATCTAGAACACGACGGTGTAAAAGATATGCTTCAGCAACGGACTGAAGACAGTACATTAAATACAAATGCTATCGAAAAATATTCGAAGCACGTAAAAGCGATTTTTCAAGTAGGTGATAAACGAACAGCAGACTGGCAGACGGATCTGGGTTATCCTATAGAGTTTATACCGCTTAGTAATCCATATAATGCTCATACTGGAGATACGCTTCGGGTGAAATTATTACGAGATGGTCAACCACTTTCCAACCAATTGGTATATGCCGATTACAAACCGTCAAAGCAAGGACATTCTCACGGAGTTGAAGATCATTCACACAACCATACTGAACAAAACCACACTCATAAAAATTATGACAACAATCATACTCACGAGGAAGAAAACCATTCGCATTCTGATGAACAGGGGAGAGAAGGACATACTCACGAACACTCTCTAGAAACTGATTCTCATGTTCACAGTGATGAGGAGAAAAACGTCTCCCATACCCATACAACTGGACAAGAGCTAAGGACCAATGATGAAGGAATAATCTCAGTAAACTTAAGCAACGATGGTATCTGGTATATGAGAACTATTCATTTAGTAACTACTGAAGAAGAGGGACTAACTCACGAAAGCAATTGGGCGACTCTAACCTTTGAAGTTTCACACGCCCACGACCATGCAGACACTGATCACAAACACAAAGAAGGCTTTCCAACGTATATATTCTGGTTACTAAGTATAGTAATTCTTGGTGGACTTTTTTTCTGGTATAACAAGCGTAAGAAAAGTAGTTTATGAAGTTAAAAATTAGCGACTTGCTTTTAGCGGCTCTACTTCTGTTTCCTCTCATATCCTTTGCACACGGTGTAAGTCCGTCAGATCAAGCCATTCTAGATAATGGTGGACTGCTTTCTTATATTTACGTAGGTGGTAAACATATGGTCACTGGATATGATCATCTTTTATTTCTTACTGGTGTCGTGTTTTATCTTTCTGGTTTTAAAGACATTGTTAAGTTTGTAACACTATTCACCATAGGACACAGCATTACTTTAATAGGTGCTACATATCTAGGTGTCAAAGCAGATGAGCATCTTATTGATGCATTAATCGCTATAAGTGTTCTCTATAAGGGGTTTGAAAATTTAGGTGGTTTTGAAAAGCTTAAAATAAATTCGCCTAATTTGTTAATTATGGTACTTGTTTTTGGCCTAATTCACGGACTAGGTCTTTCCACGCGACTCCAGTCTTTTGATGTAGGTACAGAACAATTCTTAACTAAAATTATTAGTTTTAATCTCGGTGTTGAGTTTGGGCAGATCCTGGCCTTAATCCCTATTGTCTTATTAATTACACTATGGAAAAAACACAATAGTTATGATGCCTTTTACAAAGCGGCTAATGTTTATTTGGTGATTGCAGGTATTGGTCTTTTTATATATCAAATCTATGGTTATTATACTGCTTCTTAATTACACTTAATGTTTGTTAGCCTGCTAGTTTGTTAAACAGAATTGTAGAGGAAAAATGAAAAGAAATTATTCTCATTTAGAGTGAGCTTCTGTGATTATATTAGTAAATAATTTTACATATTCTCAAATAAAGTAGACTTTTTTTAAGCAATATAGCATCCTATCGACATTCTATATAAATACGTAAAATCTATTATATGAGCATACATAAGAAAAAACTCAACTTCTATTTAGAAATCGAGCTTTATTATCCGCGGAGAAAGTGGAACTATCCATTATGTTTAAATATACTGATAATCATATAGACAACTTTATAAATATTATAATTACGTACCTAATTACACACCTATTTTTCAATCGATTGAAATACAGTAATTTACAGTGTGATTTTAACGTAATATTATTTTAACCCGGATATGCATTAGAAAATCTATTACATTGGTGAGCCACTTCAAATACTGATGTTTCAATTCTTTTTGTAATTTCACCGTAGCCGTGCTACGCTAAAATCATAAAAAAGCCATTATTTATTGGGTCTCAAAACTTCATTACGAAGTTCCAATGCACAATCCGGGTTTAATTTCAAAATCTGAATAAATTATTTTGAAACAAATTGGGCTCAAAATTATTTTTGCATTTTCTTAAACTTTAACATTTTAAAAATTATTTCCACCGAGGGTTCGAATGTTTTTTTTAGGGTTTGAGAGTAGTCCAAAAGTTAGATTTTAATCTCACCTATGAAATTTAGTGGTCATTTATTTTTCTTAAATTTATACAAGATTTATGACTAGAGATTTTATCCATATTAACGATTTTATAATTCTGGTGGAAGAAGCTAAAGCTACTTCCATTGAAGTAGATGCTTGTCACTTTGAAGAACCACTTATTGCCGTAGCATTTTATGGTTCGGGGAATGTACATTTGGCGGTTAACTATAACGAAACGAGCAAAACATTCCATCACACAAAGGGTTTAGCATTGTCGTTTTATGCAGATGATAAGGTAGAATTTGAGCATACCATTTCACCAAATAAAGACCTTGAGTGTATTATTATTGCAACAGCCATAAAGAATATAGACCAACTACCAAATCAAGAAGGCGAACTGTTTAAAGATTTACTTCAAGAGTTGGTGAACCCTAAAGACAATTATGTAGAAGGACCGAGTTTTTTTATGACACCAGAAATGGAGCGTATTGTAGCTGCTATTTTTGCGAACCAGTATTCTGGAAAAACCAAAATGATGTTCTTTAGAAGTCAGATTACAGCCTTGCTTTCTCATTTCTTTGGTCAGCTAGCGCTACTACACAACGAAGATTCAAAAACCGAATATCGAGATAAGTTGAATGAGGTAAGGGATATTTTAATTTCTAATCTCGAAAACCCTCCGTCTCTCACCGAAATTTCAAAACAAATAGGATTGAATGCAACCAAGCTTAAAAAAGAATTCAAAGCGGTTTTTGGAGTTCCTGTTTTCAAATATCTTCAAAATGAACGCCTTTCTACGGCTCATAAGCTTATAAGCGAAGAGCAAACCACAGTCCAAGAAGCCGCTTGGCAAGTGGGTTATGATAGTTTGAGTTCTTTCTCAAATGCTTTTGCTAAAAAATTTGGCTACCGCCCTAGTCAAATCAAATAATGCACTTTTCAGACAAATCATACTTCTTTTCGAATAAATGAATCAAGCCACATAGTCACACCTTTGTATCATCAAACAATAAAACTATTTGATGATGACAATACTTGTGCAACTTATAATCGCATTTTCCGTATCACTCTTCAATGATTCTAAATCTATTTATGAATTCACTGAGACAGTGACCTTACAACCTCAATTGTATGTGTCGATAAGAGCAATCTCGGATACTCCCAAAGAGAAAGCTTTTCAAATTCTAGAGAATAAATGCAATGTGTGTCATAGCAAACGTAACAGACAACGTGTCTTCACCGAAGACAATATGAACCCTTGGGCAGATGATGTCTATAAACAAGTATTCATTAAAAAAAGAATGCCAAAAGGAAAAAAAATCAAACTTACTTCACAAGAATATCAAGATTTACTAACGTGGGTTTCAGCCACACAAAACAAATAATTATGGAACTGTCTATCAAAACGTACATTCTATTATTTAGCATTTTATTCACGGGATTGACTGCAGGTTTATGTTTTACTTGGTCTAATGCAGTAACTTCAGGTATTGGAAGATTAGACGACTTCAACTTTTTACAATCCTTCCAATCAATGAACAGAGCCATTATAAATCGAGGCTTTTTAATAATCTTTTTCAGTCCCTCGATTCTTCTACTTGTCAATGTATTTCTGTTTAAGAATGCAAGTCAAGGTGCATTCGTATCCTTTCTAATAGCGGCTATTTTATTCTTGGTAGGTGTGGGCTGGGTAACGATTTTTAGGAATATTCCACTTAATGAACTATTGGATACTATAATACTCGAAACAGCTACTAAAGTTGAGCTAGCGGATTTAAGAAAGACATTTGAACAACCTTGGAATCGTTGGCATATGGTACGTACGGTATGTTCTTTTACATCATTTGCCTTATTGTTAATGGGATTGGTTTACGATAAATAGTAAGAATCATTTATACGTTTTTGAGAAATCGAGCCTGCGAGATTCACGATCTCAGGACGAGCGGAGCAGCAAAGCGGAATCATAAAACTAATAATCAGAAAAACGAACAATTATGAAATTAACAAGAACCATTGGCTTCGGCCTGTTTATTTGGATAATCGGAGTGATGTTATATGCACTATCCTTTTATGTGCAAATTATTGAAAATGCAGAACAACAAGCTAATCTATGGCTATCAATAGTCATCATACCTGTGGTTTGGTTTGGAGCAAAGTTGTATTACAAGAAAGGCATGAATCCCCACGGAATTTGTGTGGGTTTAGTCTTTTTTATTATATCTGGAATTTTAGATGCACTCATAACCGTACCATTTACAGTACTGCCTTATGGAAGCACATATTCTGATTTCTTTATCGATTTCGGTTTTTGGTTTATTGGATTTGAGTTCATTGCAACAACAACCTTGTATTGGTATATCAAAGTATTCAAAAAAGAGAATTCAACTCATTTAGTATAAAAAGTAATAGCAAATGCCCTCATACAATTTGGGGGAAATTAATTTCAATTTAAAAGTAAATAAAAAATGAAAACAGAAAATATCTTAGTACTCGGAGGAACCGGAAAAACGGGAAGAAGAATTGTTACACAGCTTGGAGCATTAGGACACCATGTGAGAATAGGCTCAAGGTCTAATAGCCCATCATTTGACTGGTATCAACCTGAAAATTGGGAAACCGCTGTGGAAGGAATGGACAAAATATACATTACCTATCAACCAGACTTGGCAGTTCCTGGAGCGTTAGATGCGATAGAGCAATTGGTTAAAGTTTCTAAGAGAGCAAACGTTAAAAAGTTAGTATTGCTTTCTGGTAAAGGTGAACGTGAAGCACAATTATGTGAGCAAGTAATTATTCACTCAGGACTAAACTTCACTATTGTAAGAGCGAGCTGGTTCAATCAAAATTTTAGCGAAAACTTTTTATTAGAACCTATTTTAGATGGCTTTGTTGCCTTGCCGCAGGCAGAAGCAAATATACCTTGGGTAGATGTTGATGATATTGCCGAGGTTGCGGTCAAAGCCCTTACAGAAGATAAGCACAATGGACAGATATATGAGCTAACTGGCCCAAGAACACTAACATTTAAAGAAGCCGTTGCTGAAATAGCAAAAGCAAGTAATCGTCACATCACTTTTGTACCTATCACAGTACAGGAATATGGAGAAGGTATGCGAAAGGCAAACCTATCAGAAGATTTCGTTTGGCTTATTGAATATTTATTTACTGAGGTTCTTGGAAATCCCGAACTAGCGGAAATATCCAGTGATATTGAAAAAGTACTAGAAAGAAAACCTATTGATTTTAGTGAATATGCTACCAAAGTTGCGAAAACTGGTGTCTGGAATCATAAGAGTTTAGCATAAAAAATATAAATTAAAACAAGGCTGTGTTGGACTCATAAGTTAAACACAGCCATTAAAAAAGGTACTCTTTATAATCAAATCAGAAGCTTAAAATGATGCAAACGTCTCTTTAAATCTCAACCAAATAGAAAAAGGTTTTGAAAGCTTATTGATAGGCTATGATGAGAAAGCACCGGGCATTTCAATTGGACTAGTGAATAACAATAAATATTAGTTTATGAAAAACAATTTGGGTTAGCAATTTGGAATATCAAATTCCGATAACAAGAGAAACTTCATTTCACGTAGCTTCCGTCTCTAAACAATTTGCCTCCTTTGCCATTCTATTACTAGAGAACCAAGGGGAAACTTTTTTAGAGGATGATATAAGAACCTATATTATTGAGATGCACGATTTTAAAAACACTATTACATACATCATTTACTCAATCACACCAGCGGTTTAATAGACCAGTATACTTTACTCCGGCTATCAGGATGGACCTTAAGTGATTTGATTAGAAATGAGTAAGTTTTACGTGTTTTAAATAATCAAAACACCTTAAACTTTCAGAAATGAAGAATATATGTACAATTATTCTGGCTATACACTTCTAGCTGAAGTTGTAGCTAGAGTTTCACATATGTCTTTTCAAGCATTTATCAAGTAATTCATATTTGAGTCACTAGGTATGAAGAATTTTTTTTTTTTAAGTCAAGAAAGGACAGATTGTAAAAAAACAGCAGTACATCACATTACAAAATAGACTCAACCTATGTTGAAGATGGCTTTAATAATAGTAATATTGGTGCTACCAACGTATCAACCACCATTGAAGATTTAGTTAAATGGGCAACCAACTTTGACACAAAACGTATTGGTGATGACAATATTTTCAAAAAAATGCATACTCAAACACCATTTAGCAATGTAGAATTCTATGGCTGAACGTATTCCAGATGCCAAATTCGTAGAGTTTGATGGCAATGATCATTTATTTTAGGTAGGTATTACTAAAGAGTTTTTTTCTCTCAATCACAGGTCGCAACTGTTTGCGTTTTTGGCGTGCTTATTCTATTATAACTGTCTTATAAAAAACACTTTTGCTGTAGTAATAAAATAAAAATAGGGGAAATATCGATCAATTATTAACAGTGAAGCACTAAAAACACCCTTTTATTCGAATAAGATAATGAGATTGAAAAGTTCTCATTGAAAAGGTCTTAAATTCTTATAAATGCATTGTTTCTGTCATCGATGTTGTCAGCTAAAAAAGAAAAGCCTTGTAAATCAAAATGATTACAAGGCTTTTAGCGGAGAAAGAGGGATTCGAACCCCCGGAGGTGTGACCCTCAACAGTTTTCAAGACTGCCGCATTCGACCACTCTGCCATTTCTCCAGTGTTTAGTCTCATCAGGTATTTCCTGAATGCGGGTGCAAATATAATAACCTTTTTTAATTATAAGAAAATTTTCTGTAATTAATTTCATGTATTTTTTAAGAAAATCTTGGTAAAATGATCTCCCTCTAAATCTGTATATTGCATAGTGTAATAAAAAAGAATTCAATGAAAAATATTTTAGTTGTAATTAGTTTATCTATTCTATATTCTTGTGGTAGTTCTCAAAACTCATCAAATGTGGGTAGTTCTGGTACTTCTAATGCAAAAGAAGGTAAATTGAATGTTGTTTCTTATGCTGAAACTATAACTTCAAAAGAACTTAAAAAGTATTTATTTACGTTTGCTTCAGATGATTTTGAAGGCAGGGACACCGGTGAAGCTGGTCAGAAAAAAGCAGCGGTGTTTTTGAAAGAACAATACAAGAGAATGAATATTCCATCTCCAATGGAAGGAGGTGATTATTTTCAGGAAATACCCGAAAGTTATTTTAGAGGAGGTATTAAATCTTCAGAAAATGTATTGGCATATATAAAAGGTAGCGAAAAACCAGATGAGATTATTGTATTGTCTGCACATTATGATCATGTAGGCGTGGATAGCAAAGGCAATATCTATAATGGTGCTGATGATGATGGATCGGGAACTGTTAGTTTATTGGAAATAGCAGAGGCCTTTGCATTGGCATCCAAAGATGGTAATGGGCCTAAAAGATCAATATTGTTTCTACACGTTACAGGAGAAGAGAAAGGGCTATACGGATCTAAGTATTACACGGAGAATCCTGTTTTTCCTTTAGAAAATACGGTTACGAATTTAAATATTGATATGATTGGTCGAATTGATAACGATCATCAGACTGATGAAAAGCAAGAGTATGTGTATTTAATAGGTAGCGATAGATTAAGTACCGAACTGCACAATCTAAGCGAAGAAGTAAATACAAAATACATCCAACTAAATTTAGATTACACCTATAATGCAAAGGATGATCCTAATAGATTTTACTACAGAAGTGATCATTATAATTTTGCAAAACATGGTATTCCGATTATATTTTATTTTAACGGAGTTCACGAGGATTATCACCAGCCAACAGATACTCCGGATAAGATTGAGTATGATCTTATGACCAAAAGAGCTAAGTTAGTTTTCTATACCGCTTGGGAAATAGCTAATCGAGAAAAAAGGTTACTTGTGGACGGTATTAGAAAGGAATAGAATAAGTAAAAGGTATGTGTTAAAAACAAAAAGACTCTGAATTAACAGAGTCTTTTTTTTATAAAGGGTGGAAGATCGGTTTCGAACCGACGACCTCCTGAACCACAATCAGGCGCTCTAACCAACTGAGCTACAACCACCATTTAATTTCGGCTGCAAAAATAAGGTATTTCTTTATTTTACAAAAGAAAAAATGAAATTAAATTAAGTCAAAAATAGAATTAACAGCAGGATAACGTGCTGCGGTATATCCTTCGGCATAAGCTACACCTATGATTCTTCCTAAATCTGCAGCTCGGTAACGAATGCTATCCTTGAAGTTTTTACTGGATATTGGTGTTTGCGGATCTTTACTATTACTATCATAAAATTGGGACTTGTATGCCATAACGCTTTCCATTTTTTTGTCCATAAACCCGCTAATATCCACTACAAAATCAGGTTTTAGAATTTCCCATTGTATGTAATGATAGACCTTTTTTGGTCGCCAGGCATCTTGCAAATTACCATTGATAGAAGTTTCAATTTTTTGAAGACCGGATAAAAAGCAAGCATCACTTGTTAATTTACTTCCTTTACCATGATCAATATGGCGATCTTTTACTGCATTACATAAAACGATTTCGGGTTGATATTTTCGGATGATCTTAATGATTTCTAGTTGATGTGCTTCGTTATTTGTAAAAAAACCATCTCTGAAGCCTAAATTTTCTCTTACAGATACACCCAATATGCGGGCTGCATCCTTTGCTTCCTGATCTCTGGTTTCAGGAGTTCCTCTTGTTCCCAATTCTCCACGAGTTAGATCAAGAATCCCTACTTTTTTACCAGTATCTATTTCTTTTGCCAAAGTGCCAGAGCAACTTAGTTCTACATCATCAGGATGTGCTCCAATGGCTAATAGGTCTAATTTCATGCTAATGTTCAAGTTCTAATATCTTAATTTTTTGCAATGCTTGTTCTATATCACTCATTAAATCTTCGTGTTCTTCAATACCTACACTAAATCTTAATAAACCATTACTAATACCTTGTTGTTTTCTTTCTTCTTCTGTAAGTAAAGCGTGAGAGGTAAGTGTAGGGGAGAGAATGGTGCTTTCCACACCTGCAAGACTCATAGAGCTCTTTATTAACTTAAGTTCTTTTTGAAACTTACTGGCGTTCAGGCCTTCTTTTAATTCAAAAGACAACATACCACCAAATCCTTTCATTTGTTTTTTTGCTATTTCATAGTCAGGATGTGATTTTAGTCCAGGATAATGAACAGCTTTGATATCAGTATGTTTTTCTAGCCATTTAGAAATTTTCTTGGCGTTTTTATTTTGCTGTTTTACTCTTAGTCCCAATGTTTTGATACTTCGTTCTAACATCCAAACCGTAAAATCACTTAAACTGCCTCCCAAGTTTTTAGCTAGGTGAAATATTTGCTCCATATGCGATTCTGATGATACTACAGCTCCTGCGAGAATATCACTATGTCCTCCCAAATATTTGGTAGCAGAATGTATCACAATATCAATTCCTAGCTCGATTGGATTTTGATTTACTGGTGATGCAAAGGTGTTATCAATCATCGTGATAATTCCCTTTTCTTTTGCTAATGAAGAAATAGCTCTTATATCCGTAATGGTTAATAAAGGATTAGAGGGAGTTTCGATATAAATAACTTTCGTGTTTTCTTTAATTTTTTCTTTAAAACCATTTGTGTTTTGGCTATCAACAAAGGAGTATTCGATACCGTACTTACTGAATTCTTCATTCACTAAGTTTGAAGTGCCTCCATAGAGTGTTCTCTGTAAAACGATATGATCACCTTTTCTTAAAAATGCTAAGAGTGCAGTACTAATAGCTGCCATTCCACTACCAAAAATTAGGGAAGCTTCACCGTTTTCCAGTCGCGCGATTTTTTTGCATAGCGCTTCCTGATTAGGGGTATTAAAATAACGAGGATATCGTTTGATGTCTACATCTTCAAATGCATATGAAGTGGATAAGTATATGGGTGATATTGCCCCCTTGAATTGTTTGTCCTCAATTTCGCCAAAATGAGTACAAATCGTATTAAAACCAGTATTTTTTGAATTCATGTTCGTGTAATAATCTAGAATTAGTGCTCTAAAATAATATATTCACGAATAATTGAGATACGCTTTAACAGAATAAATTGAAAGATTAAACATAGTGGATATATTAATTTATATATTTCACCTTTGAAATATTTTTCATAATAGTCTGGAAAAATTGCTGTGTATCATAGGGCTTAATGATTACGTCATTCATACCTACCGATAATGCCTGGTCCCTTATTTCACCTTCTTCCACCGCAGTAAGAGCTATAATTGGGATATGAATGTTAAAGGTCCTGATTACTGTTGTAGCATCTAGTCCATTCATTTCGGGCATGTTGATATCCATTAAAATCAAATCAAAATCTTCATTTTTTACCATTTCTATGGCATCCATGCCATTACTTGCCAAATTACAAGTATATCCTTTTTTCTTTAGAATATTTTGGGTTACGATTTGATTAATTTTATTATCGTCTACAATAAGAATGTTAAAATTAGAGGTTCCAATACTAATAGATTCTCCAGTTTTAGAGGTAATATCTTGTTCTTTAATAGCTTTTTCATAGCTCAGTTCAAATGTAAATTCAGATCCAACACCTTCTTCACTATTAATAAAAATTTCGCTTTTATGAAGATGAATTAATTTTTTCACAATGGCTAAACCAAGTCCTGTACCTTCGTATTCCTGATTTTGATTTTTTACTTGAGCAAAATTATCAAAGATCGTTTCCTGTTTACTTTTAGGAATTCCTATACCATCATCTTTTACTATAAACTGAAGTTTGTAATTATCATTCTGATAATCCACGCATTTAACTTTTATCCAAATATTTCCATTGTTTGTAAACTTTAAAGCGTTACCTATTAGGTTAATCAGTATTTGAGATAAGCGAACCGAATCTCCTAGTAAAGTTGTCTTTATATCTGGGTCTAAATCAATGTGTACCGTATTATTGTTATGTTTTTGTTTAGAGTGGAGAGAATTTACAATTCCTTCTATCAACGATCTTAGATCAAAGGAAACCTTCTCTAGTTTGACTTCATTCGTTTCAATTTTACTTAGTTGAAGAACGTCGTTAATTAGCGCGAGTAAATAATCTCCAGAAAACTTCAGCGATTCGAGATATTCATTTTTCTTTTTGACTTCTGGGTTTTCCATTAAAAGAGACGTGAGACCGATCACTCCATACAAGGGCGTTCTTAATTCATGACTTACAGTAGATATAAATTGTGATTTTAATGTAGAAACCTGCTCGGCAGTTTCTTTTGCGTTGACCAATTCCTTATTCTTTTCAATAAGATCATTATTCAGTTTTTTCTTTTGTAGATTATTTTTGTATGAACTAATTAAAAATGCTAAAGAGATTAATATCAGAACAACTCCAAGAATGATGCTAATTTGCCATTTGATCTCTTTGGAGTAGTTTTCGTCATCTTTCTTATTGGCTTGCTCGACCTGATCTTTCATCTGATCTACCTTAAATTCTATGGTTGCTCTTTGTAATTCAATTTCTTTTGTTAGATCTTTTGATCTAGAAAGGCTTTCGTAATGTTTTTCTAGGTATGGAATTGCTAATTCAAACTCTTTTTGAGCTTTGAGAATTCTATATTTGGTAATATATGAAGTGGCTAATTCTTGATGGTATATAGAAATTAAACTTTTATTATTTTCTGGATTATCAATCTCAGTTTGGGCAAAAGATGTCGCATTTTCTACATGTTCATTTGCTCTTTCGTACCTTCTAACTCGTAAAAAGTATTTACCAAGCAGGTTACTTAATTTAGTTTTTAAAGGACTAGATATATTCATGTTGGCACCGATGAGTGCTCTTACTTTCGTCAGGTATTGATCACTTGTTTTATAATCATCATTATTGATATAATATTCTGCAAGATTTAGCAACGGCTTGACCATTTTTGCTGTATCTTTTATTTCCTTGGCAATTTCGTACCCTTTCTTATAGTGATCAATTCCTTTATATCTTGTAGCATCTGTTTTTATGTAAAGATTTCCAAGATTATTAAAAAGTTTTGCCTTTAGATAGGTAGTTTTAGAACTTGAGGCGTACGTAAGTGCTGTTCTATAATTGGTAATAGCTTCACTTTCTTGCTCATCTAATTCGTAAACTCTGGCAATGATGTCGTGTATCTTTGCAAGGTTTTTTTCATCATCGTTATATTTTGCCGTTTTATAAGCTATCTGAGCTTTTTCTAAAGCTTTTTCATACTTATATTCTTCTAGTAATTTTTCAGCTTGCTCTATATGCAATTGAATCTCACTTTTATCCAACCGATTTTGAGCCGAAGTATTTAATGAAATAAATACAACGAATACTATAACTATTTGATTAAGAGAGTTACTCAACTTATTTAATTTTTAGTCATTGGTTACAGGCGAAAATACAAAAATACCACATACTATGTGTAAATCATCGTGTAAAAAGGACAATTTATCCGTAATTCATGTAAGGTTTTTTCTTTTTCTGTAAGATTTTCTTAATAACTATGAAGGAATTATGGTCGATTAGGAAAAACTATGAAGATATAGAAAATTAAAATTGTCAAGGTATCATGGTTCGATTATGAGGCGTATATTTGACACTTCAAAAAAAAATTAATCACAATAAAAAATAAAAAAATGGCAATTGTAGGTAAAAAATTTCCAAATCTTGACGTTGATGCAATGAATGATATGGGGGATACTTTTAAGTTTAATATCTTGGAAGAAGCAAAAAATAAAAATAAAAAAGTATTACTTTTTTGGTATCCAAAGGACTTTACCTTTGTATGCCCAACCGAATTACACGCATTCCAAGAAGCTTTGGCAGAGTTCGAAAAAAGAAATACCATCGTAGTAGGTGCTTCTTGTGATACTCCAGAGGTACACTTTGCTTGGTTAAATACTTCTAAAGATAATGGTGGTATAGAAGGAGTTACGTATCCAATTTTGGCTGATTCAAATCGTAATCTTTCTAATACATTAGGTATTTTGGATATTACGAATGAAACGTTTAATGAGGAAACCGGAGTAGTAACAGTAGATGGAGATAATGTTACCTATAGAGCGACATATTTAATTGACGAAGAGGGGACTGTTTTTCATGAAGGTATTAATCATATGCCGGTAGGAAGAAACGTGGCAGAGTTTTTAAGATTAATTGATGCCTATGCACATGTTCAGAAAAATGGAGAGGTATGTCCTGCCAATTGGGAAGAAGGAAAAGATGCAATGTCTGCTAACAGAGATGGAGTAGCTTCTTACTTAGCCTCTCACTAAGATATATAATAATTTTATCATAAACTTCTCAAGACAACGTTGTTGAGAGAAGTTTATTTTTTTAATAATAATCTTCAAGCAATGGTTCAAGAGTTAAATAAGGATAATCTTTCAGAAGTTGTAAATGATAATACTACAGTTGTAGTTCAGTATTCTGCTACCTGGTGCGGTAATTGTAGAATTATGAAACCTAAATTCAAGAAACTGGCATCAGAAAATGACGATATTGTTTTTATTGTAGTGGATGCTGAGAAAAATACAGAGTCAAGAAAAATGGCTAAGGTGGATAACCTTCCAACCTTTGCAACCTTTAAAAATGGAGCTTTTGTAAATCAGGTACAGACCAATAAATTTGATGTTTTAAAAGAATTAGTAAATGAAGTTACCAATAATTAAACACCTTACATCTTTTATAGAAGAAAATGATGAAGACTTTCTTGTAGAAACTATTGAGACTTTAGAAACATTAACTGAAGTTTCTTCTTTAAAAGAAGAAGAACTGGATGTAATAGGCGAGTTAATCTCTAATATGTATGGGGCTATAGAAGTCCATAAGATGATTAAAGATGGTGCTCCCAAAAAAGAAGCCCTTAATTCTTTTATGCAAAGGGTAATGGGATCGATAGATTCATAAGAAACATAACAAATACAAAAAAAAACCTTCTGTTACAGAAGGTTTTTTTTATAAAATACCATATAATCTTAATATTCTTACTAATTTTAAAGTTCAAAAAAAACACAGATTTTTATTATGGCTACAATAACATTAAGTGGAAACGCTATACATACAAACGGAGAATTACCAAAAGTAGGAGAGAAAGCACCAGATTTCGAACTGGTAAATACGGATTTATCAGTGTCAAAACTTTCTGACTACAAGGGTTCTAGAGTTGTTTTAAATATTTTCCCTTCAATAGATACGGGGATTTGCGCGGCATCTGTAAGACAGTTTAATAAAGAGGCTGGTAACTTGTCTAATACGAAAGTACTTTGCATCTCCAGGGACTTACCTTTTGCTCAAGCTAGGTTTTGTGGGGCAGAGGGATTGGAAAATGTAGTAAATCAATCAGACTTTAGAGATGGGGAATTTGGTAAGAATTACGGTTTAGAAATCATTGATGGTCCTATGAAAGGGCTCCATTCCCGAGCAGTCGTCGTTATAGACGAAGAAGGCACGATTGTACATACAGAACAAGTGCCCGAAATTGCACAGGAACCTGACTATACGCATGCTATTGAAGCATTAGCGTAACTATATGAGCAAAATTTCAAACTTTATTATTGGAAGATTACGAGGTTGTGGATACGCCTTTAAAGGTGCAGTATTATTATTAAAAACAGAACCAAGTATACAAGTTCAGGCTGTCATAGGAATCTTTATGACAGCTTTGGGTTTTTATATAGATATTACTAAAACAGAATGGGTTTTACAAACTTTTGCTATTGGTCTTGTTATGAGTATCGAAGGGTTAAACACGACGATAGAAGCAATTGCAGATTTCATTCACCCTGATTTTCATGATAAAATCGGTTTTATTAAAGATATTGCTGCGGGAGCAGTATTTATCGCTGCAATAACCGCAGTTGTTATAGGTTATACGATTTATGCGCCTTATTTATTCTAGAAAATTTTTTTGGCATTTCTGCGTTCCATAATAGATATTCGTATTTTTGCGATAACACATCCAAAAAATGGCAAAAAAAAAGGCAACAACAAAAAGGAAAACTGCAAAAAAAACAAAAACTTCTTTAAAAGAAAGATTTACTCTATCAAGACAGCAAAAAGTTGTGTTAGGTAGTTTTTTGTTTTTTTTAGGGATTGCATTATTCTTTGCATTTGTATCCTTTTTCTTTAATTGGAAAATAGATCAAAGTGAAATTTCGGAGTTTCCAAACAGGACGGCTGCTGCAAAGAACTGGCTTAGCATTTCTGGTGCAAAGGTTAGTGATTTTTTTATTTTTAAAGGTTTTGGTATATCAGCTTTAATTCTTCCGGTTCTTATTTCTTTAACAGGAGTTTATTTGTTCTTTGACATGAACAGAAAAAAACTTGCTGGGTTCTGGTTTTGGGGAACCTTGGTGATGCTATGGATTTCTGTAGTTTTTGGATTTATTCAAAAAGAGAGTGGATTACTTGCAGGAGTTATTGGATATGAGGTTAATGATTTTATGCAGGATTATATTGGGTTTATCGGAACTGTTTTGGTACTCGCGTTTTTTGCCATTGTATACATTGTTGTTCGTTTACGATATACTCCTGAAAAAATTTCCGCTTCGCTAAAAAAGACACAAATAGAAATTACTAAAGACTATCAATCGGCAGAAAAAATTAATGGTACAAATACTATTGGAAAAGATCAGAAAGAGGAGACAGTAGAAAAAGAAGTTTTATCTGCAAATACTAAGAACACCTCGGTACACACTGATAAAGAAAAAATTAAAGAAAAGACTCCAGTTGTTGATACTACACCAAATAAAATAACAAAGACTACAGTGAATGAATTTTATGGGGATCCAGAAAATCAATCTAAGGATATCCCCGAAAAACTAGTTATCAAATCGGAAAATAACCCAGGTGATATCGCTATGGAAGTAGAGACTGTTGTTGAGGAAGAAGAAGTGGAAAACTTAAGTGCCAAGTTGGTAAAAGATTTTGGAGAGTTTGATCCAAAATTAGAATTAGGTAATTATAAATTTCCAACGATTGATTTGTTAAAAGATTATTCAGTTCAGAATGGAGGAATAACCATTGATCAAGGTGAATTAGAAGAGAATAAGAACCGCATAGTAGAAACTCTTAAAAATTATAAGATAGAGATTGCTCAGATTAAAGCTACGGTCGGACCTACAGTTACTTTATACGAAATCGTCCCCGAAGCGGGAATTCGTATTTCTAAAATTAAAAATCTAGAAGACGATATAGCACTTTCTCTAGCAGCATTAGGAATAAGGATTATCGCGCCTATTCCTGGCAAGGGTACAATCGGTATTGAAGTGCCTAATAAGAAATCAACAATTGTTTCCATGCGATCGGCCATTGCTTCATCCAAGTTTCAGGGTGCCGAAATGGAATTACCTTTATCTCTGGGAAAAACAATCTCTAACGAAACATTCGTGGTTGATTTGGCAAAGATGCCTCACTTGCTGATGGCTGGAGCAACCGGACAAGGTAAATCCGTTGGATTAAACGCAATATTAACTTCTTTATTATATAAAAAACATCCTGCAGAAGTTAAGTTCGTATTGGTGGATCCAAAGAAAGTAGAGCTGACACTATTTAACAAGATAGAAAGACATTATCTGGCTAAATTGCCAGATACGGATGAAGCGATAATTACCGATAACAATAAGGTGATTAATACGCTGAACTCTCTATGTATAGAGATGGATGCTCGATACGATTTGTTGAAAAACGCCATGGTTCGTAACATTAAGGAGTACAATACAAAATTCCGTGCACGTAAACTCAACCCAGAAAATGGTCATAAGTTTCTACCGTATATTGTTCTGGTAGTAGATGAGTTTGCAGATCTTATTATGACAGCAGGTAAAGAGGTCGAGACGCCTATAGCCAGATTAGCGCAGTTAGCCCGAGCCATTGGGATTCATCTTATTATAGCCACTCAACGACCTTCTGTTAACGTGATAACTGGTATGATCAAAGCTAATTTCCCTGCTAGAATAGCCTTTAGGGTAACTTCCAAAATTGATTCACGTACTATTTTGGATACTGGCGGAGCCGATCAATTGATAGGTAGAGGAGATATGTTGTATACACAAGGTAATGATCTGGTGAGAATTCAGTGTGCTTTTGTTGACACACCCGAAGTAGAGAGAATTACCGATTATATCGGAAGCCAAAAAGCGTATCCGGATGCTCATATGTTGCCAGAGTATTCAGGAGAAGAAAGTGGCACAAGTCTTGATATAGATGTGAAGGATAGAGATAAACTTTTTAATGAAGCCGCAGAAGTTATTGTCACAGCACAACAGGGTTCAGCGTCTTTATTACAAAGAAAGCTTAAATTAGGCTATAATAGAGCCGGAAGATTGATTGATCAACTAGAAGCTGCTGGTATTGTAGGTCCTTTTGAAGGAAGCAAAGCAAGACAGGTTTTAGTAACCGATTTAATAGCTTTAAAACAATTATTAGATGCCGAATAAGCAACGCACAAAAAGATAATTTTAATAGTTAGAAACACATAGATGATAAAGAGAATATTATTTTTAGTAGTTACACTATGCATTACTACTGCTCAAGCGCAGGATGCAAAACAACTTTTGGACGAAGTGTCTGCAAAGGTGAGAAGTTATGATAATATTGTAATTGGGTTTAAATATGCCCTTAATAACCCAGCAGAAAATGTGTCTCAGGAAACCCGGGGAGATGTAACACTGTTGGGAGAGAAATATTTATTGAACCTGATGGGCACGGAACAAATGTATGATGGAAAAAAATTGCACATAATCATTCCCGAAGATGAAGAGATTAATATTTCTACCCAGAATGAAGAAGATGAGGCAAGTGTTACACCTTCTAAAATGCTTACTTTTTATGAAGATGGATATACCTCTAAATTAGATATTGTACAAGATGTGCAAGGAAGAAAAATTCAATTTGTGAAATTGATCCCTATAGATTCTGATAGCGATTTAAAAGAAATTTTATTGGGGATAGATAAGCAAACAAAACACATTTATAAACTAATTTTGATGCAGAATAATGGAACTAATATTACCATTACGGTCAATAGTTTTAAAACAAACCAACCGCTTTCTAAAACGTTATTTGTTTTTGACGAATCAAAGTACAGTAATTATTATATCAATCGTTTGGATTAGTTATATATTTAAGCATTATTTTATAATCAATAGATTCAGTAACAAATAGGTGAAAATACTTGACAGATACATTCTAACGACCTTTTTAAAGACGTTTTTTCCACTTTTTATTATCATAATGTTTATTCTTTTGTTGCAGACCATCTGGTTGTTTATATCAGAGCTAGCAGGGAAAGATCTGGATTTTTCGGTAATCTTGAAGTTTTTGACATATGCAACACCAAGGTTAATCCCTATGGTATTGCCGCTTACTATTTTACTTACTTCCATTATGATTTTTGGTAATTTTGCCGAAAATTATGAGTTTGCTGCAATGAAATCTTCAGGAATTTCACTACAACGAGCCATGAGAACATTGTCGATATTTATCTTTTTTGTCGGGATAGGAGCATTTTTATTTTCTAATACCGTTATTCCTAATTCTGAACGTAAGTTCGTTAACCTCAGAAAAAATATTGTAAAGGTCAAGCCGGCTATGGTAATAACCCCCAATCAATTTAACGATCTGGGGGATATTAATATTCGGGTCTCAGAAAAATATGGGGAAAATGATCAATTTATTAAGGATGTTATTATTCATAAGAAGGAAGCCAGAGCGGGTAATTTCACTGTGATAAAAGCAACAGATGGAGAATTAAAAGGTAGTATAGATTCTGATCTTATTACATTGGTACTTAATGATGGAAACTATTATACTGAAGTTCAACAAAAATCGCCTAAACAAAGAAAAAAATTACCTTTTGCCAAAACCTATTTTAAGCAATATGTTCTTAATATCGATTTATCCTCTTTGGATAATGTGGATATGGATGCCCAGCAATATAGTAAAGGGTTTAATATGTTAAATGTAAATGGACTTAGAAATGAAATAGATACCTTATCAATACAAGTAAATAATGAGGTTGAATCTGCCGAGGATGATGTAAACAGAAGAAACGGATTCAAGGATTTAAACCGTAATTTAAAAATAGATACCCTTAAAAAATCTACAAGCGATACATTGGATCTAATAAATGATCGATTTAATACCAGGCAAAAGTTTCAGATATACAATTTGGCATTTTCTAACCTAGATGGCGTCATAAGAAGGATACAAACTACTAAAAGAACGCTAGAAGTTAAAAAAAGAGCATTGAATAAGTACGAAATGTCATTACATGATAAATATGCATTGGGTATCGCTTGTGTTTTATTGTTTTTTGTAGGAGCTCCATTAGGTGCCATTATTCGTAAGGGAGGCTTAGGCTTGCCTATCGTTATTGGAGTAGTGTTATTTCTTACCTATCACTTTATTGGGATTTTTGCTAAAAACGGAGCTGAAGAAGGAGGGATTCCTGCATTTGTCGGTTCCTGGCTGTCTACGATGATAATATTTCCCTTAAGCATCTTTTTAACATATCGTGCCACTAGAGATAGAGGTTTTGTGAGCTTCGATATCATCACGCAACCAATTCGAGATTTTTTTGATAGAAGGTCAAAGAAGAAGAAAAAGAAAAGAGATGTAGATACGGTTATTGATTTAATTGAAGAAGAGCATTTTGATAATCAAGTAGATAAAAATAAATATGACATTTTAGAAAGATACGATACGAAAAAGCTAAAAGATATTGTAAAGAACTACAGACAGTATGATTATGATGAATCTTACAGAAATGCATCATTGAAAATACTTGATGATAGAGGAATTTCGATAAATGATTTAAGGCTAAAAGGAGAGCTGGATAATGTGGATATTGATAAAGCCGAAAGGTATTTTAAAGATTTCAAAGAATACGCTATCATAACAATTACTTTATCCTTCCTATTGGTCTTTATCAATTTAATAGTTAAAGTGATTTCTAAAGAATTGGCAGAAGAAACATCGATAATGTTATTATTTTTTAATGTACTCTGTAGTCTGTCTTATATTATGTTTTTTGTAATGTCTTTTATGAGTTATAGTAGATTTTATAAATTATTTAAGAATCAAATCGAGAAACCAAAAGATGTAATTTTCATTTTTGGATTCCCGGTTTATATCGTGATTTACTTTTATTATCGTAAAAAAATGAAAGAAGATTTGAGCAAAATCAGATAATTTGGGATACAGTTCCATTTAAGAATTATATAAATTACCTTTGCTGTCAAAATAAGAATAGGACCACTATGTCACAAGTTACGGAGACTAAAAACAAATTGAAATTAAATACCATACAAGAAGCCATTGAAGATATTCGCCACGGAAAAGTTATTATCGTTGTGGATGATGAGGATAGAGAGAATGAGGGGGATTTTCTGGCTGCTGCCGAAAAAGTAACGCCAGAGATGATCAATTTTATGGCAACTCACGGACGCGGATTAATTTGTACTCCAATTACAGAACAACGCTGTGAAGACCTAAAACTGAATATGATGGTCGATAATAATACAGATCCCATGGAAACGGCATTTACGATTTCAGTGGATTTAAAAGGTAATGGCGTTACGACCGGTATTTCTGCAAGTGACCGTGCTAAAACAGTTTTGTCCTTAATCAACCCTGATACAAAACCACATGAATTAGCAAGACCAGGTCATATATTTCCTTTAAAAGCAAAAGAAGGTGGTGTACTAAGGCGTACAGGGCATACAGAGGCGGCTATTGATTTTGCAAGATTGGCGGGATTAGAACCTGCTGGTGTGATTGTAGAAATTATGAATGCAGATGGAACGATGGCACGTCTTCCTCAATTGCTAGAAGTAGCTAAAAAGTATGATCTAAAATTAGTTTCTATTGAAGATTTAGTAGCATACCGAATGCAGCATGATTCTCTCATAGAAAAGAAAGAAGATTTTGATATCGTAACGCGTTTCGGAAGCTATAGGTTAAGAGCGTATAAGCAAACAACCAATAACCAGATTCATATTGCATTGACCAAGGGTAGTTGGGCTGACAACGAACCTGTACTAACCCGCATTAATTCTACTTTATTTAATAATGACATATTAGGAACATTAACCAATAATGCAGATGAACGATTAGATGCCATGTTTACCCGTATTAATAAAGAGGGTAAAGGTGCTATTGTTTTTATTAATCAGGAAAGCCAATCTTTCAATTTATTGAATCGATTAAAAGCCTTAAACGATACTCAAAATGGAGAAGAGATCGTTAAAGCTCCAAAAATAGCTATGGATACTAAAGATTTTGGAATTGGTGCACAGATATTGCACGATCTGAATGTTCATAAACTACGATTGGTATCCAATACGGTACAAAAAAAACGTGTAGGTATGATTGGTTATGGATTAGAAATCGTAGAATACGTAAATTATTAAAAAAACCTTTATTTAAAGAATACTTTGAAGAGCTTCCACCATTTTTGAAGCTCTTTCTTTTACTTCAGTTTCAGACCAACCAACTTTTATTAAACAAGAGATTGTTCTTCCCATCCACGCATCACTAGCGTTAAAAGATCTATTGTTTTTTTTCAGTCCGTTTTGTTGTTCTGCTGAGGGTTTGTTTAACGATCTTGGTTCTAATAGGTGTTCCCATTTTTTATAATAGTGCCAATTATTATCAAACCAATAAAAACAAGCATCTACTCCATACGCGCCCAATGCTTTGTGCCCTTTTCTGGCTACATCCTCAGTAGGAAGAAATATATTTAAAAAGGCATAACTTTCCACTCCATTTTCTGGAACTCTTCTGAAGGTAACTTCGGGAATAGAGGTTAAAGCATGACGAAGGATAGTATAGTTTTTTTTCTGAACGCCTAGTGTATGATCCAACTTTCTTAGTTGGGCGATACCTACAGCTGCATTTAATTCTGATAACCGATAATTATATCCTAAAAACGGATGTGTTTCTGCGCCACGGTCATTACCAATATGATCATGTCCGTGATCTTGGTATTTATGAGCGTTCTCAGCATATTTTTTAGTATTGGTAATCAGTCCACCACCTTCTCCACAGGTAACTGTTTTTACATAATCAAACGAAAAACACCCTAAGTGGCCATAACTCCCTAGTGGTTTTCCTTCATACGTTCCACCTATCGCTTGGCACGCGTCTTCCAGTAAGATCAAATTATGTTCTTCGCAAATTGCTTTTAATGCTTTTAGATCTGCCATAGAACCACACATGTGTACTGGCATAATCACCTTAGTATGCTCTGTTATTGCCTCTTTTACTGCTTTTGGGTTTAACGTTAAGGTATCGTCAATATCACATAATATAGGAGTAGCACCAACAGATAATATAGCTTCAAAACTAGCTACAAATGTAAATGTAGGCATGATTACTTCGTCTCCTGACCCTACACCTGCAGAGGCTAAAGCTACTGTTAAAGCCGCCGTGCCGCTAGATACAACTTGTGCATATTCAGTTTGCATTCTAGAAGCTAAGTCCTTTTCCAATTCCAGAGCTTTGTGATGTCCATTTCGATTTCCATCAAAACCATAGCGCATTAAAACACCATTATCTAGTACGTCTTGAACTTCTTTTTTTTCTTCAGCTCCAAATAGCTCGAATCCTGGCATAGGTAGAATATTAAATTAAAAAATATTTCAGGCAAAAATACCGAAAAGAGTTTTGAATATATAATGTGAAACTTATCTTTTTAATTAGAAATACTCTATTAATTATAGTAATCAACAGAATCACCTGACTAAATTTCATAATAACTATTTATAAAAGCCTTAAGAGTCAGGTACTTTACTATCTTGATTCATTGGGAGTAAGTTGGAGGAACGATCATGTTCATTACATGTTGCTAATAATTTCTTATTAGCTTTTAGTTGTTTTTCAGAAATACTAGGTATACATCTGGAAATGGCTACTTTTATAAAACCACATTTTCGAAATATCGTAGCCATTAGAATGCACCTTTTTTTAAAATACATTTGTAATTAGTGGTAAGCACAACGGTAGATAACTTTAAACATATTTTTGATACAATAAAGTATCTACATAACATCAAGGATAATTGCAAATTACTGATTACAAAACGATTATCGTTTCATCGATAGAACGTCGGACCTTTTTGAAACTAGCGAACATATCATCTTGTGCACGATACCCAACCGGTAACACTAGTACTGAGGTAAGTCCAAGATCTTTAAGACCTAGAATTTCATCGTATTTTTCGGGAACAAAACCCTCCATAGGGCAGGCATCTATTCGTTCGATAGCACACACTGTTAATAAATTACCCATTGCTAGATATGCTTGTTTTGCAGCCCAATTAGAAACTTCTTCTACAGGTTTATTTTTAAAAGAATCTACCAATTGTTCTCTAAACGGTTTTAATATTGCTTCATCAGTATTCCTAATCGCCTTTACATTATCAAAATATTTGGTAATGTATGCTTCACTGACCTTGTTTTCAATACAAAAAACCAACACATGTGATGCATCTGCTACCTGTTGTTGGTTCCAAGAATGTTCTGTAAGTTCTTTTTGAACTTCTTTATTATGTAAAACCACCAATTTTAATGGCTGTAATCCATATGAAGTGGCTGTAAGATTAAAAGCTTTGGTAAGTATGTCTATTTTCTCTTGCGGTAGTGTACGAGTATTATCAAATTTCTTTGTGGCATATCGCCATTGTAGGCTGTCAATAATTTTCATCCTTGTTTTTTAAAAATATACACAAAGATACAGGTATAACATTTACCTTTAAAAATTAAACTAATAAGAAAAAACTATATTACATTTATGAATACTATAGATCAATTGATCCAAAAATCTGAGACCAGAATCTTTAAAGCTGTTTTTCCTAATACAACCAATCATTACGAGACCTTATTTGGTGGAACTGCTTTGCAGTTAATGGATGAAGTTTCTTTTATATGCGCTACTCGTTTTAGCAGAAAGAAAGTGGTTACGATTTCTACAGGTAAAATAGATTTCGAAAAACCAATTCCCGAGGGTACTATTATAGAATTGGTAGCCAAAGTTCACGAAGTCGGTAACACCAGTTGTGTGGTTAAAGTAGATATTTATAAAGAGGAAATGTATAGTTATGATCGTGAGATAGCAGTTTCAGGATTTTTTAAGTTTGTGGCAATTGATAACGATAAAAAACCGATACCGATTATAGATAAAAATTAGAACATAACAAAAACGCATTCAAGAAAGGTGGATGCGCTTATATTTTGTTGTTGATTATTTTATTTATCTCCTAATTGCTTTATCTTTATTCTGAAAGCAGCAAACAGTAGTGTGGTAAAAGGACTAATTATATTGAAAAATGCATAAGGGATATATTCGGTCATTCCTGGTTGCCCTAAAAGAACTTTTGATTGGTAGGCTCCACAAGTATTCCAAGGAACCAATACAGAAGTTACAGTTCCAGAATCTTCCAGAGTTCTACTCAAGTTTTCAGGCGCAAGACCTTTATCTTTAAACGCTTTTGCATACATTCTACCGGGAACCACAATGGCTAAATATTGATCAGAAGCGGTAACATTTAGCGCAAGACAACTAACTACCGTACTGGCAAATAATCCAAATACAGAATCGAACCAACTTAATAAGGTTTTGCTTATTCTAGCTAAAGCACCAATGGCATCCATAACACCACCAAAAACCATTGCGCATATAATTAACCATATAGTCCCTAACATTCCCTTCATTCCGCCAGAAGTAAATAATTCATTGAGTTCTTTACTCGAAGTTTCTACAGCGGTATCAACTGTTATTGCATTCATTATACCTTTATAAGCAGAATTAAAATTTAGCGTATCACTACCGGCGATGTTCATCACAATATCTGGTTGCGCAATAATTGCAGCGATTGCACCTAGTAGTGTACCAGCTAATAATGCGATTAATGGTGGAGTTTTTTTAATAATAAGTCCAATAACAATAACAGGAACGATAAATAACCAAGGAGATATTGTAAAAGCCCCTTTTATTGCTGCTAGTTGTCCACTAATGTCAGGTGTGCCCTTTGTATCAATTACAAAACCCATAATTATAAAAATGATAAGGGTGAGAACTATAGTTGGTACTGTAGTATAGGTCATATACTTAATATGCGAAAAGAGTTCACCTCCAGCCATAGCAGGAGCGAGGTTTGTGGTATCTGAGAGTGGAGACATCTTGTCCCCAAAATAAGCTCCAGAGATCACAGCGCCAGCTGTCATCCCAAGAGAAATGCCAAGGGTATCTCCAATTCCAATTAATGCGATACCAACAGTCGCAGAGGTTGTCCAGGAACTACCGGTTGCTATAGAAATAATAGCACATATAATAACACAGGCTGCCAAAAAGATGGTAGGATTAAGAATCTGTAATCCATAGTAAATCATGGTAGGGATGATACCACTAATAAGCCACGTTCCTGCTAAGGAACCCACCATCAATAATATGAGTAATGCTCCCGTAGTCGATTTTACATTTCGGGCAACCTCTTCCATCATTTGTTTAAAAGATACTTTGTTAAAGAATCCTACGATCGCCGCCACAGCGGCACCAAGAAGTAATATAAATTGATTACTCCCGCTCAAGGCATCATCTCCAAAAGCATAATATACATTATAAAACAACATGCCCACTAATGCAATAATTGGGATTAATGCTTCCCAAATATTTAGCGCTCTGTTTTCAATAATTTCTTCGGTTTGGGGATCAGTGGTATTGATGTTTTGGCTTTCCATATAGTGTATTAGAAATTTAAGAATGTAATGTTACGATATTCATGAAATTTATGCAACGTATTGTCTTCGTTTAATTATAAAAAGGATCCATAGATTTTATTAGATTAGCAGATAAAACACATTTTATCGGTAATTTTTGCTTTTTATCGATAAATTACCATATATTTGCAATGTGGTTTTTATTAAAACATATAACTCAAATATCTTTGAGTCACTGAAACAGAGATAGAAATAAATTGAATATATAGTGAAAGAGAAAAATTGGAATTGATTTTTTACGTTTTTTACCCCAACAAATTTAACTTCCCCCAAGGTTAAATTTGACAAACTTCAAAGCCTCATACCCCAAGAGGCTTTTTTTATGGAATAGATTTTCTGGATTTAAAATATAGTAACTATGTTATTTTTTTAGGTTATGTTGTAGGTTTTATTCAGTAAATACGCGTTTAATCGATTAAAATTGTTTTTTATCGATATTTTGCAGTTTTTGACAGAACGTTTTTAATACTTTTTGTACAAATCAATGTACTTTTAAAGTGTTGTTGAGGATTGATATAAGTTGAATTAGTTTTTATTGTATACCAAAATACCCATATCAATTGCCCCAAAATTGTAAATCAAATATTCCCCAAATTTGGTTTCTTGCATTAAAAGCCTCTTGCCCAGAGGCTTTTTTTATTTGTTAAAAAATAATTTGTTTCATTTTTTATGCTGAAATTAGTGCAAAACCAAACGATGCACCCTACTTTTACCCGCGGATTAGAGTTAATACTACTATTTATACTACTTCCTGTTAGTTTTTTGTTTACGTATCCAATACTTATAAAAGCCGGATTAACGATTGCTGGTTTTGTCTACATCTTGATCCACTTGAAGAGATCAGGGTTATTACAAATAAAGTTTCCTGATAAAGCGTACTGGAAAGCATTTTGGAAGGAAACTGTTATAAAATTGTCTATTGTGATTTGTGTCACAAGTTTATATGTTTTTTGGGTAGCACCAGATACATTATTTTCAGTAATGATCAAAAAACCGATCTTGTGGGTCATTATTTTATTTGTGTATACTTTTTTGTCGGTATGGCCTCAAGAAATTGTCTACAGGACATTTTTTTATGACAGGTATGAAAGTCTGATAAGCAATAAATGGTTGTTTGTTTTTATAAACGCTGTTTTTTTTTCATTAGCTCATTTATTTTTAAGAAGTTTTTTGGTTCAATTACTTACATTTTTAGGAGGCCTCTTATTTGCATATACGTATCAAAAAACAAAATCAACCACTTTAGTGTCTATAGAACATGCAATTTATGGTAATTGGTTATTTACAGTAGGAATGGGAGAGATGCTAGCCTTCCCAGGAGTAGATTAATTATGTAGAAATTCTATCAGTTTTTTTACTGCTTTAGATCTGTGACTGATATTATTTTTTTCTTTTAAGGGTATTTCTGCAAAAGTTTCCTGAAAACCTTTTGGTAAAAAGATGGGGTCGTACCCAAAACCTTGATCTCCTTTTTTTTCTGTAATGATACTGCCACTACAAATACCCGTAAATGTGTCAAGGTTGCCGTTTATAAGAAGGGCAATGACCGTTTTGAATTTTGCTTTCCGATTTTTTTTGTCTTTCAAATTATCTAAAAGTTTATTCATATTAGCATCAGCATCTTTAGTTTCTCCAGCATATCGAGCAGAAAAAACACCAGGTTCTCCATTAAGGGCGTCGACTTCTAATCCGGTATCATCGGCAAAACAATCATAGCCATAATGTGCTTTTATGTATTCGGCTTTTTGTATCGCATTTCCTTCTATAGTAGAAGAGGTTTCTGGAATATCTTCGATACAACCTATCTCGGATAAACTCAATAGTTTGATATAAGTAGGGATTAATGCTTGTACTTCTTTTAACTTATTGAGATTATTTGTAGCAAATACTAATTTCATTTTGTAATTAATGTTTAAACTTTAAAATAGAACACTAAGCTTTAGCATCATAATTTTTGATCCACTTTCCTTGTACTTTTAGCACTTGTTCTATCACATCTCGTACACATCCTTTGCCGCCTTTTTTAAAGGAAACATATTTGGATACTTCTTTTACTTCTGCAACGGCATCTTGTGGGCAGGTAGGCAATCCCACCATTTTCATAACTGGTAAATCGGGGATATCATCTCCCATATAGAGGACATTCTCAATTTTAATACCATTAGTATTCATATATTCATGCAACCGATCTGCTTTATGGTGTGCGCCCAAATACACATCTTTAATTTCTAACCCCTCTAATCGTTTTCTAACTCCTTCATTTTTTCCTCCAGATATAATACACACATTAAATCCTTGCTGTACAGCAGTTTTTAAGGCATATCCATCTTTTATATTCATAGTTCTCAGTAACTCTCCATCCGTATTAATGATTACAGTTCCGTCAGTAAGAACACCATCTACATCAAATATTAACGTAGTAATATGTTGTAAATATTCTTTATAACTCTTTTCCATATTTAGATTGTATTGCTTTAGTAAGTGATTGATATAGTTGTTTTTGTCGATCGTCGGTTAAAATTTTCAAGTGCCTTTCGATACTTTTAAAGTCATTACGAATGGCAGGTCCGGTTTGGGCTTCATCCGGAGCTATTTCTTGAATTTTTTTCGCGGTTTCTTCTATTAATGGGTGTAAAATTTGGAATGGTACATTGTTTTCGGCACAAATATCATTTCCAACAGAAAACATATGATTTGTGAAATTGTTTACAAATACGGCTGCTACGTGTAATGCATTTCGTTGGTCTGAAGAAACTTCGTACACTTTTTGAGAGAGTGTAGAAGCCAGTTTTTTCAGGAAATTCACATCTTTCTCCCGTTCTGCTTCTATACAAAAAGGAATGTTACCAAAATCAACTTTCTTGGCAGCACTAAATGTCTGCAAGGGATAGAAAACCCCACGGTGATGACGATGGTTTATAGATTTCATAGGAACACTACCTGAAGTATGTACTACTAATTTGTTCTCAAAAGGTAATACATTGGTAACCTCATTTATAGCATCATCACTGATTGCCAAGATGTATACATCTGCTGCTTTTAGTTTGTCTAAGTTAGCGGTGATAGCCTCAGCTTTCTGATCTTTATGTAATTTGATACCTTTTCGGTTATAACATTGAATTACTTCTGCCGATTTATGGTTTAAAAAAGCGGCATATAAATGATGAGCAACATTTCCGGAACCAAGAATAACGATCGAATTCATTTGGCTAAAATAAGGAAGATACTTTAAAAATTAGACAAGTTTTATAGTTCTGTTAAAACCGATAAATAGGATTCTTAGAATACCTAATTATCCTCTTAAAAACACTAAATTTGCCGAGCTAAAAAAATTACAATGCAAAAGAAATTGGCGAGTATTTTATTTTCTACCAGATTAATGGCAATGTTGTTTATAATCTTTGCCGTCTCAATGGCAGTAGGTACTTTTTTAGAAGATGGTTATGGAACTACTGCAGCTAGAATTTGGATATACAATGCCTGGTGGTTCGAGGCTATTATGTTTTTTTTTGTTATCAATTTCTGCGGAAATATTGTACGATATAGATTGTATAAAAAAGAAAAGTGGGCAACATTATTGATGCACCTATCTTTTATTCTTATCCTTTTAGGGGCTTTTATTACACGATATATTAGTTACGAAGGAGTGATGCCTATTAGAGAAGGAGAAACTACTGCTGAGTTTTTATCAGAACGTACCTATTTAACCGTTTTTCTTGATGGTGAAATTGACGGTGAACCCCGTAGACGTATTATTTCTGAAGAATTAGAATTAACAGAGGCGACAAATAATAATTTCACAATAAATACGGATTATAACAAACAACCAGTTACCATACAATATAAGGATTATATCACCGGTGCAGAAATGGGACTAGTGGAATCCGAAAATGGTGAGAATTACCTAAAAATAGTTGAAGCAGGAGACGGAAATAGACACGATCATTATTTAAAAGAAGGAGAAATATCCAATATTCATAATATTTTGGTCGCATTTAATACGCCTACAAAGGGGGCTATTAATATCACTTATGAAAATGATGAGTATTACATAGAATCGCCTTTTGATGGTTCTTACATGCGAATGGCCGATCGAAAACAAGGCTTAGTAATTAAAGATAGTGTACAGCCATTAATGTTACGATCCTTATACCAAACTGCTGGCATGCAATTTGTAATTCCGGAACCCATAATTACCGGGAGGTATGATGTTATCCCTATTGAGATCAAAGATAAGGGTCAGCAAGATGCACTTATTGTTGATGTAACTACAAACGGAGAAACTAATGAAGTAAAACTACTGGGAGGAAAAGGATATGCCAATGATATGCAAAAAGTTTCTTTGGGTGGTCTGGATATGTACTTCAGTTATGGATCAAAGCGATTAGAACTTCCTTTTGAGCTAAAATTGAATGATTTTATTGCAGAAAAACAACCAGGAACAGAAAAAGTGTATAAATCTTTTATGAGTAAGGTAGAAATCATTGAAGATGGTTCTGCGCCCCAGCCATATGATATCTATATGAACCATGTACTGGATCATAAAGGATATCGTTTTTTTCAGGCATCCTTCGAACCTGATGAAAAAACCACTATACTGTCAGTTAATCATGACTATTGGGGTACCAAAGTTACCTATTCGGGATATATGTTGCTATATCTTGGATTAATGTTGATTTTATTTACAGGAGGATCTAGGTTTAAGAATTTGGAACAAATGCTAAATAAAGTGAAGAAAAAGAAGAAGGCATTAACTATATTGTTAATTTTATTTGTTTCTACATTTTCTTATTCACAAGAACAAACCAATCACGTAAATCATCTACAAACCTTGCCAAGCAAAGCAAAGCTGGATTCTATTATAATGGCCAATGCGGTTAGTAAAGAGCACGCTGCAAAATTTGGTAGTATTGTGATTCAGGATGAACGTGGAAGAATGAAACCCGTTAATACCTTTTCTTCAGAACTGCTTCGAAAACTAAGCAAAAAAGATACCTATGAAGGATTAACTGCTGATCAGGTATTTGTTTCGATGGTAGAAAACCCTTTTATATGGTATAGCGTTCCTATTATAGAAATACAAAGAGAAAATGATAGTATCCGAAAGATATTAGGAGTTTCAAAATCCGAAAGGAGAGTTTCGCTAATAGATTTAGTAGAGCAAGATGGTTCTTATAAACTGGATCCATATTTAGAAAAGGCGAGTAAGACAAATACTCCCAGTAGTTTTGAGAAAGATTTTCTGAAAACACACGAAAAGTTTTATTTATTAAATCAGGCTTTAGGTGGAGGAATCCTTAGAATTTTTCCGGTCCCAGGTGATGAAGGTAATAAATGGGTCTCTACACCACAACTCAATGAGCATAAGTTTACAGGAATGGATTCCGTTTATACCAGACAAATCATTCCAATTTATATACAGTCTTTACAAGAAGCTCGGAAAACAGGCGATTATAGTAAACCTGATCAATATATAGAGAGTATCAAATCTTTTCAGGTAAAGTTTGGAAGTGAAGTCATGCCAGCTGACGATAAAATAAAAGCCGAAATAGCACTAAATAAATATGATATATTTAGAACGCTTTACAGGTATTATGGTGTTACCAGTGTATTGTTTATTTTGATTATCATTTTGGGAATATTTTATCATAAGAATAAGCTTGTTAAGGTTTTAATACAAATCTTTATGGGGATGACAGTATTGATTTTTATGATACACACTTCCGGATTGATTATTAGATGGTATGTTTCTGGACATGCGCCTTGGAGTGATGCGTATGAATCTATGATTTATGTTGCTTGGGCTACTGTAGCATTAGGGTTAGCTTTTGGTAAAAAGAGTAACCTTACCGTTGCAGCAACAGCTTTTGTAGCTGCTATTATTTTGTTTTTTGCTCATGAAAATTGGACAGATCCTGCCATAGCAAATCTACAACCTGTATTGGATTCATATTGGGTATTAATTCATGTTTCTATTATTGTAGCAAGTTATGGTCCTTTCTTCGTAGGAGCAATCTTAGGAGTTCTTTCATTAGTGTTAATGATATTAACTACAAAATCGAATAAAAAGCGAATGGATATTAACATCAAAGAAATCACCATTATTAACGAAATGGCATTAACAATCGGTCTTGTGATGCTCACCATTGGTAACTTCTTGGGAGGTATGTGGGCCAATGAAAGTTGGGGTCGTTATTGGGGATGGGATCCAAAAGAAACCTGGGCATTGGTTAGTATAATGGTTTATGCTTTTGTAATACATATGCGTTTGGTTCCTGGTCTACGTGGACGATGGTTTTTTAATCTAATGTCCGTATTAGCTGTTGGATCTATATTAATGACATATTTTGGAGTGAATTTTTATCTAAAAGGATTACATTCTTATGCTAGTGGTGATCAGGTAGTGACTCCTTCTGCTGTATATTATAGTTTCTTTATCTGGGCAGTTTTAGGTGCTTTTTCCTATTGGAGGTATACTGTACATTATAAGAAGTGATATTTTATAAATAATTGTTTGTCATTGCTTTATTCTTAAAAACAACTATACAAAAACTATACAGCCCTAAATTTTTTGGCATTATTCTTAACAGTATTGAATAATATCTGATATTTTTATGACTTTTAACAAATCATTAAAATTTAAATATGGGTATTATTTCTTTTGTAGGATTCACGCTGTTAGTTGCAATCATATCATATATAGCCACAAGAAAAACAGATGAAACTTCATCCGATGGTTATTTTCTAGGCGGACGTAGTCTGACTGCTGTAGTAATTGCAGGTTCTTTATTACTTACAAATTTATCAACAGAACAGATTGTAGGACTTAATGGTTCTTCATACTCCGAAGGGATATTGGTAATGGCCTGGGAGACCCTGGCCGCTATTGCAATGGTGATTACGGCGATTTTCTTGTTGCCGAGATATCTCAAAGGAGGAATTACTACAGTACCTCAATTTTTAGAAAGACGTTATGATACTACAACAAAAGCTATTACATCTGGTCTATTTTTGACAGGTTATGTTGTGGTGTTTTTACCTATAGTTTTGTATTCCGGATCTTTAGCGATTAGTACTATGTTTGATGTTCCTGAGTTGTTGGGAGTCAGCAAAGACGCTTCTATTTGGATATGTGTTATAGGAATAGGTGTTATCGGATCTATTTACGCAATCTTTGGAGGGTTAAAAGCAGTGGCCGTATCAGATACTATTAATGCTGTTGGATTATTAATCGGAGGGATTATGATTCCGGTTTTTGGTCTATTGGAAATAGGAGATGGAAACATTTCTGAAGGAATCAACACATTAATGACCACAAATCCAGAAAAATTCAAAGTAGTTGGAGATACTAATTCTTCGATTCCTTTTGCAACGATATTTACAGGAATGATGCTGGTACAGCTTTTTTATTGGGGAACTAATCAGGCGATTATCCAAAGAGCTTTGGGGGCTAAAAATCTCAAAGAAGGTCAGAAAGGATTGTTGCTAGGGTCTTTTTTAAAGATACTAGGACCTATCATTGTTGTGTTACCAGGGATCATTGCTTTTCATCTGTTTAATGGAGAATTGGAAGTAGCGGATGAAGCATATCCAACTTTGGTTAGTAGAGTTTTACCAGTATCTTTGGTTGGTTTTTTTGCTGCAGTATTGTTCGGAGCAATTTTAAGTTCGTTTAATAGCGCTTTGAATAGTTCTGTAACCTTATTTGGTCTCGATATTTATAAACAGTATATAAATAAAGAAGCAAGCGAAAAACAAGTAGTAAAAGCCGGAAAAAGTTTTGGAGTATTATTAGCCATATTAGCTATGGCTGTAGCTCCGTTTATCGCAAATGCAGGAAGTCTTTTTGATTACTTACAGGAGGTAAATGGAATATATAGTATTCCTATTTTGACAATAATTGTAGTCGGATACCTGACTAAAAGAGTGCCGGCCATAGCTGGTAAAATAGGAATCATATCTGGATCTGTTTTATATATTTTAAGCCAATTTATTGTAAAACCTATTCTTCAGGGGAATGCAGTTGAAACAGCCAAAGCAAACGGTATTACCAATCTTATGGAGTTAGAAAGAATAGAGACCTCCGCATATCCTCACTTTTTACACGTAATGGCAATTCTTTTTGTGGTTAATATTATTATTATGTTAATTATAGGGAAACTGTATCCAAGAGAAGAGCCATACCAGCAGCATTATACAAAAGAAGTTGATATTACCCCTTGGAAATACACAAAGGTTGTCGGAGCAATAGTATGCTTAATCGTAATTTCTACTTATATTTATTTTAAATAATTGGACCATATTAAAAAGGCATTTTTATTTTTATACCTCCTTTTCCCGTCGATAACTTCTGCTCAGGAGTTACCGCCGATAGAAACCTATTTGCCTGATGTTTATGGCGGAGAAACTCAAAACTGGTCCGTCTCACAGGCTGATAATAAATACATTTATGTAGCAAATAATAAAGGATTGTTAGAGTTTAATGGGGCAAATTGGGAACTGTATCCAACACCAAATGAAACCGTTATAAGATCCGTAAAGGTTGTTGGCGAACGTATTTATACGGGGTTCTATATGAACTTTGGTTATTGGAAAAAAAATAGCTTCGGAAAACTTGAATATACTTCTTTAAGTGATTCTATACGGGAGCGACTTATAGAAGATGAGCAGTTCTGGCATATCCTCAATCAAGATGATTGGGTATTGTTCCAGTCTTTAAACAGAATTTACCTTTATAATGTTACCGATGAAAGTTTTTCTATTATAGAATCCAAATTAACCATTACCAATATTTTTAATGTTAATGGAATCATATATTATCAGGATTTACACAATGGAATCTATAAAATAGAAAAAGGAGCTCCTGCCTTAGTGTTAAAGACATCAGAAGTTGTACATGAAAAAGTAGTCAATATTACAAAATCCTCAAGAGGGTTGTTGATACTTACAAGTACAAAAGGTTTTTTTGAACTTTCTGATGGAGAAGTTAATAAACGGAATACACCTTCAGATGGAATTTTAAAAAGTATTACAATTTATGATAGTACAGTGCTACAGGACGGTAGTTTTGTTTTGGGAACTATCTCTAATGGGTTTATCCATCTTTCTTCTAAAGGAGAAATTATATATCAAATTGATCAAAATAGAGGGTTAAATAATAATACTGTTTTATCCTCTTTTGAAGATGTAGACGGTAATATTTGGCTAGCCTTAGATAATGGTCTTAACTGTATAAATATAAAATCAGCAATACAAAGTTTTAATGATGATAAAGGCACGATCGGAACAGTGTATACGACCATAGTTTTTGATGGGTTCTTATATCTTGGAACTAATCAAGGGTTGTTTTATAAGAAAATAGGGATAGACGATCAATTTAAGTTTGTAGAAGGAACTAATGGACAGGTTTGGAATCTTTTTAGCTATGATAATAAATTGTTTTGTGGACATAACTCTGGAACCTTTTTAATAGAAAAAAGTAAGTCCAAACTAATAAGTTGGATTGGTGGTACTTGGATTTTTCGAACGATTAAGGATCATCCTAATTGGCTGATGCAAGGGCATTACAGCGGAATTAGCATCTTGGAAAAAAAAGAGGGGCAGTGGCAATTAAAACAAAAAATAGATGGATTTGATTATTCTGTGAGGTTCTTGGAAATAAATGGAAATAAATTATGGATCAATCACGAATATAAAGGAGTTTTCAAGCTTACTCTGGATGAAAATTTTTCTAAGATATTAGAGGTCGAAAAAGATACAGTAACACCCAAAGGTAAAAATTCAAGTATTGTAAAATATAAGAATACTATTTTTTATGCACACCAACAAGGAGTGTTCTCTTACAATAAGGAAAAAAATATATTTGAAGAAAATAACTTAATAAGTCAAACTTTTAAAGCCAAAATAAAAAGTGTTGGGAAGCTTGTAAAAGATAATAAAGATGGACTTTGGAGTTTTGCAGAAGATGAATTGTATTATATTTCTCAGAGTCAATTTTCAGATAATATAGATGTAACCAAAATTCCCATTCCTTATTTGTTGAGAAAAGAAATGATTGGGTTTGAAAATATACTTCATTTAAAAGAAAAGAAGTATTTAATAGGAACTGCGTATGGATATATGATCATAGATTTATCTATGGTGCAGGCTGATGAACATGATATTATTCTTGAAAAAGTCTCAACAAAGCAAAAATCCACAGAATTTAAAGCGGTAGAGTTTACTGATACGCCTCCCGTTTTCAGCTCTGATTTAAACACTATTTCTTTTGTTTATACAATTCCAGAATATGATAAATACCTTATTTCTAGGTTTCAGTATAAACTCGAGGGCTTTTATGATAACTGGAGTAGTTGGAACACTAAAACAAATATAGAATTTGAAAACTTACCATTTGGGGAATATGTTTTTAAAGTAAGGGCGAAAACAGGTAATGTTCTAAGTACGAATATTGTGTCTTATAAATTTGTAATTGATAGGCCTTGGTACTTTTCTACAATTGCAATTGTAACTTATTCAGTAACACTGTTGATGTTACTTTTGATAATGCATAGAGCGTATAAACGTTATTATACTAGGCAAAGAGAAAAATTAGTAGAAGAAAATAAAAAACAGCTCGAGCTCAGACAGCTAGAGAGTGAGAGAGAAATCATGAAGCTGAATAATGAAAAGTTAACGCAAGACATCGAAAGTAAAAATCGTGAACTGGCTTCCTCGACAATGAATATAATTAAGAAGAACGAAATTCTAAATACTATTAAGAAAGAACTTCAAAAATCTGAATTTGAAAGAGATGGCGTAAAGAATGTAGAACGGATTATTGATAGAAACTTAAATAATAAAGATGACTGGAAACATTTTGAAGAAGCTTTTAATAGTGTAGATAAAGATTTCCTGAAAAAACTAAAAGAGAAGCACGATAATTTAACTCCTCATGACCTGCGTTTTTGTACCTATTTAAGACTTAATTTGTCATCCAAAGAAATTGCTCCTCTACTAAATATATCGGTTAGAAGTGTAGAAATAAAGCGTTATAGGTTAAGAAAAAAGTTAGAACTGGAGCATTCTGATAGTTTAGTAAATTATATTCTTGAAATCTAACACTACAACATTCCTATAAAACACCACAACATTACCTATACTCTAACGTTATAGTTAGGCTACATCACTTTTTTATTTGGTTTTTTTTAATGCATAGGAAATCCTTATGATTCAGTGCTTTCACTGGAATTTTGTCAAAAAAAAATAGTAAATTTTTAATTATAACTTTATCCTGTATGTTTTTTGTTGTGGTTCAATATTAACGATTTCTTAATATTCGTAACTAGATTTGAGTAAATCAAACAAAAACATTTATGAAAATTGTAAATTTCTTAATAATCGTTTTTTTAACCACGATTATTCATGCTCAAGAAATTCAGATCGGGGGAACTGTAAATGATGCGAGCGGATTGCCACTTCCAGGAGTTAATGTTCTCGTACAAAACACCGCCAATGGAGCAATAACAGATTTTGATGGAAACTATGCATTAAATAATGTATCCGTTGGTAGTGTCCTATTGTTTTCCTACGTAGGTTTTATGACGCAGGAAATCAAGGTTGGGCAAAGTCGTGTTATTAATGTTACACTGCAGGAAGACAGTGAGTCCTTAGAACAGGTCGTTGTGATCGGTTATGGAACACAAAGAAAAAAGGAGGTCACAGGGGCAGTTTCTGTAGTGGGATCTGGAACTATTGAAGAATTAAATCCGGTTCGAATAGAACAAGCATTACAAGGACAAGTTGCGGGTGTTAATATAACATCCCAATCAGGAGCACCGGGTAGCAACGCTACTATCTCTATACGAGGAATATCCACGAATGGTCAAGCTCAACCTCTAATTCTTGTTGATGGTAATGTAATAGAGGATCTGAGTGTAATTAACCCTAATGATATAGAGAGTATCAACGTGCTTAAAGATGCTACTGCAGGTATTTATGGAGTGAGGGCAGCAAATGGTGTGATTCTTATTACTACAAAAACAGGTTATAGGAATATGGATCTAAAATTCGAATTTGATTCTTATACAGGTTTTCAGGAAACTACAAGAAAATTACCCGTACTTAATGCCACAGAATACGGTATTATCATTAACGAATCTTTTGCAGCAGGAGGAAGTACACCTCCATTTTCAAATTTATCCGAATTAGGAGAAGGTACAGATTGGCAGGATGAAATTTTTAAAACTGCACCGATCTCCAATATTAATCTCAATGTTACTGGAGGAGGACAAAATTCGGCTTATTCAGCTGGCGCTTCTTATTTAACTCAAGATGGTATTGTTGGTGGATCTGATGCGAATTTTGAACGTTTTACAGGAAGATTAAACTATAGCTTAGATTTTGCTAAGAACCTTAAATTCACAACCACAGGTATTTTTACACAAACAAATAGAAACACAGTGTTGGAAAACACCTTAGGTTCTGTGCTATTCAATGCCTTAAATATGGCGCCTACGTTTTCAATAAGAGATGAAAATGGTGATTTTACCTTGGCAGAAGGGTTAGGTAATGAAGTAATAAACCCCATTGCACAACTAGAAAACACTTTTAATGATACTCAGGTGAATAAGATTGGAGCCACATTTGGTCTGCGGTATAATTTTTTGAACAATTTTACGGTAGAATCTAGATATCAATTTAACTATTCTGAAGTAGATGGAAAAAGTTTTTCTCCAGTAGTGTTTTATGGATCAGGAAAAGTATTTAATGTTGATCGAAGTAGTGTTACAGAGTCCAAGAATTTCTTTAGAGATTATACTTGGGATAATTTCTTGAAATATGAAAAAGTATTTGCAGATGATCACGATCTAAAAGTGCTTTTAGGGATGTCAGTATTCCAATCAACAGGAACATTAACAGGTTTTACAGGATTTGATATCATAGATAACTCGTATGCTAATGCTAATATTTCGCAGGCGTCAGACGTAGTCGATAATTTTATTAATGGCGGAAATACATTTGATGCTAGGTTGCTATCCTATTTTACAAGATTACAGTACGGATATAAAGGAAAATATTTGTTATCTGCGACTTTGAGAAGAGATGGATCAACGAGATTTGGACCTAAAAATAAGTTTGGATATTTTCCAGCAGCTTCTATTGGTTGGGTGGTGTCTGATGAGTCTTTTTTAAGTAATAGCCGTTGGTTAAGCTTTCTGAAAATTAGAGCTAGTTATGGTGTGATTGGTAATGATAGAATCCCAGATTATGGTTTTGTTTCTTTACTAAATGGAGAAGGAGCTTATGTAATTAATGATGAATTGCTGTTAGGTGGTGAGGCTATTGGACGATTGTCAAACCCAGAAATTCAGTGGGAGCAGCAAAAGACACTGGATGTTGGTTTTGATACGAAATTAATAAATAATAAAATCGATATCACTTTTGATTACTTCAAAAAAAGAACTGAAGATTTATTAGTAGTGGCACCGGTTTCCGGTATTCTTGGAGTAGGAGCTCCAGCTTCGGCCCCACCAGTTGTTAATGCAGGTATAGTAGAAAATAAGGGGTATGAATTTTTAATTAGTTATAACGATCGATTTTCTGAGAATTTTAAATTCAACATAAGTTTTAATCTTACTACTCTCGATAACGAGGTAATATCTGTAAACAGTGAAAATAGTTTTATTCCAGGTGGTTCATTTGGCGTAGGTCAGGATCCTCCATCAAGAATGGAAGCTGGTAAACCAATTGGATATTTCTATGGATTACAAACTGATGGTATTTTTCAGAATCAGGCTGAAGTTGATGCACATGCAACCCAAGCTAATGCAGCTCCAGGAGATCTTAGGTATATCGATATAAATGGAGATGGAGAAATTGATTCTGATGATAGAACAGATATCGGAAATCCAATTCCGGATGCTACGATGGGTTTAAATATTGGATTCGAGTATAAAAACTTCGATTTTACTACGTATGCTTTTGCATCGGTTGGTAATGATATCGTAAGAAATTATGAACGTAACCAACCTTTGGTAAATAGAAGAAATGGATTTCTTGGGCGTTGGACTGGCGAAGGCTCTACTGATTCTTTTCCCAGAGTAACAACGGCAGCAAATTCTAATAGTCTATTTTCTAGTTTTTATGTTGAAGATGGATCATTTCTAAGAATCCAAAATGTACAACTTGGATATACGTTATCAAATACATTCATGGAGCCTATCGGTATAGATAAATTTAGAATCTATGCTTCCATAAATAATCTATACACATTTACAGAATATCAAGGGTATGATCCTTCAGCATCATCCGGAGACCCTATTGGTGGAGGTATCGATCAAGGTTTCTATCCGGTACCACGAACATATTTATTAGGTGTTAATCTTAAATTTTAATCAAGATGAAAAAGGTGAAATATAATATAAAAACAACAGTAATCTTTTTTGTGCTATTGACTGTGATTGTTGCTTGTAGTGACGATTTTGTAGATGTAGCTTCAGAGGATGAAAATTCAGAAGACTTTTTTAATAGCGAAGAAGATTATCAAAACGCATTGATAGGAGCTTATGATCTATTGCAATCAACGTATTTAAATGTAATGTTAGGAGAGATTGCGTCTGATAATACATTAGCTGGTGGAGAAAGTGCAACGGATACTCCGGGAATACAAGAAATAGATGATATGATGCACACACCAGTCAATGCCCAGCTTAGAGATATATGGAGTTGGATGTACGCAGGTGTTAATCGTGCAAATTATATCATGGAGTTTCAAGATAAAACTGATTTTGCTGGTAAAGAAGAGGTAATTGCTCAGACACGATTTTTAAGAGCTTACTACTATTTTGAATTAGTAAAATGGTTTGGAGATGTACCGTTGGCAATAGATAGAAGAATTCTATTTGGAGAAGAAACGGGTATCGACAGGTCATCAAAAGAAGAAGTATATGCTTTAATTGAAGAAGATTTACAATTTGCAGCAGATAACTTGCCGTCAACTCAAGCAGAGACTGGGCGAATAACACAAGGAGCAGCAAGAGCTTTATTGGGTAAAGTATTTTTATTTCAAGATAAATTTACAGAGGCGGCAGATGTATTAGACCTTGTCGTTGCTGGACCATATGATTTAGTTACCGACTACAACTCAATATTTGAACAAGAAGGTGAAAATAACATCGAATCTGTTTTTGAAGTACAATATACAGATGAAGAAGGCGCAGGGTTTGGATGCTTGCAATGTAGTGAGGGTAATGTAGCTGTTGGTTTTAATGGAATAAGAAATTATGCGGGACCGCTATTTGAATCCGGTTTTAGTTTTAATGTACCTACACAAGAAGTTGTAGACGCATTCGAAGCAGGAGATAGTAGACTTGATGTAGCTATTTTAGATATAGAGGCTTGGGCAGCGTCAGAAGGAGCTACCTTTTCTACTGGTTTTGAGCATACTGGATATTATAATAGAAAATATATTGCACGTCAGGGAGATTTAAATACAGGAGATGCAAACCTTACCAATCCTAATAACTACAGAGCTATTCGGTTTGCAGATGTTTTACTAATGGCTGCAGAAGCACATAACAGAAAATCCCCAAGTAATGATGGACAAGCCTTAATTTATCTTAATAGAGTAAGAAACAGAGCTCAGTTGCCAGACGTAACAGCTTCAGGATCTACTTTAACAGATGCTATTTATCAGGAGCGAAGAGTAGAGTTGGTTGGCGAAGGGCATCGATTCTTTGATTTGGTACGAACAGGTCGAGCTGCTACAGAAATAGATGGTTTCGTTACAGGAAAACACGAAGTATTTCCAATACCTCTGATTGAGATTCAGTTGGCAGGAAATAGATGGGAACAGAACCCAGGGTATTAAAAAAAAACTAAAAACTAGAAGAAGATGAAATTTTTAAAATATATATTCAGCTTATGTCTATCAATACTGTTCGTTTCGAGCTGTGCTGAAGATGATAGTCTAGACTATCTAAATACTATTGTTGCTCCATCAAACATATCTGCTCTTTTAAACATAACACAGGATAATACAGGATCAGTAACCATAACTCCTAGCGGAGAAGGTGTTGTATCCTTTGATCTATATTATGGAGATGATACTGCGGAGCCTGACAATGTGGAACTAGGCGAAAGCATAACACACGTATATAGTGAAGGAAGTTACAGTTTAAGAATAGTCGGTAATGGAATTACAGGGTTGAAGACTGAGGTAATACAAGAAGTAGTTGTTTCATTCAACCCTCCTGAAAATTTAGTAGTTACCATAGAGAATGACGCGGCTGTATCAAAACAAGTAAATGTGAGAGCTACTGCAGATAATGCTATGTCTTTTGATGTATACTTTGGAGAAACAGGAAATGACACTCCAGTATCTGCAAATATTGGTGAAACCGTTTCTTACCTATATCAGGAAGCAGGAATGTATACAATTAGGGTAGTTGCAAAAGGTGGAGCCATCGCTACGATAGAATATTCTGAAGATTTTTTAGTAACAGAAATTTTACAGCCTTTAGTATCAGCTCCTAGTCCCCCGTCTAGAGCAGACGAAGATGTGATTTCTATTTTCAGTGCTGCGTATACAGATGAAGCAGGAACTGATTACTTTCCGGATTGGGGTCAAGGTAGCCAGGGCAGTAGCTGGAGCTCTTTTGATCTTAATGGTGATGCTATGTTACAGTACATTAATTTAAGTTATCAGGGAATTCAGATTGGCGCTCCTGTTGATGTAACTGAAATGGAATTTATACACTTAGATGTCTGGACAGCTGGTGGAATATCGACAATAGAAACTTCTTTGATTAGTGTTTCAAATGGCGAACAACCTGTCGTAAGTAACCTATCTGAAGGAGAGTGGACAAGTATTGATATACCTATATCAGCATATACGGATCAGGGGCTTACTGTTGGAGATATACATCAATTAAAATTTGTAGGAGATCCTTCGGCAACAGGAACAGTATTTATAGATAACATTTATTTTTATAAAGGAGACATAACATTTGATGATGGTTTGTTGACTAATGGTGATTTTGAAAATGGTAGCGACTCCTGGATCGTAGGAGTTGATGATAATACTTCAGCGCCAGTAATAACTAATGGAGGTAATACATATTACTCAGTCAACGTAACTGCAGCAGGTAATCCTTTTGATGTTAATGTCAGTCAAAAGATTGAAATTATCCAAGGTAACACGTACAGATTAACATTTGATGCGTGGTCGGATACAAATAGATCTATACTTGCTGGAATCGGTCTCAGTGCAGATCCTTGGTCAAGTAGCACTGAAACTGTAGATATTACTACAACAAGAACAACGTATACGCTTACTTTATCTGCCAGCGATTTTGGTGCTCCTGATGCAAGAGTAATTTTTGATTTAGGTGCGGATATCGGTCTTGTCAATTTAGATAACGTTTCCTTATCCATTAATTAGATATAAAACGGTAACGTTTTCATTTTTAAAATAATCATTATGAAGAAAATAAATTATATAATAAGTTTTGTCCTTACGCTTGCTTTTTTTACAAGCTGTCAAGAGGACGACCTCTCTGTAGGAGAAATTAAAGCACCTTCTAATATTCAAGTAGCTATTGATATTGTTGGTGCAGATGCCAATAACCCAAATGGAGATGGAAGCGGTACAGTAAATTTCAGTGCAACTGCAGATGACGCTATTTCATTTAACTACATTTTTAATGGAACTGCAACAGCATCTCCATCAGGAACCCAAGCATATAATTTTTCAGTTACGGGGTTAAGTACGTACACAGTGACTGTTATTGCAGTAGGAGCGGGAGGCATATCATCCAGTACTTCTATAGAAGTAGATGTATTGGTTTTATATGAACCACCAGTAGAATTAATAACCATGCTAACTACAGGATCGTGGAGAATTAAAAATGAAAGTTCTACACATTTTGGACTTGGACCAGTAGGAGGTACAGATTTTGCAGAGTTTTTCTCCGCTCCAGCAAACGATAAAGCAGGTGTTGGTATGTATGACGATAGATATATCTTTAACGGAGATGGTACATTTAGACATATAACGGATAGCACTAATGATGACCCTACGGTAGACCCTTCAGGAACAGTATTTGGTAGAGAAAATTTAATTGATGAATTAGGAGGAACGGGCAGTGGAACTGCGAATGGAGCTGATATAGAAAACTATCCTTATGATGATTACACTGGTACGTGGTCAATTACCGCTCCAGGAGGTGTAGTTACTCTAAATCTAAGTGGAATCGGTTTCATAGGATATTATATTGGAGGTGATCATTCTTATGAATTGGTTGGTTATAACCCTCAGCAAGCTACTAATGATCTTACATTACGCTCCACAGACGGCAATAACGAATTTGACTGGTGGTTCTTAATTACTTCACAAGACGAGAATACAGGAAATGATAACGACTTTAATACATTGGTTTGGTCCGATGAATTTGATACAGATGGCGCCCCAAATAGTGCAAATTGGACCTATGATTTAGGAACAGGAGATAATGGATGGGGTAATGGAGAGGCACAATCATACACTGACGACCCTAGTAATGTTATTGTTGAGAATGGCTTATTGAAAATCACAGCTAGAGCAGAAAACGGAGGATACACCTCAGCAAGAATTAAGTCTCAGGACTTATTTGAGTTTACATATGGTAGGGTTGAAATCAGCGCTAAATTGCCAGATGGAGGTGGCACATGGCCAGCACTCTGGTTGCTAGGTGCTAATTTTGAAACCGTAGGTTGGCCTAATTGTGGAGAAATTGATATTATGGAGCACGTAGGAAATAATATAAATGATGTTTCCAGTGCGCTTCATCTTCCAGGAAACTCAGCAGGTAATGCTATCGTTGGCCGTACAACACTTTCGGATGCTACAACTGCTTTTCACGTGTATAGTGTGGAATGGTCGTCTGATCAACTTGTTTTAGCAGTTGATGGCACTCCACATCTCACATACTCCTATGGTAGTGATGTTCCCTTCTATGAAAATGATTTCTTTTTAATTCTTAACGTAGCTATGGGAGGTACCCTAGGAGGAGCCATAGATCCTTCATTCGCAGACTCGACTATGGAAATAGATTATGTAAGAGTTTATCAGTAGATATACACTTAGTTTTAAATTGTTTTTTAAAGGAAGGTTATTGACCACATAGCCTTCCTAAAAACATTAATTTTGCAGTAAATAATATATTTAGATCTATTTATAATGAAAAAAAGTAATGTAGTAATCATTGGACTCCTATGCGGGCTATTTCTAAACAGCTGCAATTCGTCGTCAGAAAAAATGAATGATTTGGATTCTAATATTGCAGAAACTTCTAAAGGTTTGAATCAAACAGTAGAATCAAAGATAGACTCTTTACTTTCTATAATGACTTTAGAGGAAAAAATTGGTCAGATGAATCAATATAATGGTTTCTGGGACCTTACGGGTCCTCAGCCTAAAGAAGGTGCAGCAGCAAAAAAATATGAACACCTACGAAAGGGTTGGGTTGGATCTATGCTTAATGTTAGAGGTGTTGAAGATGTGAAAAAAGTACAAAAAATTGCTGTAGAAGAATCAAGATTAGGCATTCCTTTAATCATAGGATTTGACGTAATACATGGTTATAAAACAATGAGTCCGATTCCACTTGCAGAATCAGCAAGTTGGGATATGGATGCAATCAGAAAGTCTGCTGAGGTAGCGGCTCTTGAAGCTTCTGCTGCAGGAATTAACTGGACATTTGCACCAATGATTGATATATCTAGAGATGCCAGATGGGGAAGAGTGATGGAAGGTGGAGGAGAAGATCCTTTTTTGGGAGCAAAAATTGGTATGGCAAGAATAGAAGGCTTTCAAGGAAATGATTTATCTGCTAATCATACAATAGCAGCTTGTGCAAAACACTTTGCAGGTTATGGTTTTTCAGAATCTGGTAGAGATTATAACACTGTGGATATCGGTACTTCTACCTTAAATAATATTGTGTTTCCTCCTTTCAGAGCTGCGGTAAAAGCAAATGTGAAAACTTTTATGAATTCTTTTAATGAGCTAAACGGAGTTCCTGCCACAGGAAACAAAATGTTACAAAGAGATATTTTAAAAGGAGATTGGAACTTCCAGGGTTTTATAGTTTCTGATTGGGGCTCTATTACCGAAATGATAGCGCACGGCTATGCAAAAGATGGAAAAGGTGCAGCAGAATTAGCTGCTATAGGTGGATCTGATATGGATATGGAATCATATCTTTATGTAGAACACCTTGCTAATCTGGTAAAAGAAGGTAAAGTTAAAGAGCGTTTTATTGACGATTCGGCCAGAAGAATTCTCAGAGTAAAATATGAACTTGGGTTATTTGAAGATCCTTATAAATATTGTGATGAGAACCGAGAAAAGACAGTGATTGGCAGTAAACAAAATCAAGAAGCAGTATTAGACGTGGCCAAAAAGTCAATTGTATTGCTCAAGAATGATAAAAAATTGCTTCCTCTTAAAAAAGAAGGAAAAAAAATAGCCCTAATTGGTGCATTGGCTAGTGATAAGAATAGTCCTTTGGGAAGTTGGAGAATCGCTGCGGATGATAATACAGCTGTTTCAGTTTTAGAAGGAATGCAGCAGTATAAAGGCAATTCGTTAGTATATGCCAAAGGTGCAGATGTGTCGTTAGGAAACACCACATTCGTAACCGAAACAAAAATTAACACCACAAATAGGAGTGAGTTTGCAGAAGCTGTAAAAGTAGCTAAAGCGGCAGATGTGGTTATAATTGTTTTAGGAGAAGTAGGTTTTCAAAGCGGTGAAGGGCGAAGCAGAACAGATCTTGACTTGCCAGGTGTACAGCAAGACCTTTTAGAAACAGTATATGAAGCAAATAAAAATGTTGTGTTGGTCTTAAATAATGGTAGACCATTAACAATCCCTTGGGCAGATAAACATATTCCGGCAATAGTTGAAGCTTGGCAATTAGGATCTCAAAGCGGTCATGCAATTGCACAGGTTTTATACGGGGATTATAATCCAAGTGGAAAATTGCCAATGTCATTTCCAAGAAGTGTGGGTCAAGTACCTATTTATTATAACTATAAAAATACGGGTAGACCATCCGAGCCCGCTCCAAACCTTGTTTTTTGGTCACATTATTCTGACCAAAAAAATTCTCCATTGTATGCCTTTGGTCACGGATTGAGTTATACTAGTTTTGAATATGGTAATTTAAATGTTACCATGGAAAATCAAACGACTAGTAATGCAAAAATAAATGTTTCCATAGATGTTACTAATTCTGGAGAATATGAAGGTAAAGAGGTAACTCAGCTATATATAAGAGATCTTTTCGCTAGCATTACAAGACCAGTGAAAGAGTTAAAAGGTTTTGAAATGATCTCATTAAAACCAGGAGAAACTAAAACCGTAAAATTTGAATTAGACACAGAAACTTTAGGGTTTTATGATAATAACAATCAGTGGATTGTTGAACCGGGAACGTTTGAAGTTTTTGTAGGCGGTAGCTCGGATAAAACTATAAAATCAACTTTTGAACTAAATTAGATTGAAAAATTTCTTAAGCTATATCATTCTTTCTTTAACCATCATCTCATGCCGGAATTCGGATTCTATGATTTGGGAAGAGAATTTTAATGGAACTCAGCTAAACGAATCATATTGGAACTATCAATTGGGAGATGGTTGTCCTGATGTGTGTGGTTGGGGTAATAATGAAAGGCAAATCTATACGAGGGAAAATGTAAAACTTGAGAAAGGTAATTTAATAATTACAGCAACCAAAAAAGGAGATATATATAAATCCGGTAGGATTACTACAAAAGATAAAAAAGAGTTTCAATATGGTACCATAGAAGTACGTGCCAAATTACCAACAGGTCACGGATTATGGCCAGCCATCTGGATGCTAGGAGCTGATATAGGGAAAATAGGTTGGCCGGATTGTGGAGAAATAGACATTATGGAATATGTTGGGAAGGAACCTCATACTGTCTATACATCCTTACATACGAGACAAAGTTTCGGAAATACTGCTAACTCTCAGAAAACTATTGATGACACGATAGAAGAGGGTTTTCATGTATACAAATCAAAATGGACTAAAGACGAAATAGAATTTTATATCGATAACAAACTGGTTTATACATTTTCTCCAGAAATAAAAAATGACAAAACCTGGCCTTTTAATAAGCCATTTTATATAATTATGAACCTTGCCATTGGTGGTAATTTTGGGGGTCCAGAAGTGGATGATACAATCTTTCCAAAGAAATTTGAGATTGATTATATCAAAATCTGGAAGTAAATACCATTCATAGCTAGGAATAGTAAATTCAGCTCTACCCTTGATTTCAGCATCGTATATATTCATTATACAACTGAAATCAGATTTAAGATGTTGATATTTTTAATATCAAATTCGGAAATAGATGAATAGAAGTACATAAATGTATTTCTATTTATGTGGACTACTTGGGAAAAATATATCGCGATCAGATCGGGTTTCAATAAAACGATTTGAATGTGAAAGACATTGATGCTGTATGTGCCAAAACACATATGGACAAGGATTATATGAAATTTTTCGAACTAACTTAATTACACAAATTATCTAAATCATGAAAACAAACGTATTCTTAAAAACGAACTCAAAGACCACTAGTTTTCTCAAACTACTAGTTTTACTCTTATTTTTTAGTGTTACAGTAAAAGCACAGACCTTACCTTATGAAATATCAAATACTTCAGATTATCCTGATGATGAAGTTTTTATAGCTATAGTTGGCATTACCGATGGTCATGTGTGGGTAGACCCCATAAGTGGACAGGTAAACAATATGGATCCTTCGATCAATACAGTACAAGGACCCGTTATTGGTGGTAATCAAGGCCCAGGACTCGACGGAAAATATGCAGACTGTTTTCGTAGACTAAGTGATATTCCAAACAAAACGGTTCAGATTCCTAAAATAGCTGGGTGCCGTATAATGATTTCATTTAAAAGTCAGTTGTATTTATACTTTTTTGGGCATTCCGGAGCACCGAGTGGGTATGCAGCCCCTAATTTGGAAAACCCTACAGACCCCAATCAAGGAATCAAATTTGAATTGATCGAACTTACTTTTAACGACATTGGTTTATGGTGCAACACCTCTAGAGTAGATGCTTATCAATACCCTATGGGATTAGAAGTTTGGGGCGATGGTTTTTATAAAAAAGTAGGAGAATTAAAGAATCATAATGAAATTTTAGATGAATGGCGACGTACAGCTCCTGGAGAGTTTCAAAGTTTACTGAATGAGTCAGAAGGTTCAATTCATTTCCCAACAAAAGTAGCATCGTTTCCAAATAATTTTATGGATGGATATATCAATGATATCTGGTCTAAATACTCAAGTCAGGAATTAGCCTTTACATCAGATGCGGGTATCTGGAGAGGTAGTGTACAAGGAAATAATTTTGTTTTCAGGAGAGATAGTGATGGACAAATAGGAACTATTTTTGGTAAGCCAACTACAATTGAAGCAATGGAAGGTAGTGGTGTTATGGCTTCAGGAGATCGATGGGATTTAGTAGTGCAATCTCAAATGGTAGCAGCAATCACAAGACATGCTGTGGACTTAAATATGCCTTCAGGTGCTTTGCAAAATTTTGGAGACAGTTCTAAATATTACCAAACCTGGCCTTACAATTGGTATTCTAAATTTTTCCATCGAACCGATATTAGCTTCGAAAGTCAAACGTACACTTTTGCCTATGATGATGTCTACGATCAATCTGCAACAATTCATACCCCAAATCCAACAAACATCAAAATTACGTTAGGGAAAATTGACGGAAACTCAACGCCTGATAATCCGCCTGTTAGATTATATCTTGATTGCCCTTTTTCTGGCACTGCAGTAGGTCTTTCTGAAGGTAGTTATACGATGACACAATTAGCGGCACTTGGGATACCTAATGACAATGTTTCTTCTTTACGCGTTCAACCAGGATATAAAGCTACCTTGTACTGGGATGACAATTTTAGCGGAGCCAGCTTAGTGAAAACATCTGATGATAGTTGTTT